>JBBEBJ010000190.1:0-2176 GCA_040882425.1 Chloroflexota bacterium | reverse complement strand
CGTCGCGTGATCGGCGAGTTCATCCGCGGGCAGCTGCGGCAGGCCGGGTTCGAGCGGACCGTCATCGCGCTGTCGGGCGGGATCGACTCCGCCCTCGTGGCCTGTCTCGTGGCGGAGGCGATCGGAGCGGCGAACCTGCACGCGGTGATGATGCCGTACCGCTCGTCGTCGCCGGCATCGCGAGCCGATGCCGAAACGGTCGTCGAGGCGCTCGGCTGCTCGAGCGAGGTCGTGGAGATCACGCCGATGGTCGACGGGTACTTCGGGACCGAGTCTGCGACCGGCGCGGCGGGGGCCGAAGGGCAGGGCGCGAGCAGCCTGCGCCGCGGCAACTTCGCCGCCCGGATGCGAATGGCCGTCGCGTATGACCGCTCCGTGACGTTTGGCGGGCTGGTCGTCGGGACGGGCAACAAGACCGAATCGCTCATCGGCTACACGACCCTCTTTGGCGATTCGGCCTGCGCGTTCAACCCGATCGGCGATCTCTACAAGAGCCAGGTGCGACAGATGGCGGTCGCCATCGGCGTGCCCGACGCAATCGTGCGCAAGGCACCGAGCGCGGACCTGTGGCCGGGCCAGACCGACGAGGGCGAGGGCGAATTCAGCTACCCGGTGCTCGATCGGCTCCTGTTCTGGCGGATCGACAAGCGCCGATCGGTCGACGAGATGGTCGCGCTGGGCTTCGACGCCGAGATGGTCGAGCGAGTCGACCGGATGGTTGCCGGGGCGGAGTTCAAGCGGCAGGTACCGCCGATCGCCAAGCTCGGCCCGCGTACGACCGGCGTGGACTACCTCTATCCGCGACGCCGGCCGGGATCTCGACGCGGGTGACCGCGGCCGTAGGGGCTGACGCGGCGCTCGGAGCCGCCGGGGTCGGCGGCGCCGGCGGATCTGCGGGTGGTGTGCTCTACGTCGTGGCCACCCCGATCGGCAACCTGGGCGACGTGACACTGCGGGCGCTGGAGATCCTGCGGAGCGTTCCCCTGATCGCCGCCGAGGACACCCGCCATACGAGTCGCCTGCTGAAGCGGTACGAGGTGGCGACGCGGATGACGAGCTTCCACGCGCGGAGTGGGCCGGGGAGACTGGTCGCGCTACTGGACCACCTGCGCGGGGGCGCCGACCTGGCGTTGGTCACCGATGCCGGGACGCCGGCGGTCAGCGATCCCGGTGGCGAGCTGGTGGCGGCCTGGGCGGCGGACGGGGGGAGGATCGTGCCGCTGCCGGGCGCGTCGGCCGTCCTGGCCGCGGTCGCTGCATGCGGCGTAGCGGGACCGCGCTGGGCGTTCGAAGGATTCCTTCCGCGGACCGGTCGCGAGCGACGCGGTCGCATCGCCCGGATCGCGGCCGACGAGCGGGCGACCGTCCTGTACGAGGCCCCCGGACGCGTGGCGCCGACGCTCGCCGATCTGGCGGCCGCGTGTGGGGATGCGCGGCCGGCCGCGGTCTGCCGAGAGCTGACCAAGCTCCACGAGACCATCGAGCGCGGGTCGCTCGGCCAGCTCGCGGCGCGCGCCGTCAAGGGCGAGATCCCGGCGCGCGGGGAGTTCACCCTGGTGGTTGGTGCATGGGCCGGCGCGGCTCCGGCGGGGTCCGGCGAAGTCGGGGAGGACGCGCTCGCGGCGGCCCTCGCGGAGGTCGAACGCCTGGTCGGCGAGGGTCGGGGTCGGAGCGAGGCGGCTCGAGAGGTCGCCGCCGCGACCGGGCTGTCCCGACGCCGCCTCTACAACACTCCGTCCGGACGATAGCCAGCACCCGTTACCTGCGACCCCCGCCGGGTGCGTTCAAGCGCAACGAGGCGGCGGCGCGGAGGGGGAGCCACGCCGCCGCCCCGGAAGGGAAGTGCCGGTCGATCAGGCGGCCGCTTCGGCCTCCGCGTCCTCGTCGTCCTCGCCCTCAGAGCCCGGGTCGAAGGTGCCTGCCGGGATCGGCTCGGTGGCTGGAGCCTCGCCGAGGGTGCCCGCCTGCGACGCGAGTGAATCCGCCGCCTGCTGGGCCTCGTAGTCCTTCTTGCGACGGCCGGACAACATCTCGACGTGCGAGGCGACGACTTCGGTTTTCCAGTGACGGGCGCCGCGTTCGTCATCCCACGAGCGGGTCTGGAGTCGCCCCTCGATGGCGACCTGCTGGCCCTTGCCGAGGTAGCGGCCGGCGATCTCCGCAAGGCGGTCCCAGG
>JBBEBJ010000189.1:0-2176 GCA_040882425.1 Chloroflexota bacterium | reverse complement strand
TCGATCCCGGACGCCAGCGCGGCGGCCTTTCGGTGCATGTCGGCGACGGCGGCGTCGCCGGCTGACGACCGCAGGCGCGCCTCGAGGAACTCGCGGACGAGCGGGTGGTATCGCTGCGGCACCACGACGTTGCGTGAGGGTCGGGTGAGCAGCGTCAGTCGTTCGGCGGCCTGGGTGAGGCGGGCGGTCTCGGCTGGATCGAGATCGGCCACGACGGCCGCGAGGTCCGCGGTCACCAGCTGCAGGATCGATGTCCGCATCAGGAACTGCTGCAGGTCATGAGGCAGGTCACCGACGACCTCCTCCGCCAGGTAGTCGTAGAGCTCCTGGTCGGCACCGCTCAGGCCGCGCACGAACCGCCGGATCTCCGCCGGCGATCGATCACGCAGCGCGGCCTGGACCAGCTGCAGCGACGCGGCCCAGCCCTCCGTCCGTGCGACGACGTCGGCGAGGACGTCCGGCTCGAGCGTCCGTCCGTAGCTCTCGGAGAAGAGGCGCTGCGTCTCGGTCGCGTCGAAGCGCAAATCGTCGGTTCCCAGCTCGGCGACTTCACCAGCGGCGCGAAGTCGCGCCAACGGGATCGTGGGCGCCCGCCGGCTTGCGAACACGATCGACAGGCGCTCGGGTGCCCGAGCCACGAGCTCGCGGGCGATGAGCCGAACGTCAGGCGAATCGTCGACCAGGTGAAAGTCATCGAGGATGAGGATCGCGCCGTGCTCGGCGATGCCCGGGAGTTCGCGGAGGAAGACGTCGATCGCCGAGTCGCGCGTTGGGCCCCCGACCGACATGTCCGCGAGCATGGCGGCGGTTGTCGGCGCGAAACCCGGGTCGTGCTCTCGACCGGCCGCCACGAGGTGGTTCAGGAAGGCGATCCAGTCCCGATCGTCGTCCTCGAGGCGATACCAGAGCGTCCGAATTCGGGTTCGCCGGGAGAAGTCGGCAAGGAGGGTGGTCTTGCCGTAGCCGGCATCGGCAAGCACGAGGATCACGCGATCGTGGATCTTGGCGCTCAGCCAATCCAGCAACCGGTCGCGCGCGAGCGTCTCGTCACGCAGCGCGGGTCGCTGGACCTTCGCAGGCTGGATTGGATAGCGGTGCAAGGCGGCCCCCGCAGCTGGCATCGGCTCAGACCCGACGGTGGCCGACCGACCAGGACCAACGGCGACCGGCTCCCACGAACCGCCGTTCCGGGAGGGCAGCGACGAGTGAGGCGGCGCGAACGATACGGACCGGTCGCGCGCCGTGTCAACGGTGGTTTTCGGAAGGGGCATGCGGGCGATCATGCGCAGCGGCGCTCATCCCCCGATTAGCTGCGACCCTCCACTGCCGACCGCGCGAGCCGCTCCGTCAGCCTTCGTATTCGAACCCGATCTTGACCTCGACCCGGTATTCGACGATCTCGCCGTCGCGGACCTCGGCTGTGGATTTCACGACCTCGACGGTGACGATGTTGCGGACCGTCTTCGATGCCGTGGCGACCGCCTGGCGGGCGGCGTCGCTCCACGATTGCGGGCTCGTACCGACCATCTCCCGGATGATGATGACGCCCACGTTTCCACCTCCACTTCGCGTGGCCATCATGACACGAGACCGACCCGTTGCCGGGCCGGCCTCGTGGCTGCTCAGGGGATTTCGCTTAAGTGAGCAGCAGCGCACTCGTGAGCGCGCAGCTCACTCGTGAGCCGTCGGCTAGGCCCCTGCCGAGACGCCGGTCAGCGTGCCTGCTCGGACCTTGTCGAAGCAGGAGCTGCAGTAGACGGGTCGATCGTTGCGCGGCGCGAACGGCACGATGGCCTGCCCCCCGCAGGCTCCGCAGATCGCGGCGTGGAACTCGCGCGGACCCTCACTGGCGCGAGCCCGCTTGGCGGCGGCACGGCAGGCTGGGCAGCGCTGCGGGTCGTTCGTCAAGCCTTTCGTGGCGAAGAATGCCTGCTCGCCGGCCGAGAAGATGAACTCCTCACTGCAATCACGGCAGGTCAGACTACGGTCCTGGTACACCCTCTCCAGACCCTCCTCGGCTCGGACGCCTTGACGGTCGAGTCCGGAAGCCTGGCTTCGACGGGTCGGAAACGAACGTACGTTGTTGGGGGGTACGTTCGTCCGGCCCGGGCCGGGCCCGAACCCATAGCGGAGAAGATACGCGCGACGTCAAGCCCGCAGAAGCCCACCGGTGCAA
>JBBEBJ010000188.1:0-14399 GCA_040882425.1 Chloroflexota bacterium | reverse complement strand
GCGCTCGTGATCACGATCAGCGACGGGGTGGCGGCCGGCGTGCGGGAGGACGCCTCCGGGGCGGCTCTCGATGACCGTCTCGCGGCGCTCGGCTATGCGGTCGAGCGAGCCGTGATCCCCGACGATGAAGCCGCGATCGCCGCGGCCATCACGGCGGGGGCGGCACGGCATCCGTTGGTCGTGACGACCGGCGGAACGGGCCTGACCCCGCGCGACGTGACGCCGCAGGCCACCCGGGGCGTGCTCGACTACGAGGTGCCGGGTCTGGCCGAAGCCATGCGCGCCGCCGGCCGCATGAAAACCCCCCTCGCGGACCTGTCGCGTGGCATCGTGGGCGTTCGGGGTGGCTCGCTCGTGGTCAACGTGCCGGGCAGTCCGAATGGTGCACGCGAATCGCTCGAGGCGATCGAGGGCGTCCTGGACCACGCGCTGGAGACCCTCGCCGGGCCGTACGATCACGACCCGCGCTCGTCCGCTGTCGGCGGGCCCGGTCCAGGAGCCGCCGCCAGCTGATGTTCGAACCGTTCGCCGAGGTCCCGGCCTACCCGCTGGTCTTCCCCGTGTTCTGGGGCGCCACGGTCTTCTTCGCGCTGGCCATGGCTCGCCACCTGCGGGTGTTCGCGGAGGTCCGGCCGTCGCGCCCGTTCGCCAACGTCCCGGTTCGCCTCGGCGGGCTCGTCAAGTACGCCTTCCTCCAGACCAGGATGTTCAAGGACGCCCGCGCCGGGTTGATGCATGCCAGCATCTTCTGGGGCTTCGTGCTGCTCACGATCGGTACGGCCGACATCGTCACCGGCGGGATCATCCAGGTGGTCCTCCGGGCCCCGCTCGATGGCGCGGTCTGGGTCGGGATCAGCGCGATGCAGAACGTGGTCGCGGTCATCGTCCTGGTCGCGATCGCCTGGGCCTACGTCCGGCGGCTCGTCACGCGGCCGGCACGGCTCACCTTCAACCGCGATGCGCTGGTCATCCTGGCCATGATCGGCGGGGTCGTCGCGACCGAGCTCCTGGCGCAGGTGTTCGAGGTCGCGCGCCATGGCGAGATCAGCGGCGCGTTCGTCTCGAACGCGGTCGCAGTACCGCTACGCGCGCTGGCCCCCTCGGCGCTCGAGGCGGCGTTTGCCGTCCTGTGGTGGGGTCACATGGCGCTGGTCGCCGCGTTCCTGGCCTACCTGCCGTTCTCGAAGCACCTCCACATCGCCACGAGCTTTCCCAACATCCTGTTCCGGAAGATCCAGCCGCGCGGCGAGCTCCCATCCATGGACCTCGAGGATGAGACCGCGACCTTCGGTCTCAAGACCCTGCAGGACCTAGGCTGGAAGGACCTGCTCGATGGCTTCACCTGCACCGAATGCGGTCGCTGCCAGGCGGCCTGCCCCGCGTGGGCCACCGGCAAGCCGCTCAATCCCAAGACCTTCATCATGGGTATCCGCGACATGTCGGTCGAGGCCGAGCACGGGATCGACCTGATCCCGAATTCGCCGATTGTCCGCGAGACGTACGGCCTCGAGAACACGCGACCGGCCGCGGCCGCGCTCGTCCAGCCGATCGTCGACACCGCAATCCCGTACGACGCGGTCTGGGATTGCGTCACCTGTGGTGCCTGCGTCGAGGCCTGTCCGGTGCTCATCGAGCACGTCGACAAGATCGTCGGACTCCGGCGCAACCTGGTCCTCGAGGAGAGTCGATTCCCGACCGAGCTCACCCCGGCGTTCCGGGCGATGGAGGGCCAGGGCAACCCGTGGGGGCTGCCGGCGTCGGCCCGGACCGACTGGACGAAGGGCCTCCCGTTCGAGGTCCCCCTCGTCGCCGACGTTGCCGCGGCTGGGCGACTCGACGGGCTCGAGGTGCTCTACTGGGTCGGCTGCGCCGCCGCGTTCGACTCGCGCAACCAGAAGGTCGCCCGGGCGGTGGCGACCTGTCTCCATGCCGCCGGGGTCGAGTTCGCGATCCTTGGCCAGGAGGAGTCGTGCACCGGCGACCCGGCGCGACGGATGGGCAACGATTACGTCTACCAGATCCTGGCCGCAGGCAACGTCGAGACGCTCAACCGCTACGGTCTGGGCGAGCGAACGATCGTCACGGCCTGCCCGCACTGCTTCAACACGATCGGCAACGAGTACGGCCAGCTGGGCGGCCAGTTCCGGATCGTCCACCACAGCACGTTCCTCGCGGACCTGGTCGCCACGGGCCGGCTGGCGACGCTCCCCGAGGACGCCGCCTCCACGACGGGTGACCATCGGCCGGGGGCCGTCACCGTCCACGACTCCTGTTATCTCGCGCGCTACAACAACGTCGTCACGGCGCCGCGCGACGTCCTCGGCGCCGCCGGCGTGTCGATCACCGAGATGGAGAAGAGCCGCAAGAACACGTTCTGTTGCGGCGCCGGCGGTGGCCGGATGTGGATGGAGGAAACCCGCGGCACCCGGATCAACGCCGAACGCGCCCGGCAGGTCGTCGAGACCGGTGCCGCGACCGTCGCGACCTCGTGTCCGTTCTGCATGGTCATGCTCAGCGACGGGCTGGCTGCCGCCGATGGCGGCGGGGCGGTCGCCACGCTCGACGTCAGCGAGGTGCTGGCGGCCCGGATCGCCGCGGCCCCGGCGGAGCGGCGGCTGCCGGTGGTTGGGTAGCGGCGGTCAGCCACTGAGCGGGGGTCGTCCTCCGTCGATGCCGGGGCGTTCTGCGGCGATCCCCGCGATGCGGCGCGCGCGAAGGCCTCAGCCCGGTAGCTTTGACCCGCAGCTGATACAGCGGTCGTCCGTCCAGAGATTGCCCATGCCGCACTTTGGACAACGCTTCTCGCCTTCGGTCGAGGCGGCAAAGGGCGATTCGCGCGGTGGCTCGAGGGCGCGCCGCTGTTTCCTGAGGATGCCGAGGGTTGCGAGGATGCCGAGCGCTGCCGCGAGCGTCAACGCCACGAGCTGCTGCGTCTGGTCCATCTCGATGCCCCGAGCCCTGGCGCCGCGGCCCCGAAGCGACGGAACACCAGTCGAGCTCAGCGTACCGGTTGACGCTCGCGCCCCACAAGAGGGGCGATGGTCCTGGCGTCACCGGCCTCCGCTCGCCCGATGCTACGATCGGCCGCGGTGATCTCGTCGAGCCAAGCCCATGGCCCCTATCAGCTGAGCGAGGAGCAGCGGCTCCTGCGCGACGCCGTCCGCGAGCTCGCGGATGAACGGGTCGCGCCCCGCGCGGCCGACATCGATCGGACCGGCGAGTTTCCGGAAGACCTTCGCCGTCTCCTTGCAACCCAGGACATCCTGGCCCTGCCGTTTCCCGAAGAGCACGGCGGGCTGGGCGGGGAGCTGCTCTCGGTCTGCCTCGCCGTCGAGCAGCTGAGCCGGGCGTGTGCGACGACCGGGCTGATCCTGGCCGCGCACGAGCTGGGTGCGCTGCCGCTGCTCCTTGCCGGTACGCCCGAGCAGCGGGCCCGCTGGTTCCCGAGGCTGGCGT
Source organism: Chloroflexota bacterium (assembly GCA_040882425.1). Classification (GTDB taxonomy): domain Bacteria; phylum Chloroflexota; class Limnocylindria; order Limnocylindrales; family CSP1-4; genus SPCO01. The sequence continues at coordinate 10,943 of JBBEBJ010000188.1, read as the reverse complement.
CCGGGGAGTGGCTGATCGCCTTCGCCCTGACCGAGGCGGAAGCTGGTTCGGACGTCGCCGCGGCCAGGACCCGGGCGGTCCGTGACGGCGACCAGTACGTCATCAGCGGGTCAAAACGGTTCATCACCCACGGCTCCGTCGCCGATCTCGTCACCGTCTTCGCGGTGACGGACCCGGAGGCACCACGCCATGGCCGGCTGTCGTGCTTCGTGGTCGAGGTCCCGACCGAGGGGTTCTCGGTCCCGCGTGTCGAGCACAAGATGGGGATTCGCGGCAGCCCCACCGCGGAGCTCGCCTTCGACAACGTGTGCGTGCCCGTTGCCAACCGGGTCGGCGACGAGGGCGACGGCTTTGGCATCGCCATGCGCACCTTCGAGCGAAGTCGCCCCGGGATCGCCGCGCAGGCCGTCGGGATCGCCCAGGGTGCCCTCGAGGTCGCGTCGCGCTATGCCACGGAACGGCGGCAGTTCGGCCAGCGCATCGGCGACTTCCAGATGGTCGCGGCGATGCTTGCGGACATGGATGCCAGCACCGAAGCCGCCCGCCAGCTGCTCTACAAGGCGTGCGTCGAGATCGACTCGGGCGCGCCCGACGCAGGCCGCTGGTCGGCGATGTGTAAACTCGTCGCCGGGGACGCGGCGATGCGCGTCACGACGGACGCGGTGCAGGTCCTGGGTGGCTACGGCTACATCGACGATTTCCCCGTCGAGCGCATGATGCGCGACGCGAAGATCACCCAGATCTACGAGGGGACCCAACAGATCCAGCGGCTCGTCATCGCACGGGCGCTGCTGGGCAAGGACCGAGCTCCGCTCGGTTAGGACGGCTGATCGCAGGGAGGAACCTTCGCTTCATGCACATCGTCGTCCTCGTCAAACCCGTACCCGATCCCGCTTCAGGGGGCGAACGCCTGGGCGCCGACGGTCGCCTCGACCGGGCCTCGGCCCCGGCCGTCGTCAACGGCAACTGCGAGTACGCGCTGGAGGCCGCGCTCAAGCTGGCCGCCGCGTCCGAGGGCAGCGAGGTCACCCTGCTGTCGATGGCGCCAGCCTCGGCGCCCGAGACGCTTCGCAAGGCGCTGGCCATGGGCGCCACGCGCGGGATCCACGTGACCGACCCCGTGCTCGCAGGTACCTGTGCCGTGTCGACGGCCCGGGTCCTCGCGGCGGCCCTCAAGCCGCTGACATTCGACCTCGTGCTCGCCGGGGTCGACACCTCCGACGGTCTGGGCGGCACCGTGCCGGCGGCCGTGGCGGCGCACCTCGGCCTGCCACTGTTGTCGTACGCCTCCCGTATCGAACCCGACGAGGCGGCGGGGACCGTTCGCGTCCGCCGGATCAGCGCCACGGGCTACGACCTGCTCGAGGCCCCGATGCCGGCGGTCATCTCCTGCACGCAGGCCCTCGGTGAGCCACGCTACCCTTCGCTCAAGGGGATCATGGCGGCGCGTTCGAAGGAGATCGCGACGCGCTCGCTGGCCGACCTCGGCATCGACCCCTCGACCGTCGGCGGCGCCGTGGCCACGACGACCTTGATCGACAGCCGCACCCCGCCCGCACGCGGGGCGACCGAGGTCGTCCGCGGCAGCCCGGCCGAGGGGGCCGCCAGGATCGTCGAGTTCCTCGCGCAACGACGGATCATCTGATGGGCGAGCTGTGGGTCGTCGGTGAACCCGGTGCGGACGGCGGGCTGGCGCGGCTCTCCGCCGAGGTGGCCACGCTCGCCCGCGACCTCGGGGCGCAGGGCGGTCGCCGGGTCGCCGGGGTCGTGGTGGCGGCAGAACCCGAGATGATTGCCACGGAGCTGGCGCGGTATCTGCCCACAATCCTTGCGATTGCCGAACCCGCGGCAGTGGAGCACGCCTGGTCGGCCATCGCGGCGGCGCGGGTTGCGGGCTTGCTCGAGGAGCACGCGTCCGAACCTCCCGACGTGATCCTCGTGGGTGCAGGATCCGACGGCCGCGACTTCGCCGGCGCGCTGTCGGCCCTCACCGGGCTCGGCGTGCTGACCAGCGCCACCGCGGTCGCCTGGACCGATTCCGGTCCCGCCGTCGAGATGAGCCCGTTCGGTGGCAAGCTGCTGACGACGTGCGGGTTCACCGGGGGGCGGGGCATCGTGACCGTTCGCCCGAGCGTGGCCGACGCCGTGCCCGGCGATACGACAGGCGTCGTCGAGACGCGGCAGGCCAGCGGGCCGGCCCTTCCGCCGGTCAGGGTGATCGAACGAACAAGTGAAGCGGGTGCGGCGGCGCCGATCGAGGAAGCAAAGATCATCGTCGCCGGCGGTCGTGGTGTCGGCGGGCCGGACGGCTTTGGGCTCGTTGGTGAGCTGGCCAGCGAGCTCGACGGCGCCGTGGGGGCGACCCGTGCCGCGGTCGACTCGGGATGGATCGGCTACAGCCAGCAGATCGGACAGACTGGCAAGATCGTCAAGCCCGACCTCTACCTGGCCCTCGGGATCAGCGGCGCGATCCAGCACAAGGTCGGGATGCAGACCGCGGGCAGCATCGTCGCGGTCAATCGCGACCCGGATGCCCCGATTGCCGAATTCGCGGATCTCCTCGTTGTCGGCGACCTGTTCGAGGTGGGCGCAGCCCTGCTCGAACAGCTGCGCGCGCGTTCGGGCTGATCGCGGCCCCCGGGGACCACGATGGAGCTGGCGACGATCCTGCTGCCGGTCATGGCATTCATCGCGCTGGCCGCCGGGCTCATCGTGGTCTTTCGCGGGACGACCCGGATCGCGGCCCGCACCCGCGAGATCCACCAGTTCCGCGGCGGCGTCCGTGAGCTGGCCGCCCGCGTCGATGCCTCGCTGGAGTCGGCGACGGCTCGGATCGACGCCGTCCGTCACCACCAGGCCGGACCCGAGGTCATCAGCCAGACCGTGGTGGATGCGACAGAGGCGCTCGAACGGTATGGCGACGAGGCGCGCGCCCTCAAGGGCCCGCGTCGCGCCCAGGCCATCCGGGACGACTTCGTGGCCGAACTCGAGCGGGCGAATCGGGCCCTCGGCATGGTGGAGCACGGGGCCGACATGTTGGCGACGTCCAGGCGGGGGAGCCGGGAGCTGGAAGCCCAGACGTCGATCAAGCGCGGCTACCTGAACCTGATCCACGCCCGGGAGGCGATCGCCCGACACGCCGTCCGGGCGGACGACCTGCGGGCGGACGAGCCACCCTCCGAGCGCACCCGGTTCGGTGTCTGATCGGCGCATCTGACCACACCATCTAGTGGTATCCTCGCCGTACACCACAAGCCCTTGTGGTATGAGGCACCCAGGAGAACCATGCGCTGCCCCCAGTGCGGCGAGCGGGAGACCCGCGTCGTCGACTCGCGCGATCTCGACGATTCGGCCACGATCCGACGGCGCCGCGAATGCGCCGCCTGTACGTTCCGGTTCACGACCTACGAGCGCGTCGAGGCGGCCCGGCTGATCGTGCTCAAGCGTGACGGCTCGCGCCAGGAGTTCGACCGCGAGCGACTCGTGTCCGGCCTGCGCAAGGCGCTGACCCGACGTCCGGTGCCCGACGGCGCGGCCGAAACCGCGGCCGAGGCCATCGAGGCTGAGCTCCGCTCGGCCGGGGTCACGGAGGTGCCTTCGTCGCGGATCGGGGCACTCGCCATGGAACAGCTCCGCGGCATCGACCAGATCGCCTACATCCGGTTCGCCAGCGTCTACCAGAGCTTCGAGGACCTCGAGGCCCTCAAGCGCGAGGTCGATTCGCTCTACGCCGAACGGGGCACCGGGAGCCTGGCCAAGTGAGCGTGCTGTCGGACCGCGACATCCGGTCGGCGCTCGAGGCGGGGACGGTCAAGATCCGGCCCTACGACCCGCATGACCTCCAGCCATCGTCGGTCGACCTCCACCTGGACCACAGCTTCCGGGTGTTTCGCAACAACCGGTATGCGTTCATCGATGTCCGTGCGCCGCAGCCCGACCTGACCGAGCTGCTCACGGTGTCCGACGACGAGCCGTTCATCCTCCACCCGGGCGAATTCGTGCTCGGACAGACACACGAGTGGGTCGAACTGCCCGACGATCTCGTGGCCCGCCTGGAGGGCAAGAGCTCATTGGGGAGGCTCGGGCTGCTGATCCACTCGACTGCCGGCTACGTCGACCCAGGCTGGAAGGGCAACTTGACGCTCGAGCTGTCCAATGTGGCGAATCTCCCGATCGCGCTCTACGCCGGGATGCGGATCGGCCAGATCAGCTTCTTCAAGATGTCCAGCCCGGTCGATCGGCCGTACGGCTCGCCCGAGCTTGGATCGAAGTACCAGGGCCAGTCCGAACCGACGGCGTCGGCGTTCCACCGCGACTTCGACAGCGGGCGCCGGACCGGGGATCCGACGCGCTCGTAGGCGATGGCGATCAACGACGCGGTCGACTGGGCGCGCGACCTCGGGGGCGGCACGCGCGTGGCGCTTATCCGGGCCGGGACGTTCAGGTCAGATGCCGGCGCGCTCCTGGGGCCGGTCCCATGGTCGCTCTGGGGCGCGCTCGTCGCCGACGAGTTGGACGAGAAGCGCCGGTTGCTTCAGGCCCTCAACTGCCTCCTGATCGAGACGCCCGCGGGACGCGTGCTCGTCGAAACGGGGATCGGCGAACGGGTCGACGAGAAGGCGCGGGCGATGCGCGTCTACGAGGGCCCCGCGATCGTGCCGGCGCTGGAGACTGCCGGGTTCGCGCCCGACACCGTGGACGTCGTGGCGATGAGCCACCTCCACTTCGACCACGCCGGCGGCCTGCTCCGGGCTGACGGGTCGCGGGCCTTCCCGCGAGCCACGATCGTTGCCCAGCGAGCCGAGTGGGAGGTGGCGCTCGGGGACAACCCCCGCCTCGTGGCCTCGTACGTCCAGCCCGAGCTCGCGCTCGTTCGCGACTGGGGCGCTGAAGGCTGGGCAGAGGGCGAGCGCGAGGTCCTGCCGGGTGTGTCGGTGGTGCCGACCGGCGGCCACTCGACGGGGCACCAGGCGATCGTGGTGCGTGGCGGCGGAGCCGGTGGACGGACGCTCGCCTTCTTCGGTGACCTGATGATGCGGCCGTGGGCCGCCAACCCGCGCTGGGTGACCGCGTTCGACGACTTCCCGCTCGATTCGGTGGCGCGAAAGGCGGACCTCTTCGCACAGGCCGCGGATGAAGGCTGGATCGTCGTCCTCTCGCACGAGCGTGAACACCCGATCGGCCGGCTCGTGCGCGATCGTGATCGCTTCCGCTACGAAGTGGACTGACCGCGACCAACCCACCGGCCAGCCCAGGCACCAATGGACCGATGTTGCCCGGCGTCAACGTCCTGGCATCGAGGTGCGCTGCGGGTGGCATCGGAAAGGCCAGAGGCTAACCGACCGCGGACGACCACCCGAACGTCACCGTGAAGCGCACGATCCGGATATTCGTGCGTGGACGCACGCAGAATCGGACGAATTCGGTCGTCTCGAATGACGAGCACGAGGAAGATACTCCGAGCGTGCGCCCCTCAGACGCACCAGGCCGGGCGCAGCCGGGACGCACCTCGGAGCCGGGCAAAGGACCGCCCGTCGAGGGCTACGGCAGGATCGCCTCGATCGCGGCCAAGGCGGCCGCCTCGTCGACTGTCTTGCCGACCGACGCGATTGTCCCGTCCGCGCGGATGAAGAACTGGGTTGGCAGGCCGAAGACCCGGTACTCGCGGAAAACGTGCCCCGACGCGTCGAACCCGATCGTGTAGTCGAGGTCGTAGCGTTCGGCGTACGCCTGGATATCGGCCGGCGAGGTCTCCTGGACGGCGATCCCGACGACGACGAGGCCGGCATCGCGGTACCGCTCGGCCATCTCGCGGAGGATCGGCGTCTCCTGCTGGCACGGCGGGCACCAACTCGCCCAGAAGTTGACCCAGACCGCCTTGCCGCGCAGATCGGCCAGGCGGATGGGCTGGCCGTCGAGGTCAGCGAGCTGGTAGGTCGAGCCGTCCCCGAGGGCCACCGTGAACTCGGGGGCGAGATCGCCAGGTTGCAGCCCCTCCTGCGGCGCCGGGCCGATGATGTACTGGGTCGGGCGGGGGTCCACCGTCCCCGGGCCTTCGGCCGTGTTGCCGAGCGGCGTGGTGACCGCGACCAGGACGACGATGGACACCACCACAGCCGCGAACGCCGCGAGCAGCTGCCGTCCGCTGAACGGCCCGACGAGTCCGTGTCGTTCGGGCCGGTGGACGAACCCGGGACGTTGCGCCACTCAGATGGCCGTATTGAAGGTGAAGTACCGCGGGAACAGCGACAGCCAGTCGAACACCATCGCGACGCCGATGAACGCCACGAGCAGGCCACCGATCAGCGCGACCAGCCGTCCGTGCCGGACGAGGGGCGCCAGGAGCCGTGGCGCACGGTCGTAGACCGCGGCGATCAGCAGGAACGGCAGACCGAGTCCCAGCGTGTACGCGACCAGCAGCAGGGTGCCCTGGAGTGCCGTCGTCGATGTGGCGGCCAGGGTCAGGATCCCGCCGAGGATGATCCCGATGCACGGCGTCCACCCGATGGCGAAGATGGCACCGAGCCCGAACGACGCCAACCAGCCGCCACGCGCGCTCACGATCCGCCCGCCGAGCCGATCACCGACCGACCGGGACGTCCCGACGCCGAAGCCCATCGAATGTGTGGCCGCGGCGAGCGAGCCCGCTGCCCCCGCGTCAAGGGGTCGCCAGTTCCGCTCGAGCGCCGGAATTCGGAGGATGCCCGCGAGGTTGAGGCCCAGGACGACCAGGACGAGCCCGCCGACGATCCGCAGCGCGGGCAGATAGTCGACGAGCGGGCCGGCAGCGAATGTCGCGGTCACGCCCAGGAGCGTGAACACGGCGCCAAAGCCGAAGACGAAGGCGAGCGCATGGCGCATGGCCGACCACCGAGAAGGCGGCGCTCCCTCCGCCGCCGAGGCGACCGCGATCGCGCTCAGCTGGCCGACATAGGCCGGCACGAGCGGGAGCACGCAGGGCGACAGGAAGCTGATTACGCCCGCCGCCAGGGCCACCAGGATGGTCAGGTCGGTGCCGGCCATCGCTCGATCAGGCGTCGAGGACGTCGGTCAGGAGGCGGCGGAGCTTCGCGGCGCTGGTCGCCAGCTCGAGGCGTCGATCGCCGAGCGCGACGACGGGGATCGAGGCGAAGTAGGCACGCTCCCAGCTCGGGTCACGTTCGATGTCGCGTTCGACGAGGGTCGGCGTCGCGAGGCCGGCCTGCTTGCGCGCATCGAGGAGGGCGTTGAGCAGTGTTCGCGCCTCGTCGCACAGGGCGCACCCGGCGCGGCCGTACAGGATGAGGTCGGGGAGGGGAGTGAGCGACATGTCGGCCGAGATTGTACGCCGGGTCCCGGGCACTCCCTGCCAGCGGGGCGCCGGAGGGAGCAGGCCGTCGCAGGGAGGAGCGACGGCCATGGCTGCGTGACGCCAGTTGACGTGTGGTGGTTCCTCGAACGGGTCCCCGTCTTCGAGGCGCTCGCGTTCCTGCCACATGTCGGCGACGTGTGCACAAGGCACGCTCCGATGGTCTGTTGCCCTCGGGCGGAGCGGCCGCTGAGCACGTCATCAGCGTGGAACGCCACGCGCTGGAGGTCCCCACCATGGTTTCGACGCCCTGGAGGGGGCCCAACGTGCACCAGGACGACATATGGCAGGATCGGGCAGGCTGCGCGCGGCGCTGTACGATTGGACCCGGTGCCCCCGTAGCTCAGTGGACAGAGCGAGGCCGTCCTAAGGCCTGCGTCGGCGGTTCGAGTCCGTCCGGGGGCGCCACCACAGCGAGCCGGCGGCTCTGCCGGCGCCACCAGCCAACGCGGCAAGCCCCGCGATAGCCAGCGAAATCGGGGTTTCGCGTTGCTCCAGCAGCGGTTGAGTCATCGCAGCGCTGGGGCCCTCATTCGGACGGATCGCATACGCGGCCCGCCGACGACGATCAGCGTCGGAGAATCTGCTCGGTCCCCCGTCCGAGGCGTCACCGGGCTGTTAGAACAGCCCCGTCCCGCTGAAGCCCCCTCGACGGGCGCCACGGCCCGCCACCAACCAGATGGCTCCGATGATCGGCAGGGCCGTCGCCGCGACGACGACGATGATCTGGGCGAAGAATCCAAGGTCGTTCACAGTAGTCTCCGATACGGGCCGGCAGCGGATCGTCCGCACCGACTCGGGCTTCGAGGCCCACGTCGGGCCTGCTGTTTCCGGATCGTTGTCGATTCCGGTGGTCGCACCCATGGGCAAGCGTCGCGAGCGCGGAATGGACAGACGTCGACGATGCGCGCCGGACGTCACCCGCCAGTGTAGACCGGCTCGGCCGCCTCGCTCGCGTTCCAGCCCGTGATAGTGTGGACTCGGTGCACCCGTCACGTCGTGCACAGCCGGGCATACGCAGCACCGGCCAGGATCCGATCCGCATGTTGCTTGAAGATGGAATTGTCAATCGTGGCGTGCTGGGTGACCTGACGGTAAAGGCTCGCGAGGCGGTTGGTGATGTCCAGCGAGCGTCTGCCATGGACCAGGACGCGTCGGAGGCGGATCAGGTCTCGGCCGATTCCGACCAGCAGATGTCCGACGCCGATCAGTCAGCTTCCGACGCGGACCAGGTCAGCGCGGGCATCGATCAGCAGGCATCGGATCGGGACGAGGCTGCGGCCGCCAGACAACACGCCACGAGCAGCAACCTGACGCCGGCTGACGAGCGCGCCTACAAGACATCCCGAGACGACCGGGACAGTGTCTCGATGGCTCGACAGGCGAACCGCATCGGGCGCGCCCGCACCGCCGGCCACCGCGGTGCGACGGCCTCGCAACGAGGTCGCGTCGGTCATACGCGCGACGATGTCGGACGCAAGCGCGGCGTCCGCTCAGCAGCAGGAAACGACGCCATCGTGGCCTGGGAGCTGTCACGCCGCGCCGACAACGAGATGACCGAGGAGTTGGGGGCCAAGTACCGTGGCCTGTTGGAGGCGGCGCCCGACGCGATGGTCGTGGTCGACGAGGCCGGCACGATCATCCTGCTCAACCTGCAGGCCGAGAAACAGTTCGGATACCACCGTGAAGAGCTCGTCGGCCAACAGGTCACCAGCATCATCCCCAAGGGGTTCGCGGAGCGCCTGATCGCGGACGACCTGCGATCACCGGCCGAGGCGCTGGCGCAGCAGATCGGAAGCGGGCTCGAGCTATCCGGCAGGCGCAAGGACGGCACCGAGTTCCCCATCGAGATCATGCTCAGCCCGCTCGAGAGCGCCGAAGGCGTCCTGGTGACCGCCGCGATCCGCAACATCAGCGTGCGCAAGGCTGCTGAAGCCCACCTCCTCGAGGCCGAGAAGCTCGAATCGATCGGCCGGCTTGCCGGCGGAATCGCCCACGACTTCAACAACATGCTCTTCGTGATCCACGCGTACGCGGAGCTCCTGGCCGAGGACCTGGCCGAGACGAACCGGGCCCGGCTCGATGCCGACGACAGCCTGCGGAGCGTGGGCGCCATCAGCCATGCGGCCGAACGTGCCGCGGAGCTGACCGCCCAGCTGCTCGCCTTCGGGCGACGCCAGGTCATCAGTCCGTGCGTGCTCGACCCCAACGCCGTCATCGCGGGCCTGGAGCCGATGGTTCGCCAGTTGATCGGCACCAATGTGCAGCTGGTGCTCGGCCTGGATGCCGACGCGTGGCACATCCGGGCCGATCCCGGGCAACTCGATCAGATCCTCGTCAACCTCGTCGTGAACGCCCGCGACGCGATGCCCGCCGGTGGCACGGTGACGATCGACACGAGCAACGTCGTGGTCGACGAGCCGTATGCGATCGAACAGTTCGATGTGAAGCCCGGACCGTACGTGCTCATCGCGGTCACGGACACCGGCGTCGGGATGGATCGCGAGACGCGCGAGCACATCTTCGAGCCGTTCTACACCACGAAGAAGCTCGGCAAGGGAACGGGCCTGGGCTTGCCATCGGCCTACGGGATCGTCCGCCAGGCCGGCGGCCATGTTCGGCTCGCTTCCGAGTCCGGCGCCGGATCGTCCTTCAACCTGTACTTCCCGAGGATTGACGCTCCGCTGACGATCGATCGACCGGGGATCCCGGCCACACCCGAGGCGGGTTCCGGCACGGTCCTCATCGTCGAGGACGAGGCCGTCGTCCGGGAGATCACGACGAGGATCCTGCGGCGTGCCGGCTACGCGGTGATCGCGGTCTCCACTGGCGCCGAGGCGATGGAGCGCCTGGCGGAGCCCGGGCCGCGGATCCATGTCCTCGTCACCGACGTGATCATGCCGAACATGTCCGGGATCAGCCTCGCCGACCTGGTCTTCGATCGGTACCCACGCGTTGGTGTCGTGTTCCTCTCTGGATACACCGCGGAAATGCTCAATGTCGAGCGCCTCACCGATCGCGGTGCGATCTTCGTGGCGAAGCCGGTCACGTCAAGACAGCTCATCCTCGCCGTCCAGCGGGCGGGCGCGCTGCACGAGACCGCGTTGCCGTAGACGGCGGGAACCATCGCCCATCCCGGACCGTCTCGTGCGTGGACATCGAATCGTTGGTGGTCGGCGCGTCCCGACCGCACCTCGGTCCCGCCCGCCAGGGAAGGAGGCGGCACCGTGGCACTCCGATCATTGCTGACGACACTCCTGTGCGCGTCGACGCTCGCGGCCTGCTCCACCAGCCAGGCGGCCGCGCCCGCAGGGGCGACCTGCGAGCAGTTCGGCTCGACACCGTCGATCGCGGAATCGCGGACCATCGGCGAAGGGACGGACCTGACCGTCGTGCTCTGCGCCAATCCCTCGACCGGATATGCATGGGACGATCCGGTGATCGGTGACCCGGCCGTCATCGAGGTCATCGAGCGAACCTACCGGGCGCCCGACGCGTCCTCGCTCCCGATCGTTGGCGCGGCCGGGGGTGAGGTCCTGACCGTCCATGGTCTGGCATCCGGGACCACGACCCTGTCGATCCGCTACAGCCAGCC
>JBBEBJ010000187.1:0-2248 GCA_040882425.1 Chloroflexota bacterium | reverse complement strand
TCGGACTACGCTAGCGGCAGAGGCGACCCGATGAAGCTAGTGACAGTCGTCATCGCGCTGGTGCTCGCGACCGCGGGCTGCGGGACGGCAGCGAGCCCGAGCCCCCGCCCGGACGGAAGCCCGGTTCCCGTGACGCCACCGACGGCAACGACGCTGAGCGGGGGAGCGACCGACTCACCGCCAACCGGCGACATGCCCGCGGCGACGGTCCCGCCCGCGACCGGCACCACGCCCATGCCCTCGCCTTCGGAGACCCCGCCTTTCCCGATCCCCTCCAGCGTCGATCGCGACTTCGCCGACAGCGACGAGATGCGCCGGCAGCGCGCCCAGCTGGTCGACAGCTACGTCGCACCGCGCGTCACCGACGAGCTCGTCATCGCCGCCATGCGCGCCGTACCGCGCCACAGCTTCGTGCCGACCCAGTGGCTCGGCGACGCCTACGCGGACCACCCGCTGCCGATCGGCCACGGCCAGACGATCTCGCAGCCGTCGCTGGTGGCGATGATGACCGAGCTGCTCCAGCTCGACGAAGGGGATCGGGTCCTCGAGATCGGGACCGGCTCGGGCTACCAGGCGGCAATCCTGGCCGAGCTGACACCCGAGGTCTACTCGGTCGAGATCATCCCCGAGCTGGCGGGGATCGCCCGCGTCGTTCTCGATCGGCTCGGCTACGGGGACGTCCGGATCGACCGCCGCGATGGCTACTTTGGCTGGGAGGAGCATGCCCCCTACGACGTGATCATCGTGACCGCCGCGCCCGACCACCTGCCGCCGCCGCTCGTCGCCCAGCTCGACCCGGCCGGCGGCCGGCTGGTCATCCCGATCGGGCCGGTGGGCGACGTCCAGGTCCTCTGGCTGGTCACTCGCCAGGGTGACGAGGTGGCCATGGAACGGGTCCTCGAGGTCAGGTTCGTGCCGCTGACGCGCGAGGAAGGCTGAGGGCGGCGGCGACCAGGTAGAGCCCGCCGGCGCCGACGAGGACCGGCGTGAAACCGAACGAGAGCGCGAACATCGCCGCCGCCACCGCGCTGACGACCGAGGCGCTCCCGTTGGCCGCCCAGGCCCACGGGACGAGGGCGTCGGCGTCGCCCAGCGCGCCGATCCCTCGCGCGAATGGCACGCCCATCAGGAACCCGACCGGCGCGATCAGCGCGACGACCGCGACGAAACGCAGGGCGAGCGGGGCCGCCAGCAGGGCCGGCGTGACGAGCCCGGTCAGCCAGGGGTAGAGGGTGAGCAGCAGCGTCAGCGCCACCATGGCGCCGCGCCAGGGGATGCGGGGCGAGAGCCAGCTGCCGATGCCCGAGGTGAGGAGGAGCGCCCCGACGGCGACCGCCAGGGCGAGCGTGGGATGGCCGAGCACCAGGATGAAGCGCTGGATCAGCGCCACCTCGACGAAGAGGTAGGCGAGACCGATCGCCGTGAAGTAGCCGAGCGTTCGGGCGGCGCGCCGCGCACCCGCGCGCCGGAACGCGGCGCGGAACTCCGAGCGGAGCGCGATCGGAGCGACGACGAAGATCGCGGCCGCTGCGGCGGCGAAGACGAGCAGCGCGACGAGGGCGAGGTAGCCGCTCCCCCCGAACGGCTGCCAGCGACGGCCCAGGTTCTCGAGGACCTCGGACGTCTGCTCCCAGCGGAAGAAGTGGAAGAAGAAGGGCCGATCGTCGGTCGGCGGGCTGATGTCGAAGTCGTAGGTCGCGTAGAAGGCGGGGCGGTCGGACGCCGTCGCGAGGGCGACCGCCAGCTCGTGGTCGATCGGCCGCTCCAGGCGGGCGTAGCGGTTCAGCATCTCGGGCGGCATCGTCGGCGCCAGGACCAGGTCGTAGCGGAGGCGGTCGATCGCCTCCAGAAGCCGCGCCGTCTCGTCGGGCGTGAACGGCACCGGTTTGATGATGAACGTGACGGTCTGGAACGAGCGGAAGGCAACGATGTGCTCGAGCGGTGGCCGGCCATCGAGCGCCTCGACGGCGAGCCCGAGCGCCCGCAGCAACTCGCTCGGCGGCGACTGGATCCAGCGGGTCAGGACGAGGATCCCGTCGCGGTCGCACAGGCGCAGGTAGCTCCGGACCGCCTCGACCGTCAGCGTGTAGTTCTCAGTGAGGGTGAAGGCGCCCGACGAGACCGGCCGGTAGTTGTCGACGAGCGCCAGCTCGACCAGGTCGAAGCGCTCGTCAGTCCGCTGCGCGAAGGTGCGCAGCTGCTCGTGCTCGAGCCGGATGCGCGGGTCGTCGGCCAGCCCCGACCAGGC
>JBBEBJ010000186.1:10617-14498 GCA_040882425.1 Chloroflexota bacterium | reverse complement strand
AAGAGCGGGTGCCGGCGGGCGGCCTGCTCGGCCAGGAAGTGTTCCGGTGAAGCGCTGAATTCGGGTCGGTGCCGGTCCCGCGCCGAGAACCGCCCGGCGAGGGTTGCGGGCATCGCGCGCAACCACACGACGGCAACGCCCGGCGCGGTCATGGCCGCCTGGCACTCCGGGGCCTCGACGGTGCTGGCGGCCGCGCTGATCACGCTCGGGGCGGGCTCCGCGAGGGCATCGAGCAGGTGGCGGGCCTCGAGCGCATGCATCGCGTCGACGCCGTCGCGGTCGCGCAGCTCGCGCACGGTCAGACCCGTCGACGCCTCGATCTCGCGATCGGAATCGCGCCAGGGCCAACCGAGACGGGCCGCGAGCCGCCTCCCGACGACCGTCTTCCCGGAGCCCATCAGGCCCACGACCACCACGTGGCGGGCACCGCCGGCTTCGCCCTGCATGGGTCACAGGGTAGCGAGTGGCCCGGCCGAATACACTTCGGCACATGCTTGGATCCAGGGTTCCCGTCGTCGGCGTCATTGGCGGCAGTCGCTCCGACTTCCCGATCCTCGAGACGGCCGTCGAAGTCCTCGAGGAGCTCGAGGTGCCCACGGAGCTCAGGGTGTTGTCGGCACACCGAACACCGGACCAGCTCCTCAGCTATGTCGATGCGGCGGCCGGCCGCGGCATCCGCGTGATCATCGCCGGGGCCGGCGGAGCAGCCCACCTGCCGGGGGTCATTGCCGCCAAGACGCTGCTGCCGGTGATCGGCGTCCCGATGCCGACCGAACACCTGGGTGGTCTCGACTCACTGCTCTCGATCGTCCAGATGCCGAAAGGGGTCCCTGTGGCCACGGTGGCGATCGGCAACGCCAGGAATGCCGGGCTGCTCGCCGCGCAGATCCTGGCGCTGTCGGACGAGGCCCTGGCCGCTCGCCTCGCCGCGTGGCGCGGCCGGATGACCCAGGCGATCCTCGACGACCCGTCGAATCGCGACGCGTAGGCCGGGGCCTCGCCGGAAGACATCGTTCGACAATCGCCCTTGGGCGATATCGCCCAAGGGCGATCGCCACGTAAGGTCGATCCGGCCGGCGGACGAACCCTCTGCAGCTGGGACGGTCAGCCGACCGTGTTACGCCTCGCCGGTTGTCGCCGCGCCCCCGCCCACCCGGACGGTTCGCTCCTCGGCTCCACGAACGAGCTTGAGGTCGAACGGCAGCTCCAGCGCGCTCAACGCGGCAAACAGGTCGTCTGCGTCGGTGATCGGTCGGTCACCCGCCTCGACGAGGAGGTCGCCGGCCTCGATCCCGGCGCCGTCGGCGAGGCTGCCGTCCTCGACGCCGCGAACGAGCACGCCATCACGCTCTGGCAGGCCGACCGACCGCCTCATGCGCCGCGCGACGTGCGAGGGCGCCACCGCGACGCCCAGCCGCGCCCGGCGGGGGGCCTCGCCACGGGCCAGGGCATCCACCCGAGCGCGTAACCCGGCGTTGGTCGGCAGGGCCAGGTAGAAGCCCTCGCCGATCCGATTGGTGTTGAGGCCCACCAGGTGTCCGGCCGCATCGAGCAGCGCCCCGCCGGACGATCCTGGCGCGAGCGGTGCGGTGTGCTCGACGCTCCCGTCGATCCGGCGGCCACCGGGGCCGCGGAACTCGCGGGCCACCCCCGACACGAGCCCGAACGTGATCCGGGTCCCGCCGCCATGACTCGCCCCGGCGCCGAAGACCGCCGTCCCGACCGAGAGGGCGTCGCCGTTGCCCCAGTCGAGCGCGGTGGCGGCCCCGGTGTCCACGTCGATCACGGCGAGATCGCCATCGCCGTCGACCCCGGCGACCGATCCGATAACCCGCCGCCCATCCGCAAACGTGACCGTGACCTGGTCGCCGCGCAGGTTGTGGGCATTGGTCAGGACCTTGCCCGGGGCGAGGACCACGCCGGATCCACGCGTCCCGCGTCCGATGCCGACGATGGAAGGGACAACCTGTCCGGCGATCGCGCCGACGGCCGTCTGGAGTTCGTCGATGACACTCATCTGGGTGCGTGCTCCGTTCGTGGTGTTGGCGTGAGTGATAGACTTGCAACTTGCAATCTACTACTGACGAGGAACCGTGACAAGCCCCGAACCCGCCCCTACCATCGAGCCCATGCCGGAACCCACCGCTGCGCGTCGGGCGCCGACCCCGCTCGAGGCCGCCCTGGATCGCGTCGGCGACCGCTGGAGCCTGCTGCTCGTTGAGGCGTTGCTCGACGGCGGACGACGGTTCAACGAGCTGGCGGAGGCACTCCCCGCGATCGCCCCGAATATCCTCGCCGACCGGCTACGTAGGCTCGAACGTGAGCGGATCGTGGTCGCCACGCCTTACCAGCAGCGACCCCCGCGGATGTCATACGGCCTGACGTCGGACGGACTCGACCTGGCGTCGGCCCTGCGTCTCCTCGCCGACTGGGGCGCCCGTCGCTCCGAGCGGCCCGAGCCGCTCCACCACGAGCTGTGCGGCACGTCGCTCGAGACGCGCTGGTGGTGCCCGACCTGCTCGGTCACGGTGGACGACCCAACGGCGATCGAGACGCGCTCCGTCTGAAACGGGGACGCGTCGCTACACTCGAATGATGGACGACGAGCGCTGGGAACCGGGCATGCCCGTCCTGGACCGCCAGGGTCCGCCATCCCCGGTTGAGCGGGCGCCGCGTGCGTCCACGCTCCCGCCGAGCCTGCAGGGACTGCCGCCGCGCTCGGTGCCGGAGGCCGCGCCGACGCTCCTCCAGCCCTACTACATCAACCTGAGCGTCATCGTCCTGGTCTGCGGCGCGATCGCGATCACGGCGCTGGAGCTCGGCGCGCCGATCGGGAGCCCGCTCGTGAAGGTCTGTGCCATCATCGGGGCCCCGCTCCTGATCGCCACGACCGCGGACGCGATCCTGCGGATCTGGCGATCGGCCTGGGCGTGGATGCCGGTCGATCGTACGAAGGGCACGTTCCGCCTCGCCTGGGTCGTCGTCAGCATCGTCGGTCTCGTCGCGCTCATCGGAGCGTCAGTCGTGGTCATCGCGGCATGACGGACCGGGGACCGGACGGCCGCTCCACCGGGATCGCCTCGGGCGGCGGCGTCCCTGGCTGGATCGCGTCCTCCCTCCGGTATTGCACGCGATGTGGCGGCCCGCTCGAGTTCGGCTCCGTGGAGGGCGAGGACCGCAACCGCCTGTCGTGCCCGTCGTGCGGCCTCGTGTCCTACGTCAATCCGCGGCTCGTCGTCACGACCATCCCGGTCAATGATGCCGGCGAGGTCATCCTCCTGCGACGCGGCATCGAGCCAGGCCGCGGCTGGTGGGCCCAGCCCGGCGGGTTCCTCGAAGTCGACGAGACGGTGACCGAGGCCGCCATTCGCGAGACGCTCGAGGAGACGGGTTTCCTTGTCGAGCCGGGCGAGATCGTGGGGCTCTACACCCGGCTCGAGGCCGCCGTCGTCGTCCTCGCGCTCGAAGCCCGCGTCGTCGGCGGCGCCGTCCGACTGAACCGGGAGGCGCTCGAGATCCGGGCGTTCACCCCCGCCACGATCCCGTGGGAGGGCATCGCCTTCACGACCTCCCATTGGGCGCTCCACGATTGGGTCACCCGGCGCCACCCGGAGATCCATGCACCCGACCGACGCCGGGACGAATGGTGAACCGGGCGCCGGTTCGGTCACCCGGCGCCCGAACGAGCCACCGAACGACTCGTCACCGGCCGGTTCGGTCACCCGGCGCCCGAACGAGCCACCGAACGACTCGTCACCGGCCGGTTCGGTCACCCGGCGCCCGAACGAGCCACCGAACGACTCGTGTTGGACGCGTCCGCGCGAATGACGCTAGCTCAGGTCGATGAAGACGTTCTTGGTCTCGGTGTAGAGGTCGAGCGC
>JBBEBJ010000186.1:0-10517 GCA_040882425.1 Chloroflexota bacterium | reverse complement strand
GACGCTAGCTCAGGTCGATGAAGACGTTCTTGGTCTCGGTGTAGAGGTCGAGCGCGGCCATTCCCAGCTCACGACCGATCCCCGACATCTTGTACCCGCCGAACGGTGCCTCGGTATGGACCGAGCTGTTGGAGTTGACGCTGATGACTCCCGACTGGAGGGCTTTCGCGGCGCGCAGCGCCTTGCCGATGTCGCGGCTCCAGATCGAACCGGACAGCCCGTACGGCGTGGCATTGGCGAGACGCAGCGCCTCCTCCTCCGTGTCGAAGGGGATGATCGACACCACCGGGCCGAAGATCTCCTCACGCGCGATCCGCATGTCGTTGGATACGCCGTCGAACACCGTCGGCATCAGGTAGGCGCCGGCGGACAGGTCCGGATCTTCCGGCGCGTCGCCGCCCACGACAACCGTTGCGCCCTCGGAGCGACCGACCTCGATGTAGTCCCTGACCCGGTCTCGCTGCTTCTGGCTGACGAGGCAGCCCATCTCCGTCGCGTCGTCCGCGGGATCGCCGACCTTGACGTTGCGGGTGGCCGCGCTGAAGAGCTCGACCACGCGATCGTGAGCCGAGCGCTCGACGAGGATGCGGCTCCGTGCGCAGCAATCCTGGCCGGCGTTGTCGAACACCGAATACGGCGATTCGCGGGCGAATTTCTCGAGATCGGCGTCGGCGAACACGATGTTCGGGCTCTTGCCACCTAGCTCGAGCGAGATCTTCTTCACGTTGGCGGACGCCAGCCGCATGATCTCCTGGCCGGTCGTCGTCTCGCCGGTGAACGCGACCTTGCCGATGCCGGGATGGGCCGCGATGGACGCCCCGGCCGTGCCTCCTGGTCCGGTCACAACGTTCAGCACCCCGGCGGGGATGCCCGCCTCGAGCGCCAGCTCAGCCAGCCGGATCGCCGTCAGCGGGGAGTAGCTGGCGGGCTTGAGGATGGCCGTGTTCCCGGCGGCCAGCGCGGGCGCGACCTTCCACGAGGCCATGTAGAGGGGGAAGTTCCAGGGCACGATCAGCCCGACGACCCCGATCGGTTCGCGCAGCGTCAGGTCGAGACCCGGCTTGGAGACCGGGATGGTCTGGCCAAAGATCTTGTTCGCGGCCCCGGCGTAATAGTCGAAGACGAGGCTCGTCCCGATCACCTCGCCGCGGGCGGACGTGATCGCCTTGCCCACGTTGCGGCTCTCGAGCTGCGCGAGCTCCTCGCTGTGCTCCTTGATCAGGGCGGCGAGCTTGGCGAGCGACCGGCCGCGCTTGCCGGCGGCCCAGCTTGCCCAGCCCTTGCGATCGTCGAACGCCTTCTGGGCGGCGGCGACGGCCCGGTCCACGTCCTCGCGGCCGCCCAGCGGCGCGGTGGCGATGACCGATCCCGTGGCCGGATTGACCACGTCGAACGTCTGGCCATCGACCGCGTCGACGGTCTCCCCGCCGATGACCATGCGGGTGGTGGTTGCCGCGGTGCTCGCGGTCGGCGTCGTCATGGTGGAGCCTCTTCCGATGCGTGGTCCAGCGTCGAGGGTCAGTGGCTCGATGATACGCCGCGCCTGGCGTGAACCGGCTCGAGCCACCCGGTCAGTCGCGGTCGTGCCCGTAGACGTCGCGCCGCAGCCCGGCCACGATCCCGGTCAGCTCCGGGCCGGAGACGCCCATCCGCTGGAGCGCATGACGGGCGAGCTCGAAGGCCGCCTCGGCTTCGGGATCGGCCAGGCGACGAACCCCGAGCTGCCGAAGGCCGTCCACCTCGCGCCGCCCGCGGACCCGTGACGCGACCGACAGCCGCGGGTTGATCCGCAGCGCTCGCTCGGACGCCAGCCGGGCGGTCAGCGGGTCGCCGACCGCGATGATCAGGATGCGCGCCCGCTCCAGCCCCAGGCGCTTGAGGATCTCGGGGTTGGCCGCGTCGCCGAACACGTTGACCGTGCCAAGCCGCTCGAGTCTCGCCAGGTTGCGCGCGTCGCGATCGACGACCACGCAGCGGAAGCCACGGAGCCGAACGGCATTGGCGACGACCCGGCCGACACGCCCCGCGCCGAGGACCACGATGGTCGGGCGCCGGGCCTCGTCGTCCTCTTCGATGGCGCGTTCGGTCCGCCATCGGGCGCCGGCTCCCATTCGGGCCGGAGCCCGGTCGAGGGGCGCCTCGTCTGGCGTGGTCGCCTCCTCCTCGGGATGCTCGTCATGCGGCGGGGGCCGCGCCTCGCTGGCTCGATCCGCGCGACCCTCGGATCGCATGGCCAGCCGATACGCAACCTGGCGGGCGCCCGACGTCAGGAGGATGCTCACGACGGCGGTTCCCAGGATCAGGTTGTACGCCCGCGGGTCGAGGATTCCGAGACTCCTGGCGTCCTCAGCAAGGATGAAGCTGAACTCGCCGACCTGCGCCATCGCCCCACCGAGCAGGAGCGCCGAGCGAACCGGCAATCCCGCCGCGCGGCCGAGCAACGCGATGAGCCCGCCCTTGATGACGACGGCGATCGCGACCATGACGCCGATCAATGGGAGCTCCGCTACGAGCGCGGCCGGATCGACGAGCATGCCGACGGACACGAAGAACAGGACCGCGAACAGGTCGCGGAACGGCGTGACTTCCGCTGCGGCCTGGTGGGAGAGGTCCGACTCGGAAACCACGACGCCGCCGACGAATGCGCCAAGGGCGAGCGACAGCCCGAAGACTGCGCTCGACACGAAGGCCGTCAGCAGCGCAGTTGCGAACACGACGAGCAGGAACAGCTCGCTCGAGCCGGAACGGGCGACGTATCCGAACAGCCGTGGAAGCAGGAGCGTTCCAAGGACGTAGGCCAGCACCAGGAAGATCGCGGCCTTGACCAGCGCGAGCGCCAGCGGGAGGATCGCGTCCCCACCGACGAGCGAGGGGAGGGCGACGATGAACACGATCGTCGCCACGTCCTGGACGATTGACCAGCCGATCGCCACCCGCCCGTGGAGGCTGTCGATCTCGCCGCTGTCGAGCAGCGACTTGAGGACGACCAGGGTCGACGAGATCGACAGGCAGGCGCCCACGACGAAGGCGCCGCCCCAGCCAGAGCCGAGCCCGACCATGAGCGCCATCCCGGTCGCCGCGATCAGGGCGATCTGGACGATTCCGCCCGGCAGTGCCACCCGTCCTACGTCGCGCAGCTCCCGGATCGAGAACTCGACGCCGAGGGCGAAGAGGAGAAGGATCACGCCGACTTCGGCGAGGGCCGAGATCTGTTCCACGTCGCCGACGAAGCCCGGCGTGAACGGACCGATGAGGACGCCGGCGAGCAGATACCCGACGATCGCCGGCTGGCGCAGCCGGATCGCGATCGCGCCGCCGATCAGGGCCGCCGCGACCGCGCCCCCGAGCCCGAGGATGAACTCCAGTTCCTCGGTCATCGCGAAGTCGAAGATGGGCAGCGTCATGGCCGGGCCATTATCGGGGCGTGGAACGGTGCGCCGGAGCGGGGATTGTCGCGCTCACGTCCGCCCGTGGGCAGTGCGCGGTCAGGAGACGGACGACGACCGCTTCAGCCCCGCGTGGTCCATCGCGACGATGGCGGCGCCGATGATCCCCGCGTCGTTGCGCAGCTGGGCGGGTACCACCGGGCAGCGAACGGTGAGTCGCGGGATGAACTTGTCGCCGTTCTTGCTGACGCCGCCACCGAGGATCATCAGGTTGGGCCATATGAGCTCGTCGATCCGATGGAGGTGCTCGTCGAGGTCCTGGCTCCAGGCCTTCCAGGACAGCCCGCGACGGACGCGAGCAGCAGCCGCGGAGCGACGCTCGGCCGGTCGCCCGCGGATCTCCATCTGGCCGAATTCGGTGTTCGGGACCAGGATCCCGTCGACGAACACCCCCGAGCCCACGCCGGTTCCGAGGGTCAGGAAGATGACCACGCCCGGCTGGTCCTTCCCGACGCCAAAGCGCATCTCGGCGATCCCCGCCGCGTCCGCGTCATTGACGATGCTGACGGAGCGTCCCGTCGCCTTGCCCATCCGCTCGACGACCGGGAAGTCGATCCAGCCCGGATCGATGTTGGCTGCGGACTTGAGGGTGTTGTCCAGGGTCACGCCGGGCAGGCCGACCCCGACCGGCGTGGCCGGGCCGAGCCCGCTCGTTTTTGCCAGGCGACGGACGATCCGGCCGATCGAGGCGATGACCGCATCGGGCGTGGCCGGGTTGGGCGTCGCGACGCGGACGCGCTCCGAGCTGAATAGACCCGCCTCGATGTCGACGACGGCCGCCTTGATCCCGCTGCCGCCCACGTCGATGCCGATGGCGATCCGCCCGTTTGCCACCTCCGACAGTGCCTCCGTCATGGTTGCTCTCGCACCTCAGAAGTAGTTGACCGTGATACCGCCGTCGACGACGAGCGACGCGCCGTTCGTCCAGCGCGACTCGTCCGATGCCAGGTAGATCGCCAGCTGCACGATCTCCTCGGGCTTGCCGAAGCGGCCGGTCGGGTTTCGTGCGAGTCGGAGCTTCTTCGCCGCCTCGTCCTTGAGCAGCCAGTCCATCAGGAGCGGCGTCTCGACGGGTCCGGGGCAGATGGCGTTCGTCCGGATGCCGTTCGGGCCGAACTGAACCGCGAGGCTCCGGGTCAGCGACAGGACGGCCCCCTTCGAGGCCGTGTACGCATCCTGCGGGACGCTGCAGCCCAGGATCGCCACGAAGCTCGCGACGTTGATGATCGATCCACCGCCGGCCTCGATCATCGCCGGGATCGCGTACTTGCAGCCAAGGTAGACCCCGCGCACGTTGACGGCCATCACCGCGTCCCACGTCGCGACGTCGGTGTCGACCACGGAGTGATCGGCCTCGGGCATCACGCCAGCGTTGTTGTAAAGGCAGTCGAGACGGCCGAATGTCGAGATCGCGTGATCGACCATCGCCTTCGCGTCGGTCTCGCTCGAGACGTCGGTGCGCACGAAGGTGGCCTCGCCGCCGGCACCCCGGACCAGGTCGACGGTCTCGGCACCCGCCGTCTCGCTGTACTCGGCGACGACGACCCTGGCGCCCTGCCCGGCGAACAGCTGGGCCGCCACCCGACCCATCCCGCTGCCGGCGCCGGTGATGATGGTGACCTTGCCCTCGAGTCGCATCGCACTCCCTTTTGCGTCGGCCGGCCGCAGCCGCCGGCCGCAGCCGCCGGCCGCAGCCGCGTCTCCGTCAGAGTAGCGTCCGCCGGTGTGCCTCGCGTAGCCCAAGCCAGGCGCCGGTCGCGGATACTTGCCCCGACGACCGGTCGCCGGAGGAGCGTTGATGCCGACAGCCGCGGAACTGATCGCCGCCGTCAAGGGCGCCGATGTGGAGCGCGTGGCCGCGATCGTGGCGGACGATCCGGCCCTCGCATCGAGCCACGACGCCGACGGGGTCTCGGCCCTGATGCTGTCGCGATATCGCTCGAACCGGGCGGTCACCGCTGCGCTGCTCGCCGCGGACCCCGATCTCGACGTCTTCGAGGCCGCGGCGCTGGGGTACCTCGATCGTCTGCGCGCCTGCCTCGAGGACGATCCGGCGGCCGTGGGCTCGCTCTCAGCCGATGGCTACACGGCGCTGCATTTCGCGGCGTTCTTCGCCAAGCCCGAGGCGGCGCGGATCCTGCTCGATGCGGGCGCTCAGGTTGGCATGGTGGCTGCCAACGAGATGCGGGTCCAGCCCCTCCACAGCGCGGCCGCGGGTCGCCAGATCGAGATCTGCCGGCTCCTGCTTGCCGGTGGCGCCGAGGTCGATGCGCGCCAGGCTGGCGGCTTCACGCCGCTCCACGAGGCGGCCCGGAACGGTGACCCCGAGATGGTCGAGCTGTTCCTGTCGGCCGGCGCCGACCCCACGGCCCGGACGGAGGACGGCCGCACCGCGGCCGACATCGCCGAGGGATCGGCGCACCCGGACGTGGCCCGCCGTCTCCGCGACATCGCCGCCGATCGCCCTGCCTGAGCTCGCCGTAGCGACCTCGCGATGTCGCTACCTGACGGTGTACCTGACCCCGGTTGTCCACGCCGAGGCCCCGTTGGTGGCCGTGGGTTCGGCTCGCGAGCGGATCCACCACGAACCAGCCGACGGCAGTCGGATGGTCGCCATGGCCCGGCCGATTGCGTCGGCGTTCGCGTAGACGGTCCTTCGAAGCGTCCAGCCCGAGGTGATCCGCTGGAACAGGTAGATCCGGGCTCTCCCTCGCGCAGCAAGCGCGCCGATTGGGCGGATCGTGGTGGTGATCACGATGCTCGTCGTCCGCGAGATCGTCCGTCCGGTTGGAACGGAGGACCTCAGCAACGCGGTGGCGTTCACACGGATGCGAACGGGAGCGCTCACCTCGACGATGCCGGTGCCCGGAGCCACCGTCCGCAGCCGGTAGTCGGAGGTGACGATGGGCTTGAACGACCAGGTGGCCATCCCCTGGGTGTCGGTGGTGGCCGGTCGCGCCTCCGTGTCGATACCGCCGACGATCCGTACCACGTCGACCGGGACGCCCACACCAGCCGGCAAGGGAACGATCCCCGTCGTGCCGAGCGCGGCGCCGTACGTCAGGGTCGACGCCGACGCGGTGAGGACGAGGCCCGCGGGCATGCCGACGGCCGACACGACGAACGGTGCACCCACAGCCCCGGTCACGCCTGACCCATCGGCCCGCAGGACGTAGCCGGATCCCGCCTTGTCGATGTTGCAACCGGCGAACCGAGCGATGCCGCCGACCGCGACGGCGGTCAGGCCGGCCGGACAGCTCAGCGTTCCCCCGCCGACGTTCGTGGCGACGCTCAGGGTGATCGGCAGGGTCGCCCCCGGGCCCTTCGTGACGAGCCGACCCGCGGCGTCCAGGATCCCGACGGCCGGTTGCCCGAGGAAGGGCGCGCCGACGGTCCCCGACGCGGCTGGGGCAAGGAACGTCAGCACGGCGGGCACGCCACCGGGCAACGGGCCAAGCGACAGCAGGCCGTAGCCGGCGTCGTTGTTCGGAACCGGTGACCCAACGGGTGTCGCATTCGATCGCAGGTACGCGGCCAGCTGCGCCGGAGTGAGGGTGGGGTCCGATTCGAGGATCAGGGCGGCCGCCCCGGTGACGAACGGCGCGGCCTCGCTCGTGCCGCAGAAGACCGCGAGGGTCACGGTCGGCGCACAGTCGCCCGCGACGAGATCGGGCTTGATCCGCCCATCGAGGGTCGGGCCACGGGAGCTGAACGATTCGACGATGGCTGGCGACCGGTAGTCGACCGCGCCAACCGCGACCATGCCCGCGCTGCGGGAGTCGGCCGGCGCCGCGAGCGAGCCCGCCGTGGTCCGGTATGCCAGCTCCGTCGCTCCGTTCGACCAGACCAGCAGCCGCAAGGTTGGCGCGGCCGGCCCCTGGTCACGCCAGACGCTGATCTCGTACCGGCCAGCGGTCGGCGCCGTGAAGTCGACGATCTCCAGGGGATCGCCCGTGACCGACTGCGCATCGGCGGATTCGGCGAGCAGCGTGTCGCCCTGCCAGATGGAGAGGTCGTAGTCCGAGGTCGCGGTGCTCCAGCGGATCGCTGCGGCGATGTCCTGGCCGACGTCGAGGTCGAGGTAGTTTGACTCGACGCCCGGAGCGAAATCGACCCAGCCGTCCGCGTCCGAATCGGTCGTCGGACCCATCCAGCTGGTCTGACCCGAGTTGCCGGCCGCGGCCACGAACAACGCTCCCCCGGCGACCGCCTGGTCGACGAGCGAGTAGGTCAGGTTGGTGTACGGGCTCGTCCCGTCACCCATGCCCTCGAGCAGGATCGACGACGTCTGGGAGAAGTTGATGAGCCGGACGCCCGCCCCCGTCATCCAGCTCACGGTGGCGGCGAGATCGGCCGGCGACCGCGCATTCGAGATATACAGCGACGCATTCGGCGCCATGTCCATGACCGCCTCCGCGACAGCGGTTCCGTGGACGCTGTCCGCGGTCACGCAGTCGGCCAGGGCGGTCGAGGCGACCCCGATCTGGGCGTAGCAACGGGCCTGGACGGTGGCCGGGAGCTCGGTGCCCAGGAGTCCCGCGAACCCGTCGAAGCCTCCGTCGAGGATGCCGATCTTGACGCCGTTGCCGCGGTACCCGAGTTGCTGCCACGGTGTCGCGCCGTGCAGCGCTGGCGCAGGTCCGACGAAACTCGATTCGAGCGGCTGCCGGATCGGCGTGATGGACCTGACGCCAGCCACTCGGGCAAGTTCCCGGACGCGCGATGGCGCGACAAACCCTTCGATCGTCGTCTCCCAGCCGCCCCGGATTGACAGGCCAGCATCGTGGAGCCGGGAGCGCGTGTCCGCGTCGGGCGCCTGGTCGAGCTCGATCGAGACCGCGATGTCCCGGCTCCCGGCTCTCGAGCGCGACTCGATCGATGCACCGATGGGCACCGCACCGTCCGCGATCGCCGAGAGGCCGGCACGCAACTGTCCTGGCGCCTGCGCCGCGACCACGGGTATCGGCAGCAACACGGCACCGGCCGTGACCAGCGCGACGAAGAGGGCGGCGCGGCGACACGCATCCATGACGGATCCCCCGCGTGGTCGACGGCATGCGGTAGGCCTGCCCGTCGAACCGTCCTGACTCTACGCGGCGCCGCAACCCCGCGTCGCGGTCCATACGTCACGAACGTGCCGAGGATACCAGCGCCCGACGGTGCGCAGACCCGGATCCTCGCCACGTCGTGGCGTTGGTCAGCCTCGCTCGAGGTAGCGCTCGCGTTCCCAGGGATGGACGACCGAGTCGTAGACCTGCTGCTCGTAGCGCGCGGCGTTGAGGTAGTGGTCCACGACGTCCTGGCCAAAGATCTCGACGGCGGCCTCGCTTCGCTCGAGCTCCCAGATCGCTTCGTAGAGCGCGCGCGGCATCCGCGGATGGCCCATCGCGACATAGCCGTTGCCCTTGAACTCGGGCTCCAGCTCCAGCTCGTGCTCGATGCCGTAGAGGCCGGCGCCGATCATCGCCGCGTAGGTCAGGTAGGCATTCATGTCGCCGCCCGGGAAGCGGTCCTCGACGTGCAGGGCTTCGCCACGCCCGACGAGCCGGAAGCCGGTGGTGCGATTGTCGCGTCCCCAGATCACGTTCACTGGCGCCCACGACAAGGACGCGTAGCGCTTGTACGCGTTGATGTTCGGCGCGATGAAGATCGCGAGCTCGCGCGAGAGTCGCATCATCCCGGCCATGAAGTGGCTGAACACCTTGCTCATGCCATACGGGAGACCCGCGGCCGGGTCATGGGTCAGCGAGCGGTCGCCGGCCGCGTCCCACAGGCTCATGTGGAGGTGGCCCGACGAACCGGTCCACGTCGCGTCCGGCTTGGCCATGAACGTGATGCCCCAGCCGTTGAGGTAGGCGATCTCCTTGGCGCCGTGCTTGAAGATCACGCTCCGGTCGGCTGACTCGAGCACGTGGTCGTAGCGGATGTTGACCTCGTGCTGGCCGGGTGCCGCCTCGCCCTTGCTGAACTCGATCGGGATGCGCGCCTCGGTCATCAGGTTCCGGAGGAGTCGATGGAGTGGCTCGGCCTTGGTCGCCTGCAGGATGTGGTAATCCTCGTTGTAGTAGCCGAATCGTTCGGGGATGGCCCAGCCGCGTCGGTTCGATTCCTCCCACGACTCCTTGAGGACGTAGTACTCGAACTCCGAGCCAGCCTTGATCGCGTAGCCTGCCGACGCGGCACGGTCGACCTGGCGCTTGAGGATGGTCCGCGGAGCGATCGGGATCTCCGCGTGGGTCTCCTCGTCGGTCGCGTCGCCCAGGACCAGGGCGGTCTTTTCGAGCCAGGGCAGGACCCGGAGGGTGTCCCAGACGGGATCGGCGATCCAGTCGCCGTAGCCCGTGTCCCAGTTCATGAGGGCGAAACCCTCCGGGGTGTTCATCTCCATGTCCGTGCCCAGGACATAGCTGCAGAAATGCGCGCCATGATCGATGACGCCGTCGAGGAATGCCTGCGCCTGGACCCGCTTGCCGATGAGGCGACCCTGCATGTCCGTGATGGCCACGATCAGGGTGTCGATTCGGCCATCCCGGACGTGGCCCTGCAATTCGTCGAGCAGGGGATGCGCGGCGCCGTGGCGCTGATCGTGTCCACGCTTCGTCATGATCCCTCCCGGTTCGGCTCCGACAGGCAGATGGTGCTCGCCGGTCAGTAGAGCATCGTGGTCCCGGTGGGGAAGACGAACTGGAACGCGGATGGCGGGAGCGGCCCATCGGTGGCGAAGTCGACGACCTCGGCGCTACGAGTCACGAGACCGCCGATCGACTCGATGAAGCGCAGGATGACCCCGGTCTCGCGGTCGACCGCGATCGACACGTGGTAGTCCGGTCGGTCCGCGACGCTCTCCGTCGTCCGGGGGTGGTCGCAGTCGAGGAGGACCGCTTCACGCCCACCGACGAGCTCCGAGCCAGCGATCCAGCAGCGGCCGGTGGACAGCACGTTCTGGCAGAAGCCGGCCGGATGGACGAACGTCTCCGGGAGCGTCTCCATCGGCAGGGCCGTGAGCGGCTCGTAGACCTGCGATCGCCCGGGGAAGTCGCGGTCGTGCAGCCCGCGCGGTCGGTTGCGGAT
>JBBEBJ010000185.1:0-2282 GCA_040882425.1 Chloroflexota bacterium | reverse complement strand
TGGACGATCGCTACGCGCTCGACCCCGAAACGGTCCGCGATCTCATCCGCGATCGCCGCGAGCACGTTGAGCGCCATCGTCTCGTGCGTCTCGTACTCGAGCGATTCGACGGTGCGCCCGGCATGCCGCGCGGCCTCGGCCTCCTGGCCCGGCGCCGGCGTGCCCGGTGTGGATCGTGTGCGCCCGAGAAACCCAACGAAGGCCCCGTCCTCGGGAACGGAGAGCCGGTCGGCAAGCTCGCCGAGGATGGATGCCTCGAACGGCTCGTCGCGAAGCTCCAGGATCCGGTTGCCTGTCGGTGCGGCCGCTCCGCCGCCGGCACCGCCGGTCTCGGCGGCCCCAGCGCCTGCCCCGCCGGACACGGGCGGGATCATGGCCACCTCGTCGCCGTCGGCCAGGATCGTGGTCGGGTCCGCGTAGTCGCCGTTGCGAGCGAACCGCAGCGAGGCGCGGCCGGGGGCGAGGACCGGATGCCGCGCCACCAGGGCGTTCCAGGCGGCCTCCACGTCCGAGCCGTCGGGCAGCTCGACGCGCACCTCCCTGGCCCCGGCCAGCTCCCGCTGCACCGCGAACAGGCGGATCCGCACGGCGATCGTCATCCCGCGTCCTTCAACCCTGCCAGGCCGCGACGAGCAGCCCGTCGCCGACCGGCAGGATCGTGGCGCTGAACCGCGGGTCGGCCAGCAGCGCCGCGTCGAAGGCCTGCAACGCCACGGTTCGCTCGTCGCCCGATGAGGGACGGGCACCCGAGACGCGCCCGCTCCACAGGACGTTGTCTGCGACGACGAGTGCGTGCGGAGCAAGCCGTGGAACGAGGGCCTCCAGGTAGGCGCCGTACTCGGGCTTCAGGGCGTCGATGAAGGCGAGGTCGAACGGGCCGGCCAGCGCCGGCTCGCCGGCAACAAAGGCGTCGAGCGCCGGGGAACTGACCACGGTGATCTGGTTGTCCGGGATCCCGGCCTGGCGCCACCAGCCTCGGGCGAGGTCGGTGCGCGACCGATCCGGGTCGATCGTCACGATCGTCCCACCGGCGGGCTGGCCGAGCGCCAGCCAGAGGGTCGAGAACCCGTACGCGGTGCCGACCTCCACGATCCGCCGGCGCCCGGCCGCGAGCACGGAGAGCACGCGCCCCGCGTCGCGGGAGACGATCGGGATCCCTTCGGGCTCGGCGGCAGACTCGATCGCGACGAGCGCGGGCGGCAGCGGCTTCGAATGCGATTCGATCCAGTCGAGATCGACCCGACCCGGGATCCAGCTCTCGTCGTCCTTGCTCATGCGTCGGCTCCTTACACGAGTAATCCGGCACCGAAATAGAGACCGGCGGCCAGGATCGTCCCTGCCGCGATCGACCCGACGTTGATATACAGCAGACCGGTCGCCGACTCCATCGAGCGCGAGCGCGCCGTATGCACGGACGCCCACGACACGATCAACGGGAAGACCAGCCCAACGATCAGGCGCAGCCAGACGAACAACGCCCACGGGCCGACGAGCGCAGCGAACGGCGCTCCGCCGGCCGGTCCGGCGCCCATCGCGGTCCACGCCCAGAACAGCACGACCTGGAGCGCAACGACGGCGAACAGGCCGCGGGCGAGGAGGATCAGCGGCGCTTCGGGCAGCTTCGGTGTCACCAGGTACCAGTGCCCCAGGATCATCGCCGCGAACACGCCGCCGGTCGCCGCGCTGATGATCAGCAGCTGAACGAACAGGGCGGCGGCGCCGAGCGATGCCCCGCCCCAGGCGAGCGCGCCGAACAGGAGCACGGCGCCCGCCGCCACGAGGCCGGCCAGCTCGGTGGCCGGTGCGATCGCGGGCACCATGCGGCGGACGATGAGGCTCGCGGCCGCCAGGAGACAAAACGCCCCAAGCGCGAGTGCCCTCGGGCCATCCCAGGCCCGATCGACGACGACCGGCGAATCGCCAAGCGAGCCCGGCAGCGCCCCGTCGGACGCCCACGCCAGGAGACCGAACGCGATCGCGCACACCGTCGTGAACGTCAGGTACCCGCGGGTCGCCGACGTTCGTCGTCGAAGCAGGACGACGGCGCCGTACGAGCCCAGCGCGAGACCGGTCAGGACGGTCCAGTTGATGAACGCGAGGTTCTGGGCGATCTGCGTCGCGGGCACGGCGCGAGTGTACCGGCGTTGTTAGCATCCCCTGCGGAGGTGCAGCGCGATGGGACTCGACCGCGACACGACGTTTACCTGGTATGGGCACAGCTGCTTCGAGGTCCGGACACCCGGCGGCAAGGTCATCCTGCTCGATCCGTATTTCCGCAACCC
>JBBEBJ010000184.1:0-2286 GCA_040882425.1 Chloroflexota bacterium | reverse complement strand
CGGCGCGCCGGGCGTGCCCTCGGGTCGTTCGGTCATTCGGGGTAGTCACTCCTCGCGAGCGGCGCGAGCATCGGTCGCGGCGCGGGCGCCAGTGTACCGAAGCGGCGGGGGCGCCGCCGGTCAGGCGTCGCGGATGGCGGGCACGAGCAGGCCGGCCAGGCCCGTGACGAACGTCACCATCCCGAAGAACGCGAGAACCGGGGTGACTCCGAACAGCTCGCCAAGGAGGGCGCCCATGCCCATGGCCACGGTCATTGCGCCAAAGACGAGCGCGAAGCGGAAGCTGATCACGCGACCCATCAGGTTCGGTGGCGTCAGCTCCTGGAAGAGCGTCTGGCTCGGAATGACAAAGACCATGTTGGCGACGCCCTGACCGATCGCCAACCCGATCGCGAGGCCAAGGTTGTCGGTCAGGGCCAGGAGCGTCAGGAGCAGCCCGAAGCCGGCGTAGCCAAGGATCACCAGGCGACCGCGACCGAATCTCGCTCCGATCAGGCCGATGATGAAGCCACCGGTCAGGTTGCCGACGCCGATCCCGGTTTCGAGGAAGCCGTAGACGGCCTCCCAGCCGATCTCGTCGGCGGCGGCGACGCTCCGTGCGTATGCCGGGGTCAGGGCGATCCCGACACCGACCGTGACCTGACCGATCGCGGCCTGGATCGTGTTGGCCAGGAGCCTCGCCTCCGAACGGAGGAACCGCAGGCCGGCCTTGAGCTCGCCGACGAACCGGAAGCGCCCCTCTCGGGCGGCGGCGGCCCTGCCTTCGGACTCGGCACGGGCTTCCGCCGGCGTGATCGCCCGCACGATGATGGCCGTGAGCAGCAGGGCGGAGATGACATAGGTGGCACTGTCGACCCAGAACGCGAGCGGCACGGCACTCCCGAGGGCGACGACGAAGATCCCGGCAAGCGGATAACCGATGACATCGGCCAGCGTCTCGCCGACCCACAGCGCCGAGTTCGCGGGCAGCAGGTCCCGCTCGTCGACGATCCGGGGCAGGATGGCCACCCGGGCCGGTCGGAAGAACAGCGAGACCGTGGTGACCATGAAGATCAACGGATAGACGAGGAGGACGTTGGCCATTGCCGCGAGCGGCAGCAGCAGGACGATCGCGGCTCGCAGGATGTCGCTGACGATCAGCACCTCCTTGCGATCCCAGCGATCGACGAGTGTGCCGGCGATCGGGCCCAGGAGCAGGTTCGGGAGGGTGGCGGCGAAGAACACCATGCCGGTGGCGAACTCGGATTCGGTCGAGATCCAGACCACGGCGACGAGCGCCAGCTGGTGGAGCCGATCACCGAGCAGCGAGATGAATTGCCCGGCCCACAGCGCCGAGAAGGAGCCGTTGAGCGCGAGACGGACGTAGGGGTGCTGGCGGACTCGCTCGACGGCCTCGACCGGGAGCCGCGGGATGGGCAGCGCGGTCGCCGGTGGCCCCGTCGCGGTGCTCTCGCCCGACACTGCGCCCGCGGCATCGAGTGCTGGCCGGAGCGTCCAGCGCGAGTCCGCGGCAAACGGGCCACTGGACGGCGAGCTGAGTCGCTGTCCGGCGCCGCCCAGCACGATCGGTCGCTCCAGTGCGGCGCTCCCGGCGATCGCCGGTGTCAGGCCCGTCTCGAGGCCACCGGCGAGCTCGTAGGCGAGACCCGGCTCGGGCGGCCCGATGACCCCGGCCAGGCGGCTTCGAATCGCCTCGAGCTGCTCGGCCGTCAGCTCCTGCGGAATCCTGACGATGCTGGCGAACAGGAAGAAGGCGAGGCCGGCCGCCAGGAACGCATCCCCCACCGACGCCACGTTCTGGATGAACGGGAGCGGGATCGGGATGACGTCGGCGAAGGGACCCAGGTGGAGCAGAAAGGAGGCGTCGAGCGTCGCCGGCAGGATGGTGTGGATGGCGGACGAGATTTCCGCTGGGTCAAAGCCGGCGACGCGGAGGCTCGGCTCCCAGATCGGCATGTACCCGCCGTTGACCACGATGACGGTGGCATTGGAGAGGATGCCGACGAACGCGAGGCTCAGGCCCGGGTAGGTCCGGTTTCTCCAGAGGGCCACGAGCAGGAACGCGAACGCGGCGGCCAGCAGCGGCAGGCGGAGCGTGTCGACGAGGGCGACGTCCGCATCGAGCAGGACCTCGGTCCCGTACCGGAGGATGACGGCGACCAGGAGCAGCCAGGTGCTGCGGAGTCGGATGGTGGCGAGATTGCCGAGTGTGCCGCCGGCGAGCAGGCCCGTGACGAGCCCGAGGACGATGCCGCCAATCAGCACGTGGCGAGGGTCCCGTTCACG
>JBBEBJ010000183.1:0-2300 GCA_040882425.1 Chloroflexota bacterium | reverse complement strand
TCACCCTGATCTTGACATCGAACGTCCGTTCGTTATCATGCTTGTCAAGGAGGCGCGAGTGACCAAACACGACGCCGAACGCAAGCTCAAGATCATCGACTTCATCGCGGCCACGCTGCGCGCGAGCGGCTATCCGCCGTCGATTCGCGAGATCGCCAGGGCCGTCGGTCTTGCGTCCACCTCGGCCGTCCACCACCACCTCCAGATCCTCGAGCGCGAGGGCTACCTGGAACGCGGCGCGGACCAATCGCGTGCCATCCGGTTGACACCGACGGCCGCGATCAAGCTTGGCTTGACCAACGAGCTGGTGCCCCAGGCAACCGCGGCTGATGCCCGGGTGTTGCCGATCATCGGCGAGATCGCAGCCGGCGGTCCGATCGAGGCCTACCAGGACGCGTCGGAAACGATGGCCGTGCCGGATCTGCTCGCTCCGAGCGGGGACGCCTACGTGCTGCGGGTCCGTGGCGATTCGATGATCGAGGCCCACATCGCGGACGGGGACTTCGTCCTCATCCGGCCACAGACGACCGCGAGAAACGGCGACATCGTGGTCGCCCAGGTCGAAGAGAACGCGGTCACCCTCAAGCGCTTCTTCAAGGAGAAGGACCAGATCCGCCTGCAGCCAGCCAACCAGGCGTACCCCCCGCAGTTCTACGACAACGTCCGCATTCAGGGCAAACTGATCGGAGTGATTCGGAGGCTGGATTAGGGGCGGAGCGCAGGACGCCCGATGCCCGCGTTGGACGCCTCCGCCAGTCGCTTACGCACTTCCAGTGCGCGCGCTCCTTTGCTCAGCGTCCGCCTTGGCCTCGAACGCCCTGGGCTCCGATTCTCTGTAGCCAACGTGGTGGATATCCACTGAATCGTCCACAACCGGCGAACATGACGGGGAAGTTCGTGGATGGTGCCCGGTGAGGCGCCAGCCTTCGTTGACCGGGCCGGGGGGTCACCGACCGAGAATGACGACCCATCCGCCGTTGGAGTCTTCCCCGCGTGATTGACCGCCTGCCGCCGCAAAGCCTCGAAGCCGAGCAGTCCGTGCTCGGGGCGATCCTGATCGACCGCGACGCGGTCATCGAAGTGGCCGAGTTCCTCCGGCCGGCGGACTTCTACCGGCAGGCCAATGCCCGGATCTACGCGGCCGCCCTGGAGCTGTTCGAGCGTCGCGAGCCGATCGACATCGTGACGGTCGCCGAGACGCTCGAGCGAAAGGAGGAGCTCGAGGCCATCGGCGGGCGTGCCTACCTCTCGAGCCTGTCCAACGAAACGCCGACCGCCGTCCATGTCACGCAGTACGCGAGGATCGTCGAACGCAAGGCCGTCCTGCGCAACCTGATCGGCGCGGCCGGGCGGATCGCCGGGATCGGCTACGAGGACCCGGCCGAGATCCAGGAGGCGATCGACCGCGCCGAGGCGGAGCTGTTCGCGGTCAGCCAGAAACGCGTCGATGCCGGGTTCAGCCCGCTCAAGTCGCTCCTCCACGACGCGTACGACCGGCTCGACTACCTGCACGCGCATCGCGGCGAGATCAGCGGCGTCCGGACCGGCTTCACGGACCTCGACACCCTGACGACGGGTCTCCAGAAGAGCGACCTGATCGTCGTTGCCGCGCGCCCATCGGTCGGCAAGACGAGCTTCGCCCTGAACATCGCGGAGCACGCCGCCGTCAAGGAGGGCAAGAGCGTCGGCGTCTTCAGCCTCGAGATGAGCAAGGAGCAGCTCGTCCTGCGCCTGCTGTCGAGCGTCGCGAACATCGATTCGCAGCGGCTCCGCAGCGGCTTTCTCGAGGAGATGGACTTCGCCCGGATCGCCCCGGCCATGAACGCGCTCTCCGAGGCGCCCATGTACATCGACGACACACCCAACATCTCGGCGATGGAGCTTCGGACAAAGGCGCGCCGGCTCCAGGCCGAGAGCGGGCTCGACCTCGTCATCGTCGACTACCTGCAGCTGATGCAGGCGACCACCACCAACCGCGATGCGAACCGGGTCCAGGAAGTCTCGGAGATCTCGCGCGGGCTCAAGGCGCTCGCACGCGAGCTGTCGGTGCCGGTGATCGCCCTGTCGCAGCTGTCACGCCAGCCCGAGATGCGCGAGTCGAAGGAGCCGCGGCTCTCGGACCTGCGTGAATCGGGCGCCATCGAGCAGGATGCGGATCTCGTGATGTTCCTGTGGCGCGACAAGGAGCGCGGATCGGACGACCAGGAGCACGACGGCGAGGTCGTCAGGCTCAAGCTGGCCAAGCACCGCAACGGCCCCACCGGCGAGATCGAGCTCTGGTTCAAGAAGAAGCAGACCCG
>JBBEBJ010000182.1:0-2315 GCA_040882425.1 Chloroflexota bacterium | reverse complement strand
CGCTGGTTCCGGGCGTGCAGGTAGACCGCGTAGATCAGCCACGTGACGAGCGCCGCGGTCTCCTTGGGGTCCCAGCCCCAATAGCGCGACCAGGCGATCGACGCCCACCAGGAGCCCAGGATGATCATCGTGGCGAAGATCGGGAAGCCGATGATCACGGCCCGGTAGGCCGCCTCGTCGAGCACCTTGTGCGAGGGCAGCCAGGCGAACCGGTCGTGCTGGCCCTGGATCAGGTAGGCGACCCCCGCCGCGAAGCTCGTCGCGAAGATCCCGTACGAGAGCACGGCCATCCCGACGTGGATCGTCAGCAGCGGTGCGTTCTGGAGTGCCGGCACGAGCGGCTTGATCTCGGACGGGAGGCTCGACGCGTAGAGCAGGACCGCCAGCGCGACGCCGAGCGGCAGGAACCCGATCGAGCGGATCGCATAGCGTCGCTGCAGGAACAGGTAGCCACCGACCATCGAGAATGCGAACGCGACGCTGAACTCGAACATGTTGCCCCACGGCCCGCGACCGACGATCGCGGCGCGCAGGAGGAGCGAGCCACCAAGGACGAGCCAGCCTGCCAGGCTCAACCCGAGCGCGACGCGCGACAGCGGACTCGGCGACCCGGCGGCACTCGGGCCACTGGCGGCTGCCTGCTGCTGCGCGGTTACGAACGAGCCCGTGACCACGCTGGCGTAGGCCGGCTGTCGACCGGGAACCACGACCGACACCGTTCGCCGGCCATTGGCGAGCATCACGGCGTGCCCGACGTGCGCCGCGAACCCGAGCGCGACGAGGACCACGCCCAGCGAGAACAGGCCGGACGAGACGGCTTCCATGCTCACGACCGTCGAGACGTTGCGCGCCGGACGGGAGTTGCGCGGGACGTCATCGGATCGGTCAGGCCGCGGCCGCGCCGCCGGGCCTGGGGCCCGCTGAAGCCGGCACGACCACGGACCGGGTCTTGACCTTCAGCACGAGCCCGCAGTTCGAGCAGGTGTCGGCGAGCGCCGACCGCCCGAGGCCGCACATCGGGCAGATGACGGCGAGCTGGTCGTGACAGCGCTCGCAGCGATGGGTGCCCGACGGATAGACCATCGCGTCGCGGCGGCAGTAGGGCATCCCGACCGGGAAGACGGGCTCGCCGCCGGGTCCGAGCTCGGCCACCCGCGGACCCTCCTCGAAGGCGACCCGGAGCCGGGGCCTCCGGACGAGATAGATGACGGTTCCGAGGGCCAGGAAGGTCAGGAACGGCGCGACCAGCCCGAGCACCACGAGGATCGGCAGCAACCCGATCAGGGCGCCCCAGTCGGGCATCACGAACAGGGAGGTGATCTCGAGGATCTGGTTCCAGACCCCGTTGAGGACGTCGACGAGATTCACGGCCGCATCCTACCAGTCCCACCCGCCTTGGGAGCCCGCCGCGGGTTGCCTCGCTTGGCGGTTGCGCCACGGCCCGGCCGCCAGCCGACGCGGTCGGTTTCGGCGGGATCGCCATCCGATTGCGAGGCGGCAGACGTCGATGCCACCGGGCGCGGTGGCCGAGGGTTTCCGATCGACGACGCCGACAGCCGGCCGCTGCCGAGCCGACCGAGCAGCCACGCGGATCCGGCCGTCCGGGCGCCGCGCATCCGTGCCTCGTACTTCAGGTCACGGTCATCGGTCACGACCAGGAGACCCGCGGTGCCGTTGGGCCCATCCACGAGCCGGACCTCGTCGATCAGGGACAGGATCACGGCGTCGGCGCTGCGTGGGCCGCCGTATCGGACCGAGGTCCCGGCAGCGATCCGCTCATTGCGGAGGCCCTGTTCGGGTGGGCCATCGAAGACGAGCTCGATCGCGACGGGCGCCGGCACCACCGCCCGCAGGCGCCCGATCAGCGTCGCCGCCGGGGCCGCGCCGGCGGTGCGAGACAGACTGTGGAGCAGGTTCGTCCCGTCGACCAGGAGGCGCGCGGTGTTGGCAAGCGGGTTGCGGTCGGGGGCGGCCATCGACCCCATCGTACGCGCCGGAGGGCGCACGGCTACGATCGGGCCCATGAGCCTCCTCCTCCTGGTCGACCTGGACGGGGTCGTCTACCGCGGCGCAGACCCCGTGCCGGGCGTGGCCGCCGTGCTCGCCGATCGCGCGGCACGCGGCGACGACGTGGTCTACGTCACGAACAACTCCATGCACTACCGGGCGGACTACCAGAGCCGGCTCGCGGCGATGGGGGCCCCCGTGACCCCCGAGACGGTCGTCTCCTCCGCGCGCGCGACCGCGATCTACCTCCGCGCGCACGATCCGGGGATCCGGCGCGTGCTGGTGCTCGGTGCCGGCGGCCTCGAACG
>JBBEBJ010000181.1:0-2324 GCA_040882425.1 Chloroflexota bacterium | reverse complement strand
GACGCGCGGCTACCTTGGGGCCCTGGGTCGTCTCATGATCGTCGACGACATCCCCGCCTGGAAGCCTGTTCTCCGGAGCAAGACGCGGCTGCGCAGTGCCTCGGTCCGGCACCTCGCCGATCCCGCGCTCGCAATCATCGAGTTGCCCGACGGCGAGTGGCGGGGCTCCATAAGGGATCAAATGCAAGACAGCAAGAGGATCATTTGCGGCTGCCCATCAGGTCCCGGACGGCCTCAACGTTCGCGGGCGACGGTGATCGCGGACACGACGTAGGCGCCGGCCTCCTGCAGGGCCACGCCGCAGGCGGCAAGTGTTGCGCCGGTCGTCACGACGTCGTCGACGAGGAGCGCCCAGCGGCCGGCGACCGCTTCGATGGCTTCAAGGGTGCGAAGCCGAAATGCGCCTGCGACATTGGCCGAACGCTCGTCGCGACCGAGCTCGAACTGGGCCGCGGTCGCCCTCGAGCGCACGAGCGCCCGAACGCAGGAAAGGCCAAGGGTCGCGGCGGCAACCTCCGCGATCAGGGCCGCCTGGTCGTAGCCTCGCTGTCGTTCGCGGTCGGCGTGTACCGGGACGGGCACGACCACGGTGGCACCCTCGCCGACGCGCGCCCATCGCCTGGCGACTGCCTCGCCCAGCGGGCGCGCCAGGCGCCGTTCGCCCGCGTACTTCAGCTGGAGCAGGGCGCCCCGAACCGGTCCGGCAAACGGTGCGCACCACTCGACCTGGAGCAGCGGCGCAGGGAGGTCGGCGGGCAGCCCGATTGGCGTGCCGCCGGGCAGCTCCAGGCGAGCGTCGAGCGCGGGTCGGCAGGCGGCGCACAACGGCTCGCCCTCGCGCCCGCAGCCGGCGCACGACGCCGGGAACGCGAGGTCCAGGGCCGCCGACGCGACGTCGGAGAAGGCTCGAAGCACCGCCATGGGCGGATGATGATCAGGCGGGCTTCACCGCGGCGTATCGGGCGGAGGTGAGGCTCCGCTAGCCGGACGGCGAGTCCAGCACGATGTGATCGCCCGGAACCGTACCGGTCCGCGCGATCGTGCCGACGGGCAGCTCCAGCACGCCGTGCGCGCCGCGGACGAGCGGGACCAGGCCGATCCACGCCCGCAACCCCGGGTGCACCGAAACAACGGGGAGGGGTCCATCGGCGGCATCCGGCCGCCCGACGAACACCGCGTCGATCGGGAAGCGCATGAACATCATGTGGATCCCGTTCGTGCCGGGAAGCCAGAGGCCGGCGTCCGGGTCCAGTGAGGCCCGGCCCATCAGCCCCATGAACTTGCCCCAGAGACCGTCGGCGGTCTCCAGCCGCGTCGCAAGGACGGTGCCGCGTTCGACGTTCCGCGCCGCGCTCACTGGTACTGCAGCGCTCATCGGGTACCGCCCAATCGTGCCGCGGACGCCTACCCCAGGTTCAGGGCGATCAGGATGAGCGCCGGCCCGAGGATGACGATGAACAGCGAGGGGAAGATGCACCCGACGAGCGGGAAGAGCATCTTGATCGGCGCCTTGGCGGCCTGTTCCTCGGCTCGCTGGCGACGCTCGATACGCAGCTGCTCCGACTGGACCTGGAGCACCTTGGAGATCGACACACCGAGCTGCTCGGCCTGGATGATCGCGCCGATGAAGTTGGTGAGCGGCGCAACTTCTGTCCGGGCCACGATGTCGCGAAGGGCCTCTCGTCGCTGCTTGCCCACGCGAACCTCGGCCAATGCCCGCCGGAACTCCTCTGACAGGGGACCAGGCAGCTTCTCGACGACCTTGCCGAGCGCGGCGTCGAACCCGAGGCCGGCGCGCACCGAAATCGTCAAGAGATCGAGCGCGTCCGGGATCATCAGCAGGATGGCGTGCTGGCGCTTCTTGACGCGGCCGCCCAGCCAGAACTCGGGGATCGTGTAGCCGAACAACGCACCGACACCGGCCATGACGACCGCGATCGGGAACGGCAGGCTGAGGACGCCGACGACGACAAACAGGAAGAAGAACAGGATCCCGCCGATGATGGCGCCGATCGCCTTGATGCCGAGCCAGTCGGCCACGCGCATGTCGCCCGGATTGCCCGCGAGCGCGAGCCGTTTCTCGGTCCGCTCGGAGAACGACGAGCTCGTGACCCGCGAAACCGATCCGGACAGTCGCGCGACGAGCGGCCGCAGGGTCCGCTCCGTGAAGGGGGCCTGGAGCTCCAGTTCCTCGAGGTTCTTGGCCTGCATCGTGCCGAGCTGGGTCAGCCGAGCCTGCACTGGATCGACCGGTGCGCTGCTGGTCAGGGCATAGATGATCAGCAGGATCGCCCCGGCGGCGACGGCGGCAATGATGACGGGCA
>JBBEBJ010000180.1:0-2333 GCA_040882425.1 Chloroflexota bacterium | reverse complement strand
CCAGAGCTGATCGAGTCGCTGGCGGTCATTCCTGCCAGGTGAGGATGTAGCCGGTCAGGTCCTTGGCATGCGGGTCGATGGCCCGTTCGACCGGGAGACCAGGCATTTGGACCTCCTCGTCACGCGAAGGACGGATCCAGTCGAGGACTTCGTGGTTGACGATGATCGGACCGACGCGAGCCCGATGGAGATTGCCGACCGCCGGATACTCGATCCACGCGTCCGTGAGCGGGACCATCGGCCGTCGTCGATTGATCTGCCGAACCGCATCCGCCCCAGGCGGCCCGTGGATATAGCCATGGATCGTGTAGGGTCCTGTCTTGAGCGTCACGGGCGATGGGCGGGTGCGCGCGCGGCGTGCAACGTTGCCGCGCGGCCCTGCGCCTCGGATAGCCAACACTTCGTCTCGGCGCACGAGCAGCTCACGAGCCTCACTCGTATGCCCATCGTCAAGCGCGGCGAGCAGCACGTGTTGCAGCAGGTATTCGTCATGGGCGTTCAATCCATCGGTCAGCCGCTCAGCATCGTGCCGCCAGAACCCGAAGATCCGGCAGTCCTCAGCGTATG
This sequence comes from Chloroflexota bacterium, assembly GCA_040882425.1. GTDB lineage: Bacteria > Chloroflexota > Limnocylindria > Limnocylindrales > CSP1-4 > SPCO01. The sequence continues at coordinate 1,766 of JBBEBJ010000180.1, read as the reverse complement.
CGGCGAATTCGACCTCGACCTCGAGCGGGGCGAGCACCGGTTCGAGCTCAGCCTCGACGGGCACCACGTCCGACGGGTCCGGCAGCAGCCCAAGGTGCCTTCGCAGACTGATCACCCTGGAACCACCACGTTCATCATCAGCCTGATGCCGCGCGGTGTCGCTCGCGTGGGGGACGCGCCCTCGGCATGTCCAGCGGCGGACTGATCAGGAGGGTCGGGTCGGCTACCGGCGCGCAGTCGGCAAAGAGGTCACAGAAGAGCGTGACGAGCTCCGGATCGAATTGCAGGGTCATGTGCTCGCGCAGCTCGGCGACGGCGGCCTCATGCCCGATCGCGGCGCGATATGGTCGGTCGCTGACCATGGCGTCATAGGCATCGGCGATTGCGACGATCCGGGCGCCGATGGGAATGTCGGTGCCGCGCAGCCCATGCGGGTAGCCGTGGCCCGAGAATCGCTCGTGATGGTGGAGGATGATCGCGCCGGCATCCTTCACGGTGGCCACCTGGTCGATGATCACCTGCCCGATGCGGGGGTGTTGGACGACGGTCTGCCATTCCTCCGGCGACAGTGGGCCTGGCTTCTCGAGGATCTGCGCCGGGACGGCAACCTTTCCGATGTCGTGGAGCAGCGACGCGATGCGGATTCGCTGGACTTCCTGCTCTGGGAGCTTGAGCGCCGTGGCCATCCTTACGGCGATCGCCGCGATGAGGGCGGAGGGCTTGCCCCGGTAGTGCGGCAGCGGGGAGATGATGGCCGCCAACGCCGACTCCGCAGCCTGGCGCGCCAGGTCACCAACCTCGGCCGCCCGCGCCCGCCCGGCGGCCGAGACCGGAGCACGCGGGATGCGTGCTGAATCATCGTCCGTTTCGGCGAACACGTAGGTCTGGTTGCGCCCAAGCGACTTGGCCGAATACATTGCCGCGTCGGCATCGCGAAGGAGCTGATCGACCCGCAGGTGCACCCCTTGCCCGCCGGCGACCCCGATCGACACCGAGACGGCGATCTCGCCTGCGGCGCCAGCATCGAAATGCTTCTTGAGCACGAGCAGGCGCAGCTTCTCGGCGACGGCAGCAGCCTCGTCGACCGGTGTCTCCGGGAAGACGAGGACGAACTCTTCGCCGCCGTAGCGCCCGACCAGGTCGACGCCCCGCGTGTTCTCCCGGAACACGTCCGCGACGCCACGCAGGACGACGTCGCCCATCTCGTGGCCGAACGTGTCGTTGACCGCCTTGAAATGGTCGATATCGATGAAGGCAATCGAGAGGGGTCGGTTGTAGCGAGCGACACGCTCGAGCTCCGCGAACAGGTGAGCGAGCAACGCTGGCCGGTTGGCGACCCTCGTGAGGCGGTCGATCGTCGCGGCCTCCTTGGCCGCCTGTAGTGCGTCGGCGATTCCTCCGAGCTCCCGCGCAATTGGCGTCAGGGCACCGTATCGGTCGGCATGCGGAACCTCGACCGCCGAGCCCGTCGCGATGAGTGCCGCCGCATCGGCGAGCGCGGTGACCCTGCCGCGCTGGGCGACCGCTCCCGCCGCGACGCCGACGAGGCAACCGAGCGCAGCGACCAGGAGCAGCGGCGACAGGACGGACGCGAACCCCGAGATTGCAGCCGCAAACGCTCCGACGCCAAGGAAGGTCGCGGGCAGCATGGCGGACGCAGCGCCGATTCGATGCATAGCCCGGAGCCTATTCGACACCCATCGTCGACGGAGAGGCCGAAAGGTACTGGTGACGTCCGCCGATCTGTTACGTCAGCGCACAACCTG
>JBBEBJ010000179.1:0-15136 GCA_040882425.1 Chloroflexota bacterium | reverse complement strand
TCCGGCACGCACCGCCCCATGCCATCCGGTACCACCGGCCCGGACCGCTGGTACCTCTAGCCAACTGCACCGGACCCATCGTCGCTGACACGATGCGGATCACGACATGGAAATCGGATCTGAGTGTCCGATCCGCCCATCGACCCGAGGTTCTCAACCAATGGCAACTGATACACGACCAGGGTTCCGGCTCCCTTGGGGCACCGGCGCCGACGCGACTGATGATCAATCCGTCATGGGCGTCGAGTCAGGCGCCGAGGAGGCTCAGCAAACAGCCATGATCGAGACCACTCCCCTGCCAGCATCGTCCAACGGGTTCGAGCCGTCCCTTGCCCCAGAGCCATCCGCGACCACCCCCGAGGGGACCGAGGTCGAGGCCACGCCCCATTCGGTCCGGCGCGCAACCAAGTTCATGGCCGAGCTGAGTCGGGCCATGCAGGCCGCCGTCGAGAACGCCCGGACAGAGACCATGGCCCGCTTCGAGGTCGAGGCCAAGTCTGTCGTCGACGAGATCCATGCTGGCGCCACCAATGAGGCCGCTGAGCTCCGCAGCAAGGCAGATGGCGACGTCGCGGCAATTCGGGACTGGTCGAAGTCCGAGATTGCCAGAGTCCGCGAGGAAACCGAGTCCCGGATCTCCGCCCGCAAGGCTGCGCTCGATGACGAGATGGTCGAGCACGCCGGGACCATCGAGGCACGGACCGAACGAATCGCCGTGGTTGTCGCCGCGTACGAAGCCGAACTGGCCGCTTTCTTCGAGCGCCTGAATGCCGAAGAGGATCCAACCCGGATCGCAACGATGGCCGAGTCCATGCCCGAACCGCCAAGCCTGACCGACGTGGCCGCATCGGTGTCGAGCGCGAGTGAGCCCTCTGCCGAGCGACTCGCGAGAGTGTTTTCGCCATCGGAAGGCGGCCACGGCTCGACTGGCGTCGACTTCGCCGCCGCCGAGGTAGAGGCCGCATCGTTCACCGCGGACCTCGAGAGCGAGGAGGAACTCACCCCGCCGGACGCCGAGCAGCTCGCGAATGCGGCAGTCGAGGAGCCGCTCCCGGCCATCGAAGACGCGCCCGCTGCCGAGCATGGCTCGACCCGGCTCGTCGTATCGGGCCTGGTGAGCGTCGCGAACATCGCGAATTTCAAGCGCAGCCTTGGCCGGCTTGCTGGCGTCACGAACATCGCCGTTGCCTCCGGGCGCGATGGCGACTTCGCCTTCACGGTTGGGCACAGCCTCGGATCCGCCCTGTCGGCCTCCGTCCAGACGCTGCCGGGCTTTGACATCGAGATCACCGGCGAACATGACGACGCGATCGTCGTCACGGCAAAGGATCGTGAGACCAACGGCTAATCGACGATCGGGAAACCCAGGAGTCAACGCAACGTGGCCCGACCTGCAATCGTCATGGCCCTCCCCGCGGAAGAATCCGATCTTGTGTTCGGCGAGCTCGCGCTGGCCGGGTTCGAAGTCGTCATGGTCGCTCGAGCGATCGAGTTGGAGGCCATCCTCGATCGCCGGCGCGACGTCGCGGTGGCCATCCTGGATGGCGAGATCGACGATGACGAGCTCGATGCCTTTCAGCGAACGCTGCATGAGGAAGGCCGCGAGATCCCCGCACTGACCGTCGTCTCAACTCGTGACTTCGAGCGCCTCGCGACCGCGGACGAGCGCTCGGGGAACGAGTACTTCACCCGACCCTACTCCGCCGATTCGATCCGTTGGCGAGTCGAAGCGATGTGCATCCGGCAAGAGACGATTGACGACGGCAGCGGGCCCGTGCTGCAGGCAGGGCCAGAAGGTCATGAGGCTTGGAACCGGCGGGCGACCATGATCGCGATCTTCAACCCCAAGGGCGGCGTCGGCAAGACCACCATCGCGACCAACCTTGCGTCTTCGCTTCAGGGCCGCAAAGGCAAGGAAGTCCTGCTCATCGATGCCGACACCGTCACCGGACATGTCGCCTCATCCTTCGCAATCGAGGCGCACCGGACGGTCGCCGACAGTTGGCGCGACGAGGCCGAGGGCGGCCCATCGGAGACGTTCGCGCAGCTGGCGTTCGCGCACGGGTCCGGCCTGCGGGTGGTCGCCCTCACCGACTCGCCGATCGACACCGAGATCCTCGACCCGGAGCGAGTCAAGGCGGCAATCAAGCTCGCCCGACGCTCGTTCGACGTGATCGTGGTCGATCTGCACCCCTCGTACAGTGAGCTCAATCAGGCGATCTTCGACGAAGCGGATCGGATCATCGTACCGGTCACACCGGACGTGCCTGCAATCCGCGCCGCCGCGCAGTTCCTGGATGTCGCCCTTACCCTGGGCTGTCGCGAACGAGTATCGATGGTCGTGAACCGGGCCAACAGCGGCGTCTCCGTGTCCGACATCGAGCGTACCCTCGGAGCGTCGGCGTTCGCCCAGATCCGATCCGCCGGCATGCTCTTTGTCCGGGCCGCCAACGAAGGTCGCACAGTGACCGAGATGTTCCCGCGGGAGAAGATCAGCGCGGACTTTGACACACTCGCAGACGGGCTCCTCGGCAAGCAGAAGCCCGAGGGCAGCGTCCGCGGCGGCTTCCGCTTCCCCGCCCGGATCAAGGAGAATCCGGCTCGCGCCTGAGCCGTGATGCGAGATCCCGTGCGAAGGGCGGCGGGTCCTTGCCCTATCGGGTCTTGTCGGTCCACTGGGCGCCACCGAGCGATCCGCCTGGCAGCTTCTCGTACCGCTCACCGGTCCGGGCATCAACCTGCTCGACGCCGCGCAGGTACGCCCGGTTGACCAGGATGACGTCCGTGCCGGGCTGGCTGACGAGCCGGTCTCCCATCGTTGCGGTCGCGTCGACGACTGCGACGAACATCTCGTTCGAACGATCGAGCAACCGGACCGGTTCGTAGCCCGGGTAGAGCTGAACGGTTCCGACGACCCGGTACGGAGGGACCTCCAGGCCGACCTCGTATGTCACCTTGTGGACCTTGTGGGCCGACCGTTCAGCCTCGGTCATTTTCGGAAGCGAATCCTGACCGGCGATCACCACGATGAGATCGTAGGGGTCCACGGACTTGAGGCCCGGCGCTGCCTCGAGCGCATCGTCGCCCTCCATCGCCGCCCAATGGATATCGGCCAGCGCGATCGGCTCGCGACGATTCAGGGCGTCCGAAAGGCGGCCCTCGATGAGCATGCGGCCGACCAATCGCCACTCCTCGGTCAGCCCCTCGAAGGGAACACCAGGCCCTTCGGGGACGGGCCGAGGCAACGTGTCGGTTGTCGCCTCGGGCGGCGGCTCCTTCCTTCGGCGCAGGAAGTCGAACGGCATCGCTACTCCTCCGCCGCTCCGCTGTTCTCGCGGATCGTCTCCACGACCGCCGCGTCTGCGAGCGTGGTCGTGTCGCCCAGCACGCGACCCTCGGCGATGTCCCGCAACAGCCGCCGCATGATCTTGCCCGACCGGGTCTTTGGCAGGTCGGGGACGAACATCAGGAACTTGGGCCGGGCGATCGGGCCGATGACATAGGCGACGTGCTCGCGCAGTTGGACAGCCAGGGCGTCAGATGGCTCCTGGTCCGCCTTGAGGATGACGAACGCGAAGATGGCCTGACCGGACACCTCGTCCTTCTTCCCGACGACGGCCGCTTCGGCGACCGAACGGTGATCGACCAGCGCCGACTCGACCTCGGTCGTCGAGATCCGGTGGCCGGCCACGTTCATCACATCGTCCACCCGGCCGAGCAGCCAGATGTAGCCGTCCTCGTCGCGCTTGGCGCCGTCACCCGCGAAGTACATCCCGGGGAACCGCTTCCAGTACGTTTCCTTGTAGCGCTCCGGATCGCCGTAGATGCCGCGCAGCATCGCCGGCCACGGTCGCTTGAGGACGAGGTAGCCACCGCCGCCCTTCGGGACCGAGACGCCATTGGCGTCGACGACGTCCGCATCGATGCCGGGGAAGGCGAACGTGGCGGACCCGGGTTTGGTGGTCGTCACGCCGGGGAGCGGCGTGATCAGGATCTGGCCCGTCTCGGTCTGCCACCAGGTATCGACGATCGGGATGCGAGAACCGCCGATATGCTCGCGGTACCAGAGCCACGCCTCCGGGTTGATCGGCTCGCCGACCGACCCGAGCACGCGCAGCGATGACAGGTCGTGCCTGGCCGGGTACGCCTCGCCCTGCTTCATGAACGCCCGGATCGCGGTCGGCGCGCAGTACAGGATGGAGACCTTGTAGTCCTCGATGATCTGCCACCAGCGATCCCAGTCGGGCGTGTCGGGCGCGCCCTCGTACAGGATCCCGGTCGTGGCGTTGGCCAGGGGACCGTAGACGATGTACGAATGCCCGGTCACCCAGCCGATGTCGGCCGCGCACCAGTACACGTCGTCGGGTTTGACGTCGAAGATCGCCTCGTGGGTGAACGAGGTCCCCACCAGGTAGCCGGCCGTGGTGTGGAGGATGCCCTTCGGTTTGGCCGTGGTGCCCGACGTGTAGAGCAGGTAGAGCATGTGCTCGGATTCGACCGGCACCGGCGGGCAGTCCTCGGACTGGCGCTCGACGATCTCGTGCCACCAGTGGTCGCGGCGGGGGACCATGTGGACGCCGTCGCCAAACCGGTCGACGACGATCACCGACTCGATCGACGGCGCGTCCGCGATCGCCTCGTCCGCGTGGTGCTTGAGGCCGACCCTCTTGCCGCGCCGCCAGCCGCCGTCCGCGGTGATCAACACCTTCGCGCCGCAGTCGTTGATCCGCCCCGACAGGGCCTCGGCCGAGAAGCCGCCGAAGACGACCGTATGCGGCGCGCCGATCCGGGCGCAGGCGAGCATGGCGATCGGCAGCTCCGGGATCATCGGCATGTAGATCGCGACCCGGTCACCGGTCCCGACACCGAGCTCCTTGAGCGCGTTGGCCGCCTTGCTGACCTCGCGCTGGAGGTCGCGGAAGGTCAGCGTCCTCGTGTCGCCCGGCTCGCCGATCCAGTGGTACGCGACCTTGTCGCCGAGACCTCGCTCCACGTGCCTGTCCACGCAGTTGTAGCTGACGTTGAGCTCGCCACCGACGAACCACTTCGCGAACGGGAGGTTCCATTCGAGCGTCGTCTCGAAAGGCTTCGACCAGTCGATCCCTTCGCGCGCGCGCTTGGCCCAGAAGGCCTCGAAATCGCGCTCGGCTTCCTCGTACAGGTCCGCCGTCGCATTCGCCTGCGCCGCAAACGCGGGATCGGGCGGGAAGGTGCGGGACTCGGCAAGCAGATTCTCGATCTCGGGCGACGGGGTGGACGGCTCGACGCTCAACGGAACCCTCGCATTTCGTTGTCGGCTGGCCGGGCCATCCTACCGCGCGGCCACGCGTGGCGCGACCTCCGCAACGTGCGTCGACGGCTCGACGGGCCGTCCACGCCATGGTTGACCGGGCCTGGCTCGGTCCTTCTGGCGAGTTGACCCGCGAGGCGCCCGGTTGCTCGCACCACCCTACCGATGTTCTCGGCAGAGAAACAAACCCGTCGCACCGGCAGCCCAGGACACGGCGAGATGGTCGCTCGACCCGGTCCGGGTGATCGATTGCACGTGGTCAAGCGGCGTCGACGGGTGGATTCCGCGATCGACCGGCCAGAGTGGCGCGCCGAGTCGAACCTTGGCCCCCGCGGGCGGGGCACCGCCCCGATTCGGCTCCCTTTGTTCTGCTCTGAAGGACAAGTCCATGCTCCCGCTGGCGGTTACTCCATGCCCGCGGCCAGGTCGTCCTGGTCCGGCGCCAGACCGACGTCGAGGCCCGGGTCGCGCGGATCACGGGCGAGGACGACCCGCTGCGGGCGCGGGATCTCGATCCCGTTGGCCTTGAAGGCGGCCAGCAGCCGCTTGCGGAAGTCGCCGCCGGCTGCCCACTGATCGGCGGCCCGGACCGTGCCGAGGACCTTGAGCGTGACGCCGTACTCGGCGAGCGCCTCGACCCGCTCGACCCGGGGCGCTTCGAGGACTCGCCGTTTCCATTGCGGATCGCCGGCCATCTCCACCCCGACCCGGTCGACCACGTCGATGGCCTTGTCGATGTCCGTGCCGTAGGCGACGGTGATGTCCTGGTTGATGCGCGACCAGACGCGGGTCAGGTTGGAGGCGACCCGGATCTCACCGTTGGGGATGGTGTGGACGACCCCGTCGAGATCGCGCAGGGTGGTCCGGCGCAGGGTGAAGTCCTCGACGCTGCCGGAGACGCCGGCGACCCGGACGACGTCACCCTTGCCGAACTGGTTCTCGATGAGGATCAACGCTCCGTTGAGGTAGTCCTTGACCAGGCTCTGGGCGCCAAAGCCGACGGCGATGCCGACCACGCCCAGGCCGGCGATCGCAGGGCCGATATCGAGACCGACGCGCCCAAGGACCATCAGGCCACCGATCACCACGATGAATGCCTGGAGCGTCCGACCACCGAGCGCGTCGAGGGTGTCCATCCGCTTTCTGAGCTCGACGGCGCTGAGCTCCTGCGCGGTCCCTTCGGTCGCCTCGCGATCGAGCAGCGTCTTGACGATCCCGTGGACAAACAGCCGCGCGAGCCGAATGGCGGCGTAGGCGGCGATGATGATCAGCGCGACCGGGATCACGTCGTCGCGCAGGATCGAGAGCAGCGTGCTCCAGGGTTCTTCCTCGAAGTCCGGCATGCCCGAAGCCTAGCGCGCCCCGCGCCGTCAACGTTGGGCGCCCTCGCGCCGCGAACGCAGGACGCCCCGCGCCTCGAAGGTCAGGCGGTGGCGCTTGCGGGGGCGTGGACCCGGACGGGCTCGCGCTCGGGACCCGCCCCGCCCAGCCGGACGGAGATGGCGGCGGCGGCTTCGCGGGCCTGTGCCGCAAGCTCGGGAACGCGTCGTGGCGTCACGCGAAATGCGGGTCCCCAGATGTCGACCGCGGCGATCACGTTGCCGCGCGCATCCTGGACCGGCGCCGCGACCGCGTTGAGTCCGAGCTCGTATTCGCCGATCGCCGTCGCATACCCGCGCCGCCGGATCCGCGCGAGCTCCTCGAGCAGCGGCTCGAGCTCGACGATTGTCCGTTCCGTGTAACTGACGAGACCGCGCCGGACGATCCGAAGGACCTCGCGCTCGGCGAGCGACGAGAGCAGCACCTTGCCCGACGCCACGCAGTGGAGCGGTGTGGCCCGACCTGTCCAGTCGCCGACGGCGATCAGGTTGGGGCCGTCGACCTGGGCCACGGCCAGCAGCGAGTCGTCCTCGAGGATCCCCAAACCGGTCGTCTCGTGGGTCAGCCGTGCGAGCCGTTCCAGCTCCGGCAGCGCGATGCCTCGAAGGTCGAGTGTCTTCTCGGCGCGCTCGGCGAGGCGGATCACGACCAGGCCGAGCCGGTACTTGCCGGTCTCGTCGTCCTGCTCGACGAGGCCGCGCTTCTGGAGGGTCGCGAGGAGGCGGGACGCGGTCGACTTGTGGAGCCCGAGCCGGCGGGCGAGCTCGGTCACGCCGGCCTCACCCTGGCTCTCGCCGAGCGCGAGCAGCAGCGCGGCCGCTCGGTCAACCGAGCGGACCGCGTTGCCGTCCAGGACCATGCCGCCGGGTCCGTTCATCCGGCTGTCGGGTGCGCCATCGCGCCGGCGGGGCCATGGTCCAGCTGGCCGTGAGCACGGGCCTCGAGCGCGGCGTCCAGCGAATCGCTGAAGCTGGTGAGCACCTGGTCGACGATGTCGCCCTCCGCATGCGCCTCGCACATGAACCACGGCTCGCGCGAATCGGGCTCCGGCATGGCGCCGCGGGCCATCATCCCGACGGCGATCGCGTCGTACAGCTCGTGGTCCGTGTTGGCCCAGTCACGGTACTCCGATGGTTCGGTCTCGGTGAACATGATCCCGAACATGGACGGGTGTCCGGTAAAGACATAGGGCAGCCCGGCCGGGTTGAGGATCTCTCGGAGCCCGTCCTGGATCCGCCGGCCGGTCGCGTGGACGACGTCGAGCGCCTCGGTGTCGCGCAGGATCTCGAGGGTACGCACGGCGGCCGCCGCAGCGACCCGATTGCCGGCATAGGTGCCGCCATGGCTGACCTTGTCGGGGAGGACGCTCATGACCTCCTCGCGGCCACCGAAGGCGGCCGCCGGATAGCCGTTGCCCATCGCCTTGGCGTAGGTGGCCAGGTCCGGCTTGATCCCGAAGAACTCCGCCGCGCCGCCGCGGGCCAGGCGGAACCCGGTCTTGACCTCGTCGAAGATCAGGAGGATCCCGAATTCCTCGGTCAGGGCCCGCATCGCCTGGTGGAAGCCCGGCTTCGGCATGATCGCCTGAGCGTTCCCCAGCACGGGTTCCACGATGATCGCGGCGATCTGGTCACCTTCGCGTTCGAACAGCCGGCGGAGGAAGTCGATGTTGTTGTAGCGGGCCGGAATGATCGTGTCGGCCACGGCTTCGGGGATCCCGCGCCCCCACGTCAACCGGACCGGGTTCTCGGCATCGCCGAGGTCGGACATCCTGTCGGGCGAGACACTGATCAGCGCGTAGTCGTGGACGCCGTGGTACTGCCCCTCGAACTTCACGATCTTCTCGCGCCCGGTGAAGGCGCGGGCGATGCGCATCGCATGCATCGTCGCTTCCGTGCCCGACACGGTCATGCGCGCCTTGTCGACCCAGCCGGTCAGCTCCTTGACGAGCTCCATCGCCCGGACCTCGTCCTCGCTGGTGAGGGAGAAGCTGACACCGCGACGCATCCGCTCATTGACGTAGTCGTCCACCCGGTCGTCGCCGTGCCCGAGGATGACCGGCCCGTAGCCCATCCGGAGATCGATGAACTCGTTACCGTCGATATCCCAAACCCGACCGCCCTTGCCCCGATCGACATAGATCGTGTCGTCGCCCCAGGCCCGGAAATTCGAATTCGTGCCACCGGGCAGCGTCTCGAGGGCGCGCCGATACATCGCGGACTGGCGATCGCGAGCAACAGCGGATACAGGGCTGGCAGCGGACTTGGCGGCCATAGAGACCTCGATGTGGGGGTTTGGCAAACCCGGACCGTGGGACCCGGGTTGCGTCCAGTGGGACGCGTGTCGGCGCATCGTGCCACACGGCCGTTCCGGTCGTCAACGCGAGTCTCGGCCCTGATCGGCGGATGCGTGACGAATCTCGTCATGACGTTGCCGGGAAGCCACGAAATGCGTCGGATGCGCGTCGGGCGGCGGCGGGCCACCCTGTAACGCACGACCCCTCGCCCCGAGGGTCAGACGGGTGCGGCCAGCCAGTTCGGCAGCTCACGGGTGAGCGTGGCCAGGGGCAGCGACCCATGGCCAAGGACCGCGTCGTGGAATGCCCGCAGGTCGAACGCGGACCCGTCTCGCACCGTCAGCTCGGCGCGGAGGCGCCGGATCTCCAGGTGGCCGGTCATGTAGGTCAGGGCCTGGCCCGGCCACGAGATGTAGCGATCCGTCTCGATGACCGCGTCCGTCTCGGTCAGCCCCGCCTTCCGCAGGAAGTCGATCGAGCGCTGACGCGGCCAGCGGAACGCGTGCAGCCCCGTGTCGACGACGAGCCGGGCCGCGCGCCAGGCCTGCGCGTCCAGCATGCCGAAGCGTTCGCCGTCGTCGCGGAACAGCCCCATCTCGTCGGCCAACCGCTCGCTGTAGAGGCCCCAACCCTCGACATAGGCGCCGCCGACCATCCGCGCGCCCATCCTCCGGAACCGGCCGAGGTTCGGGTTTTCCATCTCGAGGCTGATCTGGAAGTGATGGCCGGGTGCCGCTTCGTGATAGGTCGTGGTCGCCAGGGCCGAGTACTTGCGGCTCGGCAGGTCATAGCCGTTGGCGTAGTAGATCCCGGGTCGCGAGCCGTCCGGCGCCGGCGGGTAGTAGTAGGCGAAGGCCGCGTCCTTCTCCTTGTACTCCTCCACCGGCCGGACCTCACAGCGGGCACGCGGCAGTGTCCCGAAGTAGCGGGGTGCCGCGGCCATGGCCCGCTCGATGTCGTCGGTCGCTCGCGCCACGAGCGCTTCCTTCGAGGTCGGGATGTTCGCCGGATCGGCGGCCTGGGCGGCCCGGTAGGCGGTGGTGTCGTCCCCGAAGCCGGCTGTCCGGGCGATCTCGCGCCGCTCCGCCTCGATCCGCTCGAGCTCGTCGAGGCCGATCTGGTGAACGACCTGCGGATCGAGCTCCAGCGTCGTCCAGCGCCGGATCAGGGTCCGATAGAGCTGCTCGCCGTTCGGTGCGGACCAGATTCCCGGATCGTCCCGCGTCGCGGCCAGGTAGTCGCCCTTGAGCGTCTCGAGGAAGGCGGCATCGGCCGGATAGACGTGGTGGCGCACGGCGTCCCGGATCTGTTCGCGGTCGGCCTCGCTCGCCACCTTGGCCATGGACGGCACGATCGCCCCGTCGATCGGCACCCCGAGCATCCGCTCGATCTGGGCAATCGTCCGCTCGGCCACGATGCGCGGCGCGGTCAGGCCGGATGCGAGGCCGTCGCGCAGGTTCTGCGTGTTCGCGGCCATGAACGCAGGGTAGGCATGCAGGCGCGCCATGAACGCCTCCAGGCGCTCCGGAGCGTCGACGGGCTGGAATTGGGTCAGCTGCGGCAGCGTCTGCTGTGGCCCGTTCATCTGGTCGACGACCTGGAGCTGGTGCATCGACTGGTCGTCCTGCTCGATCTCGAGCTGGGCGATGACCTGCAGCATGTCCCGGGTGATCCGATCCTCGGTCGAGAGGCCGTCCTCGGCGATCGCCGCCGCCTCGGCCGCCGTGCGTTCCATCAGCGCGCGAGCACGCGCACGTCCATCCGGTCCCGGGTCCTCGAGCCTGTCCGCGTATCGATCATCGCCGTAGAACGTCGCGGTCGTTGGGTTCAGCTCCAGGATTCCTTCCCAGAACCGCTCGGCGAGCTCGTCAACGGGCGTCGATGCACGCTGGTCGGAGGTCACGGTGCGTCTCCTCTGTGGACGCGACCCGGCTGGGCGAGGCCGGGCGCGTGGCGGGGTCGGGTGTGGTGGCCGGTAGCCTACCGCCGCGGGCGGTCAGCCGCCGAACAGGGGCAGCTGCTCGCTGCTGCGCTCGGCCAGGGGATCCAGCCCGAGATATGGCTCGAGGTCGTCGAGATCGAGTGGATCGCGGTCGAGGAAGGCGCGGAGGTGATCGGACTTGACGACGTGCCAGTTGCCGGCGTCGAGCGCGGCCCGGAGCAGCGGCGAACGCTCCAGCTTGTAGCGGACCAGCTCGGCTCGTTCCGGGGCCACCACCAGGAAGCGGATCAGCGTGTCGTCAGGCGGGATCCGGGCATGCCGGCGAAGGAGCGGCTCGCCGAGCATGGCCGTCCATTCGACTTCGAACAGGAAGGCCACCTTGCCGCGGATGTACCAGATGGCATCGACCTCGGCGAGGTCCTCGGAGGCGCGACTGATCCCGCCCAGGTACGCTCGCCGCTCCCGCTCGTCGAGGCGATCGACAAGGAGGCCGTCGCGCGTCCGTCGGCTCAGCTCGCTCCGCCCGATCCAGACGCGCATCCCCAACCGGTGACCGGCGTCCGTGATGCGCGCCAGGAGGTCGGTGTGCTCCTGGCTGCGCCGGAGCAGGTCGTCACCGGTGATCAGGCCGTCCGGCGTGCTGGCCAGGCTCCGATAGCTGTCGAGGCAGGCGCGGACGAGCCCCTCGTCGGGCAGGTCGTGGCCGGTGAACAGCGAGGCGATCCGCTCGTAGAAGGCCGCCTCGGAGATCGGACCGGCGGTCGACAGCAGGCTGAACACCGCCCACTCGACCCGATCGGCCAGCGGGACCGCGGCGGCATCGACGTCCTCGCGGTCGGCGAGCCACCAGCGACCGGCCTCGATCTCGGTCAGCCGACGCTGGGTTGGTCCCGTCAACTCGTCGCGGATCAGGGTCAGGAGAGCCTCGACCGGATCCGGCGTGGTTTCGCGTTCCGGTGCGGGCCGCCGGACCCGGGCCGGCGTGCCATGCACGGACCGCAGCCCGGCGTAGCCCGTGGGTTCGTGATCGTCGGCGTCGTCCGCTCGCGGCGCACCCGCATCGTCGCCGGGTGTGAGCCGCGCATCGAGACCCGGCGCCCTCCCCTGCCCGCCTGGATCGGCGGCGGGCACCGTCGCGGCGGCCAGGCGGCGAAGCTGACCCGCGCGGTCCAGCCCGACCAGTACCTCCCCAAGGATCCGCTCGTAGCGGGCCGGTTCCCCGCGCGCCCGTAACGTCTCGACCGTGGTCTCGGTCACCGTCCGGGCCGCGTCGGCCGCCGAGAACGGGCGCTGGTCAAACCGCTCCGGTGGTGCGAACAGACCGCGTCCCGGCACCATTTCGGGGTCGCCGGCACCACCGGGCGACGGCTCGAGACCCACGTTGGCGCGGGTCCGCGGCCCGGGCGGCAGCATGCCACCGGGCGGCAGCAGCTCCACGATCCCGGCCGCGTCGTCGTCAGGATCGGCGAGCCGCGCACTCAACACGCGGTAGCCCGCTGTCGCTCCGCCGATGACCGCGGCGACCACGGCCTCGGCGCCCCCGTCCACGAGCTGGACGACCCGGCCGTCGCGGGCCATGGACGGCTCCACGGCCTCGAGCGCGCGCCCGATCGAGGCCGCCTGCCAACTCCAGGGCGGTCGCAGCGACGAGCTCGCGAGGGCATCGATCGGCAGGAGCGCGGCCGCCTCGCGACCAAGCACCCACGACGTCCCGTGGTATGTCGCGGCGAGCCGCTCCAGGTTGGGACGCATCGGCGGCTGGCCCAGCACGAGGCGGATTCGGGGACTGACCCCCGAGCGCCCGTAACCGGTCGGCTCGTCACGGAGGGCCACGAGGCCAGACGGGCCGGTGAGTCCCAGGACCGCTGTCGCCGTCCCCTCGCCAAGGCTCCGGAGGTCTTCGCCGAGCCGGGCCTGGACCGATCCCATGGCCCCTCCGTCGAGGCGCTGGATGAACCCGCGGACACCCCGGAACGCGTCTTCGAACGCGAGCCATGGGTTGCGCTCGCGCCACTGCGCCGCGGTGGACGGGCGAACGTGTCCACCTGCGATCCGGAGGGCCGACGCCCGAGCCGGCTGAGAGGCCAGCCGGCTCGACGGCAGGATGGCGTGGAGCAGGGCGAGTCGGAGCGCGGCGAGGACCGGGGCAGCGCGAAGGTCGCTCTCGATCCGTTCGAGGATCGCACCGAGGGCTACCAGCTGCCGCGCCGTGTGCAGGTCGAGCAGCTCGTCGGGCAGGTCGGGGGCACCGGCGACATCGGGGAAACGCGCTCGCAGCATCGCGCGCATCCCCGCCGCACCCGGATCCGCCATGGCTCTCGCCAGATCGTCCGCGTCGAGCGGCGCCTGGCGGTGCTCCGACCCGCCGCGCTGGTCGCGGCACACGGTGCAGCGATAGTGCCGCGAGATCGGTCGGGCAGCCTGGTGGTCGCCGTCGTCGTCCTCCGCAGCCCACAGGATCTCGTCGGCCACGAGTGTCCGCGCACAGGTGGCGCAGCGGGTCGCAAACAGGTCACCGACCGAGACCTTGAGGCTCGTGTCGCCGCGCGGTGAGGCGGACATCCCCTGGAACGCCGCGTCCAGGTGGCGGACGTCCGGCGGTCGCAGCACGACCTCGGCCAGCATCCGGGTCAAGGGGCTCGACTCGAGGGACAGGCCCCGGCGCTGGAGGTCAACCGCGGCCCGTGCCACCCAGCCGCCCCGGCCGAACAGGTCGGCCACGACGTCGCCCGGCCCGGAATGGAGCTCGATCCGCGCGGCCACCAGCATCGGCGAAGGGGCTGGGGCAATCCGGTCGAAGATCGGGAGCGAGTATCCCGGGTCGTTTCGGGCGAACGAGGCGCGGCCGGTCATCGGAGAGATGCTAGCGGACGAGGTCCAGCGTCGACCTCATCGGCTGCCGCCAGCGGTTACGGCTCGTCGAGTTCGTCCGGCTCATCCTCGAAGGCCTCCTCGCTCGTCGACTCGGGCGGCAGGACGCGATCGAGATCCTCGATCTCCTCGTCCTCCTCGTCGTCCTCGAGGTCCTCCTCGAGCTCCATCTCCTCGCGGACCAGCGTGCCCTTGGTGTACGGGCGAAGGTCGGTCGACTTGGCCGCGGTCGGGAAGCTGACCTTCCCATAGTTGGTGGGGTCCTGGAAGGTCTCGCGGAGGATGATCCGCACGTCCTTGTCGCCGAGCGAGGTGACACCGGCCGCGTACTTGTTGCCGTCGGCGATCAGCTTGAGCAGGCGGGCCGCCACGCGCGGCTCAACCACCCCGATCCGGAGGCCGTTGCTGTGCGCGATCAGCCGGTTGCCCTCGGGTGTCAGCTCGACGGCGTCGCCGGGGTTGACCTGGGCCAGCTGACGCGGGTCGGCGAGGTCGGTCAGGAAGGCGAATCCGGTCTTGCCGGTCTCCTCGACGAAGATGCTGACGGGCGCCTTGCTCCCCTCCTGGGCGGGCACGGTCTGCTCGCCGGCGGCAAGCATGAGGATCTTCAGGCGATCGATGTTCCGCTCGGCGATCCGGTTGGTCGGATCGAGCGCCAGGGCGGTCTGGTAGTGCTCGCGCGCGGCGCGCAACTCACCGAGCTCCCAGAGCGCCTTGGCCAGCCGGTTCTCCGCCTCGGCGTCTGGCCCGAGCTCCAGGATCCTGCGGTTGGTGGCGGCGGCCTCGGCCCATTGAGCTGCCGACGAATGCGCGATCGCCTGGTCCGCCAGCTGCCGCTTCTGGCGGGTCAGGTTGACGGGACTCTGCGCGGTGGTCTCGGTGTCGGGGAAGGTCACGAGGCGGTCGTCCTTTCGGGGCGCGGCGAGATTGGGTGCGGAGTCAGGGGCGCGCGGCTTCGCGGAGCGCGGCGCAGGTACCGCTTTCTAGCACCGTCGGGCCGGCGCGTCAAACGATGCCCGGTCGCGTCCTCCGGCACCGTCGCCGCTCCTCACCGAAACCAGACGTGTATCTGTCAGGCGCACACCCGCGATATTCCTCTCGTGATCGGCTGCCAGGACGACATGAATCGTCGATTCTAGGTGTCAACCACGCTGGAATATCGCAAACGTGCGCCCCACAGTAACCGCGGGGCCCGACCCGTAAGCCGCGGGGCCCGACCCGTAAGCCGTGGGTTCTCGGGCCGCTCTGCACCCCGTCGTGGCCCTCCGTCCAGCGGCCGGGTCCGCCCCCCGGCCCTCAGGACCGCAGCAGCAGGTTCCAGGCGGTCACCACGACCCCCAGGGCGGCGAGGAGCCCC
>JBBEBJ010000178.1:0-2358 GCA_040882425.1 Chloroflexota bacterium | reverse complement strand
ATCGTCGCGGACTGACGACGTCACCCCGTCAACCCGGAGGTTCCAACGATGAGCGCGGATTTGCTCGGACTCGGACGCTTCGCGGAGCCATCGCTGTATATCCTGGTATCTCTGAGCGACGGTCCGAAACACGGCTACGCCATCATGACCGACGTCGAGGAGATCTCCGGCGTACCGCTCGGCCCGGGGACCCTCTACGGGGCACTCGCTCGACTCGAGCGGCGCGGCCTTATCGAGGCGCTCGAGCCGGAGGATCGGCGGCGGCCCTACCGGCTGACGGCACTCGGTGCGACCACCATCAGCGCTCAGCTGGATGGCCTGGCGGGGTTCGCTCGAACCGGAATGCAACGTCTTGGGCGAACGCAATGAGTCGCCTGGTGGCCCTCTATCCGAGGGCGTGGCGCGAACGCTACGAGGTCGAGTTTCTTGCGCTCATGGCCGACAGGTCGCCAAGCCCCGGTGACCGGCTCGACGTCCTCCGCGGCGCGCTCGATGCTCGACTCCATCCGCAGCTGGACCCTTCGAGACCTGGCGAGCCCGAAAGGAGCCGACCGGCATGGCTTGGCACTGCTCTCGCCGCCCTCGCCGGACTGCTCTGGGCGGCGGCAGGCGTCGCCTTCGCCGCTTCGAGCGTCGATCCGACCCTGGGTTACAAGCGGACTGACGGCGCGCTGCTGCTGGCGGTCGCTGCCGCGTTCGTCGCCGGTCTGACAGCCCTCGTCGTGACGCTCGGCCTCCCGGGCCGTCACCGCATGGCGTTGGCCGGCGCGATCGTCGCCATCGGGGGCGCCCTAGCGATGATGCTGCCGTGGCCGATCATGGTCCTCGGCTTCCTTGGTGCCTTACTAGGCGGATCGCTGTTCGGGATCGCTGCCATGTCACGTCTCGGTGGCTCCGGGATCCTGCTCTTCGTCGCGAGCCTCGTTGCGTTCGGGTTCAACACCGAGGATCAACGGGCGCTGCTCCTCATCCCGCTCGGCTCGGCGTGGATCCTCGTCGGGATCCTCCTGGCAGTCCGGCGTGTGCCGGATGCGCCGGGCGTCCCGCCGGTCGACGGCTGAGCGGCGAGCCTAAGCGGCACGCGGACTCGACCAGGCGGTACGGATGGCAACGGACGTCGATAAGGTGTCGCCGATCGGACCGCTGACAGGACCCGTTCTGCGCGCCCGCCGGGGAGCACAGGATCAGGGGCTGTCGCGCAGGACCCTCCTTCGCCGGGCGATCGCCGCCGGGATCGGTCTCACCGCCCTGGAAGCGGTCGGCGGGACGCTTGCGTACGCCTGGTCGGCCGTTGGGCGAGCCGGACCAAAGGTCCGCGTCGGGACCCTGGCGGACCTCGTCGCGATGAATCCGGGCCTCCCCGTCCTGGATGGGTTCCCGGCCTATGTCCCTGCGGCACGAGCCTTTGTCATGGTGGTCGACCCGGCCCGCGGTGGCTGGCAACCGGGCGTAGACGACATCGGCGATGGCATGAGCCTGAATGTGCGGGCCTTGTCCCAGGTCTGTCCGCATCTCGGCTGCCGCCCGAATCCCTGCCTCGAGGATTACTGGTTCCACTGTCCGTGCCACCAGTCGCGGTACGACCGGCTCGGGATCAAGGCGGCAGGTGAGCGCTACGGGCCGGCGCCGCGCGGCATGGATCGGCTCGCGATCGAGGTTGGCAGGGACGGTGTCTTGACGATCGATACCGCCCGGATCACCCTTGGCCCGCTGCCCGTGGCAATGGGTCAGCCGGGACTGATCCCGCCGCGCGTGACGGACGGCTGTGCATGAGCGCCCTCCTCAAGCTCTATCCCCCGGCCTGGCGTGCGCGATATGGCGACGAGATGGCGTCGTTGCTCGACGAACGTCCGCTCTCGGGTCGCGATCGCGTCGACTTGGTCCGAGGCGCCCTCGACGCCTGGCTCCGTCCAGCGACGCCGTCCATGGTGCCGATTGTCGCGGCGCTGCTCGGCGGTGGTCTCTGGACGGTCGCCGCCGTCGCCGTCCTGGCGCAACCGGTGCCGCTCGATTGGCCGGGCTACCTTGCCGAGGTCGTTCCGCTTGCCACCGCTGCGGCCGCGAACCTCTTCGTCGCGGCGTTGGGGTGTGCGTTGCGCGCCGGGGAGGCGAGGCGTCGCGCCCTCGGGTTCGGGGCGGGCCTCCTCGCCCTGGGATACATCGCCTGGATCGCGATGCTCGGGGGGACGTTCCTCGGAGTGGTCGGTGGTCCGGCCCTGGGTGCGTCACAGGCCGTGGCGATGCTGGGGACGATCGCCATCGGGCTGGTCCTGGTCCGGGATCGGTTCGAGCCGATCGGGCTGCTGCTCCTCACGGCGCCGATCGCGTTGCTCGTCCCGTGGGTGTTCGCCTGGCCGG
>JBBEBJ010000177.1:0-2372 GCA_040882425.1 Chloroflexota bacterium | reverse complement strand
GCGGCGTGCGCGCCAGCCAGTCCGCGGCCGCGAGGATCCCGGCCGCATACGCCGAGCGGTCACGCGCGGTCAGCCGAAGCTCCACGGTCTCACCGTCGGCATCGAAGCCGACGAGATGCATGCCCGGGGATGACCCGGCCCGGACCGAGACGACCTCCAGGTCGTCGACGTCGGCCAGCCGCGGGTGACCGGTGACGATCCGCCGGCGGAGGTCGATCGCCGTTCCGGACGGTCGGTCGCGTTTTGCCCGGCGGTGCCACTCGAGCAGGAACGGGTCGAAGGCCTCGAGCGGGCCGAACAGCGTCACCGCGGCCTCGACGAGGCGGCCGAACAGGACGACGCCGAGGCTGAAGTTGGACGCGGCCACCGCGGCGGAGCCGTATTCGGTCAGGAGCGATTCGACCCGCGGCCGGTCGGCCTGCCAGCCGGTGGTGGCGATGACCACGCGCCGCGCGCCGGCCTCGAGCCCCGACGCGAGATTGCCGACGACGGCATCAGCGCGTGACGCCTCGACGATCAGGTCGGCGCCGGCGAGCTCGCGCGGGTCGTGGCGACCCGTCCGTGGCCGGCCGAGCAGGCGGACCCGTGTCCGCTCGTCAGCTCCCTCCCGGGCCAGCAGGGCGGTCTGCACCGCGCGGCCCAGCCCGCCGTCTCCGAGGATGATGCTGGTGGTCATGTCGTGTCCCTCGCAGTCGTTGTCGAGGGGCCGCCGATTGGGAGCGGATCCGGGCAAACAAAAACCGCGGACACCGTCGTGGTGCCGCGGCCCCTGGAGCCTCCGTTCCCTGGAGGCCCCGATCCGTCGATGACGTGCCGGTTCAGCGCTCCAGGGCCCGTGCCTCCCGGCAGGGCCGCCAGAGCTTCTTCTTGGACTCCTCCGAGAAGCGGCGGCGGTTCATGCTGCAAGTCTTGCGCATTTCGGGTGGTTGATGCAAGTGTTTCCGTTCCGCCTTGCACGCGGGCATCGTCGGATGGCACAGTTCGAGCGTGCCCCGTCACCGGCGCCGGACCCGTCGATCTCGATTCCTCCTGCCCGCGGCGGTCGGTGCGATCGCGCTTTCCGCAATCGGCTCCGTGATCGTCGGAACGTTGTTCCCGCCGGGCTCGGCCGGCGCCGTCGGCGAGGTCCAGGGGGCGACCGAGGAGGGCGGCAGCACTTCGACGCGCGGGCTGCCGGTCGCGCCGCAGCCCGTCGAGGCGGATCCGCCCGCAGCGATCGCCGCACCGGCTCCCGCCACCGGCGGTGCATCGATCGAGGCCCGGGACCATGCCGCGGCCTATCCACAACCGATCGCGGTCGAGGAGCTGACTGGGTACCAGTGGCCGCTTCCGAACGGGCGGATCACGCTGCCGTTCGGGCCGTCGCGTTGGGGATCCCGTGTCGTGGCCGGCGAGCCGTTGCATGACGGCCTTGACCTGGCCACGTTCTGCGGCGACCGGATCGTGGCGGCGCACGGCGGGATCGTCCTGGCGGCCGGCCGGCGGTACGACAACCAGATGGGCTGGATCGGCGACCTGCAGCCATACCTCGACCGCCTCGAGGCCAAGGGGCTATGGTCGACGCTCCCGATCGTCATCGTCATCGACGACGGCAACGGGTATCGGAGCATGTACGCGCACCTGTCAAAGGCCGTCGTGAAGAAGGGCGACGCGGTCGAGGCCGGCGAACTCATCGGCTACGAGGGCCGAACCGGGCGCGCCTCCGGCTGTCACCTGCATTACGGTCTGTTCAGCCCGCTCGAGACCGCCCGCTTCGGGATCGATCCGGGCGTGGTCGAGCGCATGCTGCTGCCCGCCTGGCAAACGGCCCGCGTCGATCCGTTGCTGGTCTTGCCCGCGCGGCCCAGCAGCAAGCCGGCCGACGGGGCGTCCTCGCTCGGAGGCCCCGGTTCGAAGGAACCGCTCGCGGGCGAGTAGCGCGCTCTACCCGGCGAGGGTCAGCCGATCCGTCGGTACCGACGTCCGATCAACGCGAAGCCAGGCAAACGCCCCAGCGCCTCGGCCAGGGTCGGCCCGGTCGAGCCGTCGCGCATCTCGATGGCCAGGCGCGGCTCCTCGCCCGGCGACACGTCGGCCGGTCGGGCGTCGACGACCGCCAGGTCGATCGCGACCCGACCGGGCTCCGGCTGCCCCAGCCCGGCGATGAGCGCGGTCGGCTCGCCGCCCGTCTCGTACTCCGCGCGGACCTCGGCTTCGGCCCGCCAGCTCGGGCGACGGAGCAGGATCGCGCGCCAGGTGGCCGCCACGGCGTCCGGCACGCGGTGATCGCCGGGCGCGTACGACGCCGGCGAACCGCCACCAGGCCCGCCGGCCGGCCCCGCCCCGGCCACGTCCTCGCCGCGCGCCCACCGGGCCGCCTGGTGGAGCAGCGC
>JBBEBJ010000176.1:0-2375 GCA_040882425.1 Chloroflexota bacterium | reverse complement strand
ATGGCGATCATGCCGGCGGCAACCGCCGATACCATGTCCCACGTCGCGTCGCCGACATACCAGCACGCAGCGGGTTGGACCCCGAGTTGTTTCGCCGCGAGCAGGAGCAGGTCAGGCTCCGGTTTCGCATGCTTGACGTGGCTTGCATCGACGATCGTTGGCTCGGCCTCCAGACCGAGCGCCTCGACCGATGTCCGGACCTGGTCCTTGCGGCTCGACGTAGCGATTGCCCAACGGATCCCGCGCCGATCGAGCTCGTCGACGAGCCGCCGGACCCCCGGCAACGGGCGAGGCGACCGGTTCAGGCGCTCGTAGATATCACCGGACTGCCTGTCGATCTCCTCGGCGCGGGCGTCGTCGATCGGCCTGCCTGCGAGGGCCGCGATCTCGCTGGCCAGCCGCTTCCCGTCGAGGCCGATCAGCGGAGCCAGCCGGTCTCGGCCGGTCGCCAACCCGGCACCCGAAAGGGTCTGATCCCAGGCCGCGATCCGCGTCGTGACGGTATCGACAAGCGTTCCGTCGAGATCGAACAGGACGGCCGCCGGCAGGCACAGCTCGTTGATCGCGGCTCCCATGCGCCCACTCTAGTCGAGTCCGTGCGCGGTCCGTCGGCGGGCCCGCCCCGGATGGCATGGGACTATCGGCGGATGGTGCACGAACGCCCTTCGCGTCAACCTTCGGACATTGGGCAGTGGTGCTCATAACCGGGGAGAGATACGCACATATGCCTGACCTGTCCCAGCTGGTGCCGGAGTTCGCCATGACGTACGCCGTGGCGATCGCGTTCGTAGGCGCTCTGGTCGGTACCGCGGGGTTTGCCTTCACCATCGTCCGTCGGCAGACACAGCGAACGGCAGACCTGCTCGATCTGCTCGCCTCGTCGACCGACGCCCGCCACCTCGCGAGCGCGAAGGGGATCGAGGATCCACGCCTGCGGGCGAGTGTCGGGCAGCTGGCTGAGCGTTTGACCGAGGCCTGGACGCTCGCCACCATCGACCAGCTGACGGGTGTCCTCACCCGCCAGGCTGTGTTGAGCGAGCTCGAGAAGGAGATCATCCGCGCGGCGCGCTACGGCCACCAGCTTTCGGTCGTGATGGTTGACATCGATCACTTCAAGCGGCTCAACGATTCGCACGGCCACGCTGCCGGCGACGTCATGCTTCGCCAGATCGCCGAGGTCCTCCGAACCAGCATCCGGACGGTCGATGTCGTCGGCCGGTTCGGTGGCGAGGAATTCCTTATCGTCCTCCCCGAGACCGACGTCGACGCCGCCGCGTCGCTCGCGGAGAAGTTGCGTCGATTGGTCGGACGACACGAAATCATTCTCGAGGACGGGTTTCGCGCGTCGGCCACCCTGTCGGCCGGCGTGGCCGGAGGGTTCGGTGGCCATCTCGGCATCGACGCGCTGGTGCGTGACGCCGACAACGCGATGTACAGCGCCAAGGCGCTTGGCCGCGATCAGGTTTACGTCTTCCACGAACTCGAGGACAACGGGCTGGTGCGCCGCGCCGCGATCGCGCCCAGCGCCCGAAGCCAGGCGATCGAGGTCGGCCGGGCGGCCTTTGGCGCCGCGACCGATTCGCTCACGGCGGCGCTCGACGCCCGTCCGGGGTGGGCCGGAAAGCCGTCGTCGATGATCGCCGGGGCCGCCGTCGAGCTTGCGCTCGGCCTCGGGCTGCCGGAAGGCGAGATCGAGCGGATCCGCGTTGCGAGCCTCCTCCACGACCTCGGCAAGCTGGCCATCCCCGAGGAGATCCTGACCAAGCCGGGCGAGTTGAACGACCCGGAATGGCGGATCGTCTCGGAGCATCCAAAGATCGGCCAGGTCATCCTCGAACAGGCCGGAGCCCTGCGCGACGCGGCCACGATCGTGCTCCACCACCACGAATGGTTCGACGGTCGAGGGTATCCGCACGGCCTGGCGGGCGAGGAGATCCCGGTGGGCGCCCGGATCGTGGCGATCGCCGACGCCTACGAGGCGATGGTCGCCGGTCGCCCGTATCGAGCCGCGATCACCCACGAGGCCGCGCTCCAGGAGCTGCGCCGGCACGGCGGCATGCAATTCGATCCACATCTCGTCGAGGCATTCGCCGAGCTCTTCGCCGAGCGGATGCCATTCACCGTCGACGGCGGGTTCCTGGGCCATTCGCACCTGCCGGGCGAGACGCACGACGCGCGCAGCAACGCCGAGATCCATGACGCCCTCCACGACCGTCGGCGGCGGGTCGTCCCGTCCGCTCGCGCCATCGATGCCGCGCTGACCGGCACGGAGGGCTGAGCCCCGGCCGGCACTCGGCCGGCCGGCTACGATACGGCGGCCATGACCGACCCGACGCCGAGTCTTGCCACGCCGTATCGCACCCATACCTGCGGCC
>JBBEBJ010000175.1:0-15328 GCA_040882425.1 Chloroflexota bacterium | reverse complement strand
GTCGTTCCGTGTAACATCCCGCCTCGATGCGTAGAGCCGGTCCGATCCTCATCCTGCTCATCGGCGCGCTCGCGCTGCTGGTGGATTTCTTTCCCGGGCTCTCCCTGCCCGACGCCGAGAGCGCCGATGGCAGCTGGCGACCGATCACCACCAGGCTCGGGCTCGATCTCGAGGGCGGTCTCCGTGTGGAGTACCAGGCGATCCCGGTCGAGGGACAGTCGCCCGAGGCCGGCGACATGGCGGTCATCAAGGACATCGTCGAGCGGCGCGTCAACCAGACGGGGGTCTCCGAGCCGGTCGTCGTCACCCAGGGCAGTGACCGGGTGGTCGTCGAGCTCCCCGGCGTAACCGACCCTGAGTCCATTCGCAGGTTGGTCGGGCAGACCGGACGTCTCGAGTTCGTGCCGCTTGGCACGACGCCGGCCCAGGAGGGCCAGGTTCTCGACCTCACCGTCACGCCACCGCTGTTCAGCGGCGACCAGGTCCAGTCGGCCACGGTCGGGACCGACCAGAACGGCCGTCCTGCGGTCGACTTCGTCCTGAAATCCGACGGTGCGAGGCTGTTCGGTGACTACACCACACAGCACAACGGCGAGTACTTCGCCATCGCCCTCGACGGGAACGTCATCTCCGCCCCGGTCATCCAGTCGCCGATCCCCGACGGTCGCGGCCAGATCACCGGCGGTACGCGCGGGTTCCCGCCGAAGGAAGCGCAGAACCTGGTCACGGTCCTGAAGTTTGGTTCGCTGCCGTTCCCGATCCAGGAGTTGTCGAGCGAGACGATCAGCGCCACCCTGGGCAGCCAGTTCCTGAGCCAGAGCCTGCTGGCCGGCCTGATCGGGATCGGCCTGGTGATCATCTTCATGCTCACCTACTACCGGTTGACCGGTCTCGTGGCCAGCTTCGCGCTCGTCTATTACTCGCTCGTCATGTTCGCGATCTTCCGCCTCGTCCCCGTGACGCTCACGCTCGCCGGCGTGGCCGGCTTCGTCCTCTCGGTCGGCATGGCGGTCGACGCCAACATCCTCATCTTCGAACGGATGAAGGAGGAGCTCCGCCTGGGCAAGTCGCTGCCCGCCGCCGTCGAGGCCGGCTTCAACCGGGCGTGGAACTCCATCCTCGACTCCAACGTGTCGAGCCTGATCACCGCGACGATCCTGTACATGTTCGGGTCGTCGGTGATCCGGGGCTTTGCGCTGGTTCTGATCCTCGGCGTCCTGACCTCGATGTTCAGCGCGATCGTCGTCACCCGCACGATCCTCCGGGTGGTCGTGCGCCAGGGTTGGGCGCGGAAGCCTTCCCTGTACGGCCTGCGCGAGGAGGAGTTCGCGGCGCTCGGAGCGGTCCGGCCGGCCACGCGGCGCGAGGCGCGCGCGCGTGTTTGATGTCGTCGGCAAGCGCCGCTGGTTCTATATCTTCTCGCTCGTCCTCACCATCCCGGGTCTCGTCTTCATCCTCCTGACACCGTTCACGGACGCCGGTCTGCAGTTCACGATCGACTACACCGGCGGAACCCGCTGGGAGATCCGGTTCGAGGACGAAACGGTCACGCCGGAGCAGGTGAAGGCCGTCTTCGCCGAGGAGGGTCTGGCAGCCTCCGCCCTGACCACCGGTTCCGGGTTCATCGAGATCAAGACCGAGCAGATCGTGGGGCTCCAGGACACGCCCGCGGCTTCGCCCTCACCGAGCGCATCGGCTTCGGCCTCCCCGAGCGCGTCCGCGTCCCCTGACCCATCGGCGTCGCCGGGCGCATCCGCCTCACCTGGAGCGTCACCGTCGGCGTCACCGCCGGTCGCCACCGGCAACACCCAGATCCCCACCGAAGGCAAGCTGGGCGAGGTCGCCACGGCGCTCGAGGCGGAGCTCGGGCCGATCGCCGAGCAGCGGAGCCTGACGACGATCGGCGCGGTCGTGAGCTCGGACCTGATCAGCCAGGCCATCCTGCTGATCGCGGTCGGCTCGGTCGGGATCCTGCTCTGGATCACGTATCGGTTCCGTGACGTCAAGTTCGGGGTCACGGCGCTCTTCGCGTTGATCCACGACGTGATCGTGGTGGTCGGCATCTTCGCCGTGCTCGGAACCTTTTTCAGCGTCGAGATCGATGCGCTGTTCGTGACCGCCATGCTGACGGTCATCGGCTTCTCGGTCCACGACACCATCGTCGTGTTCGATCGTGTTCGCGAGAACAAGGCCCGGCACGCAGGCGAGCCGATCGATGCGATCGTCAATCACTCGATCCTGCAGACCTTCGGTCGGTCCATCATGACCAGCCTGACCGTCGTCCTGACCCTGCTCGCGCTGTTCCTGTTCGGCGGCGCGGCGATCAGCGACTTCATCCTGGCCTTGCTGATCGGCATCGTGTCCGGGACCTACTCGTCGATCTTCGTGGCGAGCCCGCTGCTGGTCGACTGGCAGCAGTGGGACGATCGCCGGCACGGTCGGCAGATTGCGACTCGCGCGCCGCGGGTTCGGCGCTCGGTCTCCTGAGGGCCGACGCGACGTCCGGTCGCAAGTCGTGGTGAAGCGGCGCGTGGCATCCTGAGCGGCATGGTCGAGGCCCGTTTCCGCTGGATCTTTCCCGAACCGGTCGGGTCCTCGCCCGAATCGTCATCGGCGGCGGAGCACGGCGTCTCCCCTCGCGTAGCCGAACTCCTGGCGCGACGCGGCGTGACGACGATGTCCGAGCTGCGCGCCTGGTTTGGCGCCCCGATGGCTGGTCTGCACGACCCGGCCGCCCTGCCCGATGCGGACGTCACGCTGTCCCGGCTCCGCGCGGCGCGCGAGCGTGGGGAGCTGGTCCAGGTCTTTGGCGACTTCGACGCCGACGGGCTGACCGGTCTGGCGATCATGACGATCGCCCTTCGTCGGTTCGGTGTCGCGGTCGTCCCGTACGTCCCGAGCCGGCTCGACGAGGGCCACGGGTTGTCGCCGGCCGCGATCGATGCCGCCGTGGCCGTGGGCGTCACGCTCATCGTGACCGTCGATTGCGGGACCTCGAGTGCGCCCGAGATCGTCATCGCTCGCGAACGCGGACTCGACGTCATCGTGACGGACCACCACCGTGTCCCACCCGAATTGCCGCCGGCGCTCGCGGTCGTCAACCCCCACAGACCGGATTCCACGTACCCGGATCGTCGCCTGGCCGGCAGCGGCGTGGCCTTCAAGCTCGCCCAGCTCCTGCTGGCGGACATGCCGGGCGGCCCCGAGGCCGCCATCGACCTGGCGGACCTTGCGACGATCGGGACCGTCGCCGACGTGGCCCCGATCGTGGGCGAGAACCGGGCCATCGCGAGGCTCGGCCTGGAGCGCCTGCAGCGCCAGCCGCGCACGGGGATCGCCGCGCTCCTGGAACGGGCCAGGATCGCTCCCGGCTCGATCGACCTCGAGACCGTGTCGTTCGCCCTGGCACCACGGCTCAACGCGGCTGGCCGGATGGGTGAGGCCATGGTGGCCGCCCAGCTGCTCCTGGCCGACGACCCGGTCGAGGCAGGTCGACATGCGGACGCGCTCGAGAGTGCCAACCTCGCCCGGCGCGACCTCACGAAGACCGCGGTCGACGAGGCGCGCGCCCTCATGGCCGGATCGGCCGATGCGGCCAGCGTGGTGCGGGGACCGTGGCCGGTCGGGATCGTTGGGCTCGTGGCGGCGCGTCTGGTCGAAGATCGCGGCCGACCCGCGGTGGTCGGCGCCGACCTTGGTGACGTGATCCGCGCGTCGTGTCGCAGCGACGGGATGCTCGACCTTGGCGCGACCCTGGAGGGTTGCGGCGACCTGTTCATTCGATACGGCGGCCACGCGGGCGCCGCCGGGTTCGAGATCCTCGCCGATCGCTGGCCGGCCTTTACCGAGCGGTTTCTCGCCCTGGCGGCGGGATCCGTCCCGCCGGACCCCCGCGTCTCCGTGGCGATCGACCTGGCGCTCCCCGCGGCGGCCGTCGACTACGCGTTGTACCGCGAGCTCGCCGGCCTGGCACCGTGCGGGCCCGGCAACCCGGACCCACTCGTCGCGGTGCTCGGCCTGACGGTGACCCGCGTACGGGCGGCGACCGGAGGGCACAGTCAGCTGACGCTGAAGCGGGACAGGGACGTGCTCGACGGGATCGCGTTCGGGCGCCCCGACATTGCCGAAGTCGTTCGCGAAGGCGACCGGCTCGACGTCGTGGCACGCCTGACCAGCCGTGTCTTCGGCGGCCTCGAATCCCTCCAGCTCGATATCCGTGACGTCGCATCGTCGGGAAGCCATGTCGAGGCGGCCGGCATCCTCGCGACCTCCGGCAACGGTTCGCCGATCGTCGTGGGTGCCGCGTGAGTCGCTCATCGGCTCGGCGGGCGCCACGCGTCAACGATCCGTATGGCCTCCTGCCGGATCGATCCTGGCTGGCGCCGGGACTCTCGCTGGTCGGCCTGCTCATCGTCGGGTCGCTGACGCTCAGTGCCGTCAACGGCAACCTGCCGTTCATCGGGGGCTCGGGTCCGGGTGGCGGGTCGAACCGAACGCCGGCGCCGTCGAACGTGGTCGTCGTTCCGGAGGTCACGTTCCCGGGCGCCATCGTCTACGCCAAGGCCGGCAACATCTGGGTCCAGCAGGGGGGCGAGGCGCGCCAGCTCACGAGCGGCGGCCAGGACTCGATGCCGTCGTGGGCGCCTGACGGCCAGTCCGTCTACTTCGTGCGGACCACGGCGGAACGGGGGCTGTGGCCCGCGCAGGGCACAGACCGGCACTACCGGATGGATGTCCCGGCCCTCATGCGCGTCCGCATTACCGGCTCGGCCGAGCCGGAGGTGCTCCTGACGGGCCGGATCAAACGAGACACCCGATCGTGGTTCTACTGGATCCGTCAGCCGACCTTGTCGGCCGACGGGAAGACGGTCGCCATGATCTCCGACGGCCCGGACCCGAGCGAACGCGATTCCGTGCTCCAGTTCTATGACCTCGAGTCGGAGGAACGCGCGGTGCCCGACGCCCCCGAGAGCGTGCCACTCGGTCACCAGGACCCGTCCTGGCGAGTCGACGGCAGGTATCTGCTCTATGTCCGGAACGGGCGCTCCGGGTCACGCGGTGCGCCGGTCGTCTACCGCTGGGACGTCGCCGAGGAGACCGCGACCCAGGTCACGGGTGCGGGATACCTCGAGCCGCGGTTCTCGCCCGACGGGACGTACATCGCGGCCACGAGGACCACGGCGTTCGGCAACGACGTCGTCATCCTCGAGGCGGCCCATGGCCGCGAGCTGCTCCGGATCACGGACGACGGCCGGTCGTGGGCGCCGGTCTGGTCGCCGGCCGGCAATGCGATCGCGTTCCTCCACATCGACGGCCTGATCGTGGATCTCAAGATGGCCCTGCTCGAGGGCACCGGCCCGGCCTGGACGGTCGCGGAGATCCTGGACCTCACCCAGGTCTCGGGACTGGACGGCGGCTCACGACCCGATTGGTACATCCCGCCCGAGGACATGCCACCGGCGCCCGAACCGACCGCGGCCCCGAGCGACGCCGGCCCGAGCGCCGCCGGCACGGCGGCGCCTTGACTGCGACCTACCTCGAGCGGCTGGCGGCGCGCTCCGCCGCCGTCGGCAGCGTCCTGTGCCTCGGCGTCGACCCCGACCCCGCGAACCTGCCCGCGGGGTTCTCACCCGACTTGGCCGGCGTCGAGCGCTTCGCGGCCATGATCGTGGACTCGGCGGGACCGTTTGCCGCGGCGGTCAAGCCGAACCTCGCGTTCTGGGAATCGCACGGTCCCGAGGGGCTGGCTGCGCTCGAACGGATCCGGGCGCGCCTGCCCGCGGATCTCCCCGTCGTGGCGGATGCGAAGCGTGGCGACATCAGCTCGACCGCGGCCCACCAGGCGGTGGCCCTGTTCGATCGACTGGGCGCCGATGCCGTCACGGTGAACCCATATGTTGGCCGGGAAGGGCTCGAGCCGTTCCTGGCCCGCGCCGATCGGTTCGCATACGTCCTGTGCCGAACGTCCAACCCGGGCGCCGCTGAGCTCCAGGGCCTGGTCGTCGAGGCGGACGCCTCGATCGATGCGCCGGCAGAGCCCCTCCACCTGCGGGTGGCCCGCCGCGTGGCGGCGTGGCAGCCCGGCCGCGTCGGCATCGTCGTCGGCGCCACGGCGCCCGACGAGCTGCGCGCCATTCGTGCCATCGTCCCCGGGTTGCCGATCCTCGTTCCGGGCATCGGGACCCAGGGCGGTGACCTGGACGCGGTCCTCGCATTCGGGCCTGCCACGGCAGGCGACGCGTCCGGGCGGCCCGGGCGCGGACTCCTGGTCAACGTCTCACGCAGCATCGCGCGCGCGGCCCTCGACCTCCCGGCCGGGGGGTCCGCAGCCGATCTCGAGGTGCGTCTCGCCGGCGCCGCCCGGGGCTGGGCGGAGCGGCTCCCTGTGCTACCCTAGCCGGCGCATCGACCTCCCGCGCGTCACGGCGGGCGCCTCGGGATCGTTGCCCTTCTCCCGCAGGAGCACCCACGATCATGCCTACCCCCGGACCCCTGGAGCTGGTGATCATCCTGGTGATCGCCCTCCTGATCCTCGGCCCCGGCAAGCTGCCCGATGTCGGCGCGGCGCTGGGCAAGAGCATCCGCGAATTCCGCAAGGCCTCCTCCGACGTGCAGGACGCGGTCAAGGTCAACGTCGACACGACGCCGCTGCCAAACACGCTCAGCTCCCAGACGGCCCCCAACGAGACGCCCACGCCCGGCCCGACGGCGACGCCACCCGGCCCCGCGGAGCCTGTCCCTCCGGTCACTGTCGGCGGGGCGTCAGACCCGAACTCGGTCGCCAAATAGCCGACAATCCGCCCGCCGACCATGGCTGACGCCGACGCGCTTCGCGAGACGGGCGCTCCGGCGCTCCCCGCGGGCCCCGGAGCCGATCCGACGCCTCCACCGGTCGTGGCTTCGCGCGACGAGTCGGTCATGTCGCTCGTCGATCACCTCGGCGAGCTGCGGACCCGCCTGTTCCGCTCGATCCTGGCGGTCGCCGTTGGCGCGATCCTCGGTTTCGTCGTCTCCGACCAGGCGATCTCGATCCTGCGCAGCCCGATCCCGAACGATTCGCCGCTCTACTTCACCGGGCTCGGCGACGCCTTCGTCATCAAGGTCAAGATCGCGATCGTGATCGGCATCGTGTTGGCGATGCCCGTCCTCCTGTACCAGCTGTGGGCGTTCATCTCGCCGGGCCTGACCCCGAGCGAACGGCGCGCGGCGAGGCCGTGGATCCCGATCGCGCTGTTCTTCTTCGCGCTGGGCACCGTGATCGCCTTCGTCGTGCTTCCGTACGCCGCCGCGTTCCTGCTCAGCTTCGAGTCGGCCGACCTGCAGGCCCTGATCACCGCAGGCGCCTACTTCGATTTCGTGACGACCATGTTCCTGGCCTTCGGGCTGGTCATGGAGTTCCCGATCCTGCTGATCGGCCTGTCGCGGGTGGGGATCCTCGGCTCCGATCGCCTGCGATCGGCGCGTCGTTTCGTGATCCTCGGGATCGCCATCTTTGCGGCCGTCGCGACCCCCGGTGGCGATCTCGTGAGCCCCTTCGTACTCGGTGGCACGATGTACCTCCTGTTCGAGCTGACGATCCTGTTCATCCGGCGCAGCGGGCGGTGACCGACCAGGTCGAGCTCCGGTCGGCGTCGGACCCGGTGGCTGGCCCGGCGGTCGTGATCCTGACCGGGCTGTCCGGCGGCGGGAAGACCGCCGCAGCCAAGCTGTTCGAGGACCTCGGCTACACCGTCGTCGACAACCTGCCCGGCGAGCTCCTGCCGGACCTGGCCGAGCTCGTCTCGTCGGACCGGCAGCGGTTCGCCCGGGTCGCGATCGTCCTCGACGTCCGGGCGGGTGATGCCACGCTGGCGCTGGCAGCCATGCGTGGCGCCCTCGAGGGCCGGGGCATCCGGCCGCGGGTCATCTTTCTCGAGGCGAGCGACGACGTCCTGATCCGGAGGTTCAGCGAGACCCGCCACCGACACCCCCTGGGCGACGAGCACGGGATCGCCACGTCCATCGTGGAGGAGCGGCGGATCCTCGAGGCCGTCCGCGCCGACGCCGATATCGTCCTCGACACCTCGGACCTGTCGCTCCGCCAGCTCCGCGAACGGCTCTTCGCGCAGCTCACGACGGATGTCCGCGCGGATCAGCTCTCGATCCAGTTGATCAGTTTCGGCTACAAGTACGGCGTCCCGCTCGAGGCCGACCTCGTGTTCGACGTCCGCTTCATGCAGAACCCCTATTACGTGGCCGAGCTGCGCCGGCTGTCCGGTCTGACCGACGAAGTCCGCGCGTTCGTGCTGGACCAGCCGGTCGCCGGCCGGTTCATGGCATTCGTCAAGGACTTCCTCGCCTTCACGATCCCGGCCTACATCGCCGAGGGCAAGACCCGCCTGACGATCGGGCTCGGGTGCACGGGTGGCTATCACCGCTCGATCGTGGTCGGTGAGGAGCTGGCCGCGTGGCTGCGCGACCAGGACTTTGGCCCGGTTGCGGTCTTCCACCGCGAGCTCGACCGAACGTGAACCTCCGACGCTGGCTCGCTCCCGGCATCGGGGTCAAGCGCTGGCTGCTCGTCGTCTTCTTCGGCCTCCTGGTCGTCGCCCTGGGCTTCGCCCATTTCCTTCGGCAGGTCAGCCGGGACCTCGAGCCGGGCGGTCTTGCGGGTTCGGTCATCGATCTCCTGACCCTCCAGTTCCTGCCCTTCGCGGCGCGAGGGCTGGTGGCCGCATCGATCGGCGTGCTGCTCGTGGTGGTCGGTGCGTACCGGACCGTCCGGGCCCTGATGGACCCGTTCCAGCGCGCCAGCGGCGATCAGCCGCTCGTCGAGCTGATCTACCAGAAGCGGTTCCTGGCGCGTGGGCCACGGATCGTGGCGATCGGTGGTGGGACGGGGCTGTCCGTCCTCCTCCGCGGGCTCAAGGAGCACACCAGCAACCTGACCGCCATCGTGACCGTGGCAGATGACGGGGGCTCGAGCGGTGTCCTCCGCAGCAGCCTCGGCATCCCGGCCGTCGGCGACATCCGCAACTGCCTCGTCGCCCTGGCCGACGCCGAGCCGTTGATGAGCGACGTCCTCCAGTACCGCTTCCCGGACGACGCGGCCGGCACTGCCCAGGGCCTCGGCGGCCACGCGATGGGCAACCTCCTGATCGCGGCGATGACCGCGGTCGAGTCGGGCGACTTCGAGGACGGCATTCGAGCGATGAACCGGGTCCTGGCCGTCCGTGGCCGGGTCCTCCCGGTCTCCTCGACGGCCCTCACGCTGCACGCGCGACTGGCCGACGGGTCGGTGGTCGACGGCCAGTCGTTGATCATGCGGAGCACCGGCATCGAGCAGGTTTGGCTGACCCCGGACACCGTGTCTGCATCGGAGGAGGCCATAGCCGCGATCCGGGACGCCGAGCTGATCGTGCTCGGACCGGGCAGCCTGTACACGAGTCTGCTGCCCAGCCTGCTGATCCCACAGGTCCGTGACGCGGTCATGGCGTCGGCGGCGCCGCGCGTCTACGTCTGCAACGTGGCCACGCAGGTTGGCGAGACCGCCGGGTTGGACCTCGCGGGACATATCGAGGCGCTCATTGCCCACACCGCGTCGGGGCTGGTCGACGCGGTGCTCGCCAACAACGCGTTCGCCGCGCAGACGCCGCCCGATTGGCGGGCCGAACGCGTCCAGCTGCGCTGGCCGCCGGACGTTCAGCCCGTCCCACGGCTGGTCCTCGACGACGTCGTCGATCCGGAGAACGCCCACCATCACGACCCGGCCCGGCTCGCCCGAGCCGTCCTCGGCACCTTCCAACGCGAGCCGCGGCTGCGCCACCGGTCCGTCGGCCGTACGGCGTGACCTGAGGGCAGCGTGAGCCGAGCGGAGCGCGACCTGGTCACGGCGCTGCGCGACGAGCTGGCCGCGGTGGCTCCATCGCGGTCGTGCGACCGCGTCGCCGAGGTTGCCGGGTTGGGCCCGGGGACGCTCGGGCGCGAGGTTTCGGTCGCCCGGCTGGCCGTCCGCCTTCGACGGAGCGGGGAGAGGGGCGCGAGCGTGGCGGCGCCGTTCGACTGGGGATCGGCCGCGGATCATTGTCGGGCGGCCTGGCTCCGAGGTCGGTTCCTCGCCCGCGGTTCCCTGAGCCTTGCCGGCGGTCGCACCCACCTCGAGTTCGTCGTCGACCCGACCGAGGCGCCGGTACTCGTGGCGCGGCTCGCCGACATCGGCCTGCCGGCATCGTCGCGCGTCCGGCGCGGTCGCGGCGTCGTGACCTCCAAGAGCGGCGAGGCGGTCGGGACGTTCTTTCGCCGGCTCGGCGCGGCCGGCACGCTCCTCGAGATCGAGGCGCGGCAGGTATCGCGTGCGCTGCGCGGTGAGCTCAACCGCGTCCTCAATGCCGAATCGGCCAACCTCCAGCGGGCCGTGAGCGCGGCCGGACGACAGCTCGATGCGATCGCCATCCTCGAGGCGGACGGCCGTCTCGCAATCCAGCCGCCGGCGGTCCGCCAGGTCGCCGAGGCGCGGCGGGCCACCCCCGAGGCGAGCCTCGCCGATCTGGCCGAGCGCCTCGGCG
The DNA here is from genome assembly GCA_040882425.1 of Chloroflexota bacterium. GTDB lineage: Bacteria > Chloroflexota > Limnocylindria > Limnocylindrales > CSP1-4 > SPCO01. The sequence goes on along the minus strand of JBBEBJ010000175.1, from coordinate 4,784 downwards.
CGCATCGCTCCGCGGTCCAGCGCGCGCTCGAGCGCCTGGAGCGCCTCGCGAGCGACAACGACGAGGGAATGCCGCTTCGGGGACGGCCGACCCGCCGCTTCGTCCCGCGTCCCCCGAGGTCGCCCCGTCCCGGCCGTCCCGCTCTGGCATGATTCGCGCGATGCGCGACGTGATCGTGGCCGCGAACTGGAAGATGCACACCACCCCCGCGGACGCCGGGGAGCTGGCCCGCGTCATCGCCGGTCGAACCCGCGTTCCCGGCGTGACCCGGGTGATCTGTCCGCCGTTCGTCTGCCTCGCCGCGGTGGGTGGGGCGCTGGCGGATGCCGACGGTGACGTCGGCGTGGGTGCCCAGAACCTCCACCACGAGGTCCAGGGCGCGTACACCGGCGAAGTGTCCGCGGCGATGCTCGTCGGGCTCGCCACGTGGGTGATCATCGGTCACTCCGAGCGCCGCCGCGACGCCGGCGAGACGGACGAGCTGATCGGCAGGAAGCTCGGCCGCGCCGTCGACGCGAATCTCCGACCGATCCTGTGCGTGGGCGAGCAGCTCGAGGAACGCGAGATGGGCCAGGCCAGCCTGGTCGTCCGTCGCCAGCTCGATGGGGCGCTCCGCGCGCACGACCCGGCGCAGCTCGCCGCTGCCGGCCTGGTCATCGCCTACGAGCCGGTCTGGGCGATCGGGACCGGACGGACGGCGAGCGGCGCCGATGCCGCGGCGATGGCCGGGATCATCCGCGAGGCCCTGGGTGAGATCGGGTTCGCCGAACGTGGCGAGGGGGTACCTGTGCTCTACGGCGGCAGCGTCACCTCATCGGCGATCAACGAGTTCATGGCCGAGCCCTCGATCGACGGCGCCCTCGTCGGCGGCGCCTCCCTCAAGCCCGACGAGATGGCCGGCATCGTGGCCCGGGCCGGGGTGACCGCCGCCGCCCGCGGACGGACGGGGTGACGGGCGACGTTCGCGGCGGCCCCCGGCCGCGCCCCATCGTCCTGGTCGTGCTCGATGGCTTCGGGATCGGGCGCGATCCCTCGGCCGATGCAATCGCCGCGGCCCGCATGCCGGTCTGGCGCGGCCTCCTGCGCGACTGGCCGCATGCCATCCTTCGCGCCTCGGAGGATGCCGTCGGTCTGCCGCCCGGTCAGATGGGCAACTCGGAGGTGGGCCACCTGAACCTGGGCGCCGGCCGCCCGGTGCTCCAGGACCTGCCGCGGATCGACGCAGCGATCGCCGACGGGAGCTTCGCGACGCGACCGGCGTTCCTCGAAGCCTGTGCCAAGGCGGCTCCGCCGGATGGCCGGCTCCACCTGGTGAGCCTGGTCGGCCCGGGCGGGGTCCACGCCAACGATCGCCACCTCCTCGCCCTCGTGGACCTGGCGGCCGCGCGGGGTGTGCCCCGCGTCCGGATCCACGCGCTCCTCGACGGGCGCGACACCCCACCTCGATCGGCGGTCGACTTCGTGCTCGACCTCGAGGCCCGGCTCGCGACCGCGCACCCGGACGCCCGGATCGCCACGGTCGGCGGACGCTACTACGCGATGGACCGCGACCGTCGGTGGGACCGGGTCGAGCGCGGGTACGACGCGATCGTGCACGGCCAGGGGGAGCGCGCCGAATCTGCGACGGCCGCCATCCAGGCCGGCTACGCGCGCGGTGAGAACGACGAGTTCGTCGCCCCGACCGTCGTCGTGGGCGGGGACGGGATCGTCCGCTCCGGTGATCCGATCATCCACTGCAACTTCCGGGCCGATCGGGCACGCCAACTGACGCACGCGCTGTCCGAGACGACGTTCGACGGGTTCGACCGGGCGGCGCCGGACGGCACTCCGCCGCCGACGGGTCTCGACGTGGTGACGATGACCGAGTACGAGTCGGGTTTGCCGGTCCAGGTCGCGTTCCCACCCGAGCAGGCGCGATCACTCGCCCAGGCGTTCTCCGAGGTTGGCTGGCGCCAGTTCCATGTCGCCGAGACCGAGAAGTACGCCCATGTCACGTATTTCTTCAACGGCGGGGTGGAGACCGCCTACCCGGGCGAGGAGCGGGTGCTCGTCCCAAGTCTCAAGGTTGCCACGTACGACCTGGCCCCCGAGATGCGGGCCGTCGGCGTGACCGACGAGCTGGTCGGAGCGATTGCCTCGGGCCGGTTCGACTTCATCGTCGCGAACTACGCCAACCCGGACATGGTTGGCCACACGGGCCGTTGGGAGGCCACGATCGCCGGCCTCGAGGTCGTCGACGCGTGCCTGGCTCGGGTCGTTGCGGCGATCGAGGGCGTGGACGCGGCTGACCCGGCGGCACCGGGTGCCGTGCTGGCGATCACCGCCGACCACGGCAACGCGGACGAGCTCCGTGACGCCGCCGGCAACGCCGTGACCGCCCATTCGCTCAACCCCGTGCCGTTCGTCCTGGTGGGCCGCGCGGCGCGCGGGCTGGCGCTGGCCGACGGCGTCCTGGCCGACGTTGCAGCGACGCTCCTCGAGCTGGCGGGTCTGCCACGCTGGGACGGCATGACCGGCCGATCGCGCATCCTGTGATAGCATCCGTCGCCGTACCGGAGGAAGCTGACTCGTGAACCCCCTGCTGGCCATCGGCCAGATCCTCGTGAGCATCGCGCTCATCGCCGCCGTCCTGCTGCAGGCGCGTGGGACCGGGTTGTCCGGCACGTTCGGCGGTGATTCCGCCGTCTATCGCAGCCGCCGTGGCGTCGAGCGCAGGCTGTGGCAGTTCACGATCGTGCTGCTCGTGCTGTTCGTGGTCTTCTCGATCGCTTCCTTCGTGCTCGCGCCCGCCACCGTCTAGCGCAGTCGCGCCTCGCGTGGCTGGGCTGCCCTCTTCGGAGCTCGCTTGACCCGGACCGATACCTTCATCGTCGGGGCCCTCATCGTCCTGTTCGCGATCCTGGCGGGCCTGGTCGGCGCCCCGGCGCTCACCCCCGCCACCACCGCAGTCGCCCCGTCGGCCAGCCCCGAGCCGATCGTGGTGCGGCCGTACCGCGAAGGCGTCCTGGGCCGTCCGGTCTCGATCAGCCCGCTGACGGCGCGAACCCAGGCCGACCGGGACCTGGTCGCGCTCATCTTCAGCGGCCTGGTCAAGAACGGGCCGTCGGGCATGCTCCTGCCCGACCTCGCCGAACGGTGGACGGTCGATCCGACGGGTGCGACCTGGTCCTTCGAGCTTCGTGACGACGCACGCTGGCACGACGGCGAACCGGTCACCGCGGACGACGTCGCGTTCACCATCCGCACGCTCCAGGACCCCGAATACGCCGGGCCCGCGGCCGGGTCGTGGAACGATGCGACGGTCGAGACGGTCGGGACCCGGACCGTGACCATCACGCTTGCCAACCCGCTCGGTGGGTTTCTGCAGGCCGCCACCCAGCCGATCGCGCCGGCCCATCTGCTCGCCAGCGTGGCGGTCGGCGAGCTCGTGGACGACCCGTTCGGCCAGCGACCGATCGGCTCCGGTCCGTTCGCCCTCGTCCGGCTCGAGCACGACGTCGCCGAGCTCGCGCCAGCGGACGTCGTCAGGCCGAGTGAGGCGATCGAGCCGGCGACCGAGCCGTCGGCGTCCATCGTCGATTCCCTGGCGACGCCGGCGCCCACCGCGCGCCCTTCGGTGGCGAGCCCGCATCTCGCCGGGATCGAATTCCGCTACTTCGACGATCCGGGGGCACTCGCCGCCGCGTACCTCGACGGGGAGCTCGACGCCGCTTCAGGTCTGCCCCCCGACGTCGCCGGGGAGCTCGCGGCCACGCCGGGGAGCCGCGTGTTGCGCTATCCGGGTTCGACCCTGACGGCCGTCCTGTTCAACCTCCGCGCCAACCGTCACGTCTTCACCACGCCGGCCATCCGGACGGGCTTCCTGGCCGCCATCGACCGCCCCGCCCTGATCGAGGCCGCCTTCGCGCGTGCCGCCGGCGTGGCCAACGGACCCATCCCACCGACCTCGCCGCTCTTTGATCCCTCGGCGGCCGATCCCGTCGGTTTCGACAGGGACGCCGCGCAGAAGGCGCTCAAGGAGGCCGGCTGGAAGAAGTCCGAGAACGCCTGGCGCCGGGCGACCGACACGAAACCGCTCACGTTCGAGCTCCTGAGCCCCGACGCCGAGTCCAATCCCCGCCTGTTCGCGGCCGCCGCGGCCGTGGCAGCGGACTGGAAGTACATCGGGGTCCAGGTCACCCACGTGCCGCTCCCGCCCGGCGATTTCGTCACCGGGCGCCTGGCCACCGCGGACTTCACGGTGGCCGTTGCCGACGTGAGGATCGGCCTCGATCCCGACCTCTACCCGTTGATGGCATCGAGCCAGACCCTGACCGGCGGCTCGAACGTGAGCGGCCTCCAGGATCCGGAGCTGGACCGGCTGCTCGTCGCGGCACGCACGCCCGGCTCCGTGGAGGATCGAACGGCCGCCTACAAGGCACTCCAGGTCCAGCTCGCGAAGGGGATGTACCTGCTGCCGCTGGCCTTCGCCGACGAGCCGATCGTCGTCCGCGACACCCTCCAGGGCCCGCGTCTCCGCCAGGTCGCCGACCGGTCGGATCGATTCTGGGATGTGCTAACATGGCGCCTCGCCGCAGACCGGTAGCCGGTCGTGGGTCCGCGCCGAGGTGGCGGAATCGGTAGACGCGCTAGCTTCAGGAGCTAGTGTCCGCAAGGGCGTATGGGTTCAAATCCCTTCCTCGGTACCATCCCCTCGAAACGCGAACCTGTCGTCACGGTGAACACCTCCAGCCCAGGTGGCGGAATTGGTATACGCGTACGTTTGAGGGGCGTATGAGGCAACT
>JBBEBJ010000174.1:0-2410 GCA_040882425.1 Chloroflexota bacterium | reverse complement strand
TCGCGACCGACACCGACTTCGCGGCCTCCGCCGAGCCGCACCGTCGCGAGCTCCATGTCCACTCCTACCGCATGCTCGGCTCGTTCGAGGAGGCGGAAGACGCCGTCCAGGAGACGTTCCTGCGGGCCTGGCGGAGCCGCGCGACCTTTGACGGGGCGTCCTTCCGCGCCTGGTTGTATCGGATCGCGACCAACGTCTGCCTCGACGCGATCCGTCGCAGCAACCGCCGACCGCGCTCGCGATCGCTCGAGTCGCTCGGCGAGGTGCCCTGGCTACAGCCATACCCGGATCGGCTGCTCGACGAGATCGCCCCACGCGAGACGGAGCCGGATGCGGTCGCCGTGGCACGCGAGACGATCGAGCTGGCCTTCCTCGCCGCAGTCCAGCTGCTGCCGCCTCGCCAGCGCGCGGTGCTCATCCTGCGGGACGTGGTCGAGTGGTCAGCTCGGGAGACGGCCTCGCTCCTCGACATGTCGGTGCCGGCGGTGAATAGCGCCCTCCAGCGTGCGCGGGCCACGATGGCCGCGAACCGTCCGCATGGCCGGGTAGGGAAGCCACCGGCAACGCCAACGCCCGAGGAGCTGGCCCTGGTCGAGCGATCCATCGACGCCCACCAGCGGGCCGACGTCGCGGCAATGGCCGAGATGCTCCGCGACGACGTCCGGATCGCGATGCCGCCGCTGCCCTTCTGGTTCAACGGGAAGGCAATGTTCGTGCCCGGTCTCGCGGCTGGCCTGATGGACCCCGGCGAGTGGGGGCTCGTCTCGATCGGCGCGAATCGGTCGCCCGCGATGGCGACCTACCTTCGGGCCTGGGACGACACGGAATATCGCGCGTTCAAGATCGACGTCATGCGCGTCGAGGGCGGTCTCGTTGCCGAGATCACGACGTTCGGCGCGTCGCTGTTCCCCGCGTTCGGACTCCCGGCCACCCTCTAGCGGTGGCTCCCACACACGTTTGTTGACACTGGCCGCCGCTCCGGCCGGCACCTCCGCAAAACCGCGCCCCGGGATTGGCACGGAGGCGGCCCCGGCCTCCCCGGGCGGGAATCCCGCCAGGTTCACGCTCAGCGCGGACCCGGCTGCTGCCGGACAACCCCGGGATTCGGGCCTGATCGACCCGTAGCAGTCCGACGCTGCGGTTATGCGCCGAGTCGACAACCTCCATGTGATTGGCGACCGGGGAAACCAAGCCAAACGGCTCTGGTCTCGCGACCGCCCCGGTACCGGCGGGCGCGGCCGAGATGCTGCTCGGGGCTCGAAACGAGAGCCCGCACCGGGGCACCGGGTCCTTCGCTTGACGGTGGCGGCAATGCCGCTATGCTGCAAAGCATGAAGACGCATCTGTTGACGGTTCAGTCGCGTGGCACGGTCGCCTTGCCTGCAGATCTCCGCCGCCGGCTGCATCTCGACCAGGCCGACGCGCAGATCAAGCTGATCGAGCGCGAGGATGGGCGCATCGAGCTGGTGCCCGTCGTGGCCGTCCCGGCAGATCAGGCATGGTTCTGGACGGATCGCTGGCAGGCGATGGAGCGCGAAGCGGACGCAGACGTTGCGGCGGGACGCGCCGTTGTCGTCGAAGGTGCCGACGAGCTGATGGCACACCTCGACACGTAGTCGGTGAAGTTCACCGTCCTCGACTCGTTCAAGGCCGACTACAAGCGCCTCTCCGCGCCCGAGCAGGACCTGTTCAAGAAGGCGCTTCGCGACTTCATCGAGGCGTGCGAACGCTATGCGCTCGATCCATCGACGGCGTGGCCTGCCTCGCTCCGGGTGAAAGGCGTCGAGAACGCGCCGGGCGTCCTTGAGCTGACGTGGAGCTTCAGCGGCCCCGACGGCCGCGCGACGTTCGAGTGGATCCAGATCGAAGGCCAGCTGGCGGTGCGCTGGCGACGCATCGGCGGCCATACGATCTTCAAGAGGCCGTAGCCCTCGACATACCCGTCACGTGACCGGCGGAGGTCGCGGGCCTGGAACGGCACGATCCGCGGGGCGACTCGGTCGGAACTGCGAAGAACGTGGCATCGTCCTTCCGGTATGCAGACCTTCTCTTCGTTCCGACGGGTGTTCACGCTCGTCGCGGTCGTGGTCGCCCTTGCCGGTTGCGCTGGCGCAGCATCGGCAACGCCACCGGGATCCACGTTGCCGCCGGGGGGCGTCACCACGCCGGAGCAGGCCGTCGCTCGGGTGGTCGCCGCCGAACCGCGGCTGACGGGGATTGCTCCCTACGACACCGGCTTGATCGGTCAATCGAGCTGGTACACGGTCCAACCCGCGTCGGGTGTCGGGGCCTTCGTCGTCACGGTTCAGGTTGGCTGGGGCGACTGTCCGGCCGGCTGCATCAACGAGCACAACTGGGTCTTCGCCGTCGCGCCGGATGGGGCCGTGTCGGTCGTCTCAGAGTCGGGTCC
>JBBEBJ010000173.1:9480-16051 GCA_040882425.1 Chloroflexota bacterium | reverse complement strand
GTGCACATGTGGCAGGAAATCGGCGCGGGGCCTGCGGGAGCTGTTGGCCCGGCCCCGGATCCCCGCGCAGCCGCGGGCCAGGAATCAAACGACCCCGGCCGAAGCCGGGGTCGATCGTGGCGGTCGAGCGGTCAATCGGCGCTGACGGTCGCGAACTCGGTGAGGCCGAAGGTCTGCTCGAGCTGCTCGAGCGGACGGAACCCGACGACGCCCTGCGGCTGCTTGCCGGGTCGGAAGTAGGCGATCGTGGGGATGCTCAGGATGTTGAACGCCTGGGACAGGCCCGGGTTGGCGTCAACGTCGACCTTGACCACGTCGACGGAACCGTCGTACTTCGCGGCCAGCTTCTCCATCTCCGGCGCGACCATCTTGCATGGCCCGCACCAGGCCGCCCAGAAGTCGACCACGACCGGGCGCTCCGACTTGAGGACGAGCTCCTCGAAATTCGCGTCGGTCGCGACCCTGATCTCCGCCATCGGCTTCGGTCCCTTTCCTCTTGTGCGCCCTAGCGGGCGATATCCTGGATCAATCGATACGCCTCGAGGACCCGTGGGTCGGTGAGGCGGTAGAAGATGGTGCTGCCTTCGCGGCGCGTCGTGACCAATCCGGCACTGCGCAGCACCGCGAGATGCTGGCTCATGTTGGGGACCTGGCAGCCCACCAACGAACTCAGGTCGCCAACGGACATCTCGCCTGAGGCGAGCGACTCGAGCACGCACAGTCGCTTCGGGTCTGCCAGGGCCCGACCGACCGCCGCGTAGCGTCGTCGCTCGGACTCCGCGGACACCGTCAGCGGCTCCGAGAGTTGATCCAGCACCCCCCGACGATACCACTTGTTGCGCAAGTGCGCAAGTAAGCAAGTTGCCCCTGCGGCATGCCATACTCGCCGGCGTGCCCGAGTCCGCCGATCACATCGTCCCGTTTGCCGACATCGTTGCCGCGCGGGAGCGGATCGCGGGCCGCGTCCACCGGACGCCGCTGCTGAGCTCATCGACGGCCGCGGCCTGGACCACGGCCGCGACCGGCAGGAAGCTCGGGGACGAGCGGCTGTACCTCAAGCCCGAGCACCTGCAACGAACCGGGTCGTTCAAACCCCGCGGCATGACCAACCGGCTCGCGACGTTGGGCGAGGCGGAGCGATCGGGGGGCGTGATCACCCTGTCGGCCGGCAACGCAGGGCAGGCATACGCGTGGGCCGGACGGAGCGCCGGCGTCCAGGTCACGGTCGTCATGCCCGCCGCCGCCGTGCGGTCCAAGGTCGAGGCGTGTCTCGGCTACGGCGCCCGGGTCGTCCTGCACGGCGCTCACGTTGGCGAGACCTTTGCCGAGATGGAGCGGATCCGCGACGAGGAGGGGCTGCGTTTCGTCCACCCGTTCGACGACCCCGCCGTCATCGCGGGGAATGGCTCGATCGGCCTGGAGCTGCTCGAGGACATGCCGGAGCTGGACGTGGTCGTGGTCGCGGTCGGCGGTGGCGGCCTGATCTCGGGCGTTGCGGCTGCCCTCAAGGAGCGGCGACCCGCGATGCGGGTTTACGGCGTTGAGCCGGGCCGGTCGAACGCCCTGAGTCTCGCCATCGAGCGCAATGAGATCGTCCGGATCGAGCCCGAGAGTGTTGCTGACGGTCTCGGCGCACCGTTCGCCGGGGCATGGACCCTCGCCATGGCGCAGCGCTACCTGGACGACGTCATCCTGCTGGACGACCCCACGATCCTGGCCGGGATGCGGTTCGCGGTCGAGCGCATGAAGCAGGTTCTCGAGCCGGCCGGCGCGGCCGCCCTCGCCGCGGTATTGGCGGGGCGGGTGCCGATCAACGACGGCGAGCGGGTCGCGGTCGTGCTGTCGGGCGGCAACGTGGAGGTCGACCGGATCGGGCTGCTGCTTGCCGAGGCAGGCAAGCTCCCGGGCGCCACCTGACCCCCGAAATCGCGGCCATCGCCGCCTTCAGTCGATGCCGAGCTCCTCGAGACGATGGTCGTCGATGCCCAGGTGGTGGGCCAGCTCGTGGACGACCGTGACCCACACCTCGTCGGCGAGCTCCTCGGGGTCTGCGAAGTCAGACTCCAACGGCAGTCGGAACAGGATGATCCGGTTCGGGACTGGAGCCCAGTCGGCGCCCCATTCGGTCCGGGGCACACCCTCGTACAACCCGTAGAGCGTGTCGCCCTCCTCGATCTCGTTCTCTCGCCGCTGGTCGGGCGTCGGCTCATCGTCGATGACGATCGCCACCTCGTCCAGGGCGCTGGCGAACGGCTCCGGGATCGACGCGAGGGCGATCTCGACGAGCGACTCGAACGGTCGGTGGTGGCTGGCTCGGGATCGGGCGCCGGCGCTGCGGGCGCCGCGGCGGCGCTTGGCCATGGCGACCGTATCCTACGAGTGATGACGACCGTGCCGCCGCCCGATCTCGCGGCGGAGCCGGCTGGCTTCGTGGTCGAGGTCGCGCCTGGCGATCGCATTCACTTCCTCGACTGGGGCGAGGCGGGGCGGCCGGCGGTCCTGCTGATCCACGGGCTCTCGAACACGGCCTGGTCGTGGGCGCCCATCGCCCGCCGCCTGCGGGCGGCCAGGCATGTGGTCGCGATGGACCTCCGCGGCCACGGTCTCTCGGACGCGCCGACCGAGGGCTACGATCCGTCGGGTTTCACCCTGGACGTGATCGCGGTGGCGGAGGGCTCCGGCCTCGTGACGACGGCATCGGATCGGGTCGTGCTGGCCGGTCACGGGTTTGGGGCGATCGTGGCCGCCTGGGCCGCGGTGGCGCTCGACGATCGCTGTGCCGGGCTCGTCCTCGTCGACGGGGGGTGGGAATCGATCGAAACCTCGACCGGCATGGACGTCGAGGAGTTCCTGCGCAACGTCGACGAACCGCCCGAGGTTCTACGATCCATGGCGGCATTTCTGGCGGACCGCTCCGGCTTCGACCCATCGACCTGGGATGCCGACCAGGAGCGCGCGGCCCGGGCAACCGTCGTCGAGACCCACGCCGGGAAGGTCGTCCCCGCGACGCGACCGCATGCGCTGGAGGCGAGCGTCCGAGCCATGTTCGACTACGATCCGGCGGCGGTCCTCGATCGCGTGACCTCCCGGATCGTCGCCCTCAGGGCGGCCGACGACGAGGAAGGCACCCGAGCCGGGGCACTCGCGGCCATCTCGAACGCCCGAGTGGCGACAGGACTGGACCCGATCCGCATCGAGGCATTCGAGCGGGACGGGCACAACCTGATGCGCTACCGTCCTGACGCGGTCAGTGCGGCGATCCTGTCGATCGCCCAACCAACCGGCTAGAGGGCGCTCCCATGCAGGTCGTCTACTCGCCCGCCCACCTCGCCCACGACATCACGCTCGAGACCTTCATGGGTCTGCCGATCCCGGCCAACGAGGTCGCCGAACGGGCGGAGAAGATCCGCCTGGCGCTGCTGGCGGATGGCGGGTTCCCCTTCGTCGAGCCGAGCGAACACGGCGCGGAACCGATCTTCGCGGCGCACGACCGGGGGCTCGTCCGGTTCCTCGAGGTCGCCTGGTCGGAGGTCCGGCGGCAGGGGCTGCCGCGTCCGTTCCTGAGCGCCGACACGTATCCCAACTGGCAGATGTTCGAGGGGATGTCGCCGGACGCGGTGGCCAGGCTGGTTCGCGAGCCCGACCATGCGGCCGGGCGGGCGGGCTTCTGGGGCCTCGATTCGGCGGCCCCGCTGGTCGCCGGCACGTACGCGGCCGCCCGGGCCGCCGTGGACGTCGCGCTGACAACCGCCGACCTCGTCCTGGGAGGCGCCACGTCCGCGTACGGACTGTGCCGTCCGCCCGGCCATCACGCGGCTCGCTCCATGTACGGCGGCTACTGCTTCTTCAACAACGCGGCAATCGCGACCGAGGCGATCGTCCGGGCGACCGGCGAGCGGGTGGCGATCCTCGACGTGGACTACCACCATGGCAACGGCAGCCAGCAGATCTTCTGGCGCCGCGCCGACGTCCGGTACGTGTCCATTCACGCGGACCCCGACCGCGCGTATCCGTATTTCCTCGGCCGCGCGGACGAGATCGGGGAGGGCGACGGGACCGGCGAGAACCTCAACCTCCCATTGCGCGCCGGTGCGACCAACGAGGACTACCTCGCCGCCGTCGATCGGGCGTTGGAGGCAGTGCTCGCCGTTCCGGGTTCGGTGATCGTGGTCTCGCTCGGCTTCGATACCTACGGTCTGGACCCGATCGGCGACTTCGCACTGACGACGGACGTGTACCACGAGGTCGGTCGGCGGATCGCCGCGACCGGCCGCCGGCTCGTCATCGTCCAGGAGGGCGGCTATCACCGGCCGTCGCTGGGCGAGAACGCCCGGGCCTGGTTGCGTGGCGCCGAGGGACGCCCGTTCGATCCACGACCTGCCGCGGGCTTCGGGGAGCACGGCGCCGTTGCCGGCTGATCGAACAGCCGGACGGTCAGCGGAGCTCCGGGTCCAGGCGCCGCTGACCAACGCCGGCCTGGCCGCAGCCGTCGAAGCACTCGCGGAGCGTGACCCCGACCTCGCCGGTATCGTCGCCCGGCACGGCCCGCCGCCGCTCTGGGACCGCGAGCCCGGATTCCCGACCTTGTTGCACATCATCCTCGAGCAGCAGGTATCGCTGGCGTCGGCCCAGGCCGCCTTCGACCGGCTGTGCGCCGCGACCAACCCGCTGAGCCCCACCCGCTTTCTCGAGCTCACGGACGCGGAGCTCCTGGCGATCGGGTTCAGCCGCCAGAAGGCGCGGTACGGGCGCACACTCGCCGAGGCGATCGGGGCCGGAACATTGGACCTGGCGGCGCTCCACGACCTCGAGGACGAAGCCGTCCACGAGACGCTCCAGCGGGTCCCTGGGATCGGACCATGGACGTCGACGATCTACCTGCTCATGGTCTTGCTGCGCCCGGACCTGTGGCCGGCCGGCGACATCGCCCTGGCAGCGGCCGTCGGCGAGGTCAAGGGCCTCGGACGCCGGCCTGGTGCGGCGGAGATGGCCGAGCTCGGGGAGGCGTGGCGGCCGTGGCGTTCCGTCGCGGCCCGGCTCTTCTGGCACGACTACCTGGCGCGGCGGGGCCGGGCCGGGTAGCGCCGGCCGGACCTCACCGCGGCGGAATCCTGCCCTTTGACCACCTGGTGCAGCTTGGGCGGGATCGCGTGCCGGTCGTCCCGGACGGACCGCATCAACATGCAGATATTCAGGGTTGGCCAGCGCGAGATGCGTCGCGTGTGGATGACCATGCACCGGAACCAGATCCCGAGTCGGAGGCATCGCGCCGAATGCCCACCAGATGGACCTTTGGCACGAAAGCGGGCCTCCAGTCGCCCCGGCCCCCGCCCGGACCAGGCCCGCGCCCACGAAGTCTCCTCACGTTTCTCGGCGGTAGTCCGCTTCGGGCGGGAAGTCGCCGACGTATTCGGCCAACCCAAGGTGGCCGAGGATCTGGCGGACCGCCGACACCTCGCCGATGTGCGCCCAGTAGTGGTAGGTCACGTACTGGATCTGGCTGCCGACGATCGGCGGGTTGGCCCGAGGGTCGTGCTCCGGTCGCTGCTCGAGATCGGCAGTGGACAGGCCGTCCAGGAACGGGTCGGCGCCGGCGATGATGCGGTCCCAGGCTTCCACCATCGAGGCGAGCGACGGGGACGACGCGGGCCTGCCGGTGGCGAAGGCGTCAAGAACGGGCTCGACCCGAAGACCCCGCGTCCGCCGAAACCAGCACTCGCGTTCGTGCCAGGCCATGTGCCCGACCATCCACGAGATCGAGTTCATGGGCTCCAGCCGAACGGCCGCGTCCGCCTCGGACAGATCCTCAAGACCGCGCCGCCACTCGGCCCGCGCGAACCTGAGCTGATCGACGCGCGGGTGAGCCACGGATGAAGGATACCGAGCCCCTGGCGTACGATCGCGGTTCACAGAGGAGCTCGCGAGTGACCAGCCACACTGATCTGCCGCCGAACGTCCGCCGTCTCGTCGATGAGATCGAGTCCGAGATCGGCGAAACGGACGTCGACATCGACGACATCACGGGTTCGCATGGCGACCAGCGCGTCGGCGATGCCCATCGGGGGAATAGGCGGGTCGAGGCGGCCGTCCGCGAGATCCTGAACGAGATCGGCGAGGACCCGGACCGGCAGGGTCTCATCGGCACGCCGGATCGCGTCCACCGGATGTACACCGAGCTGACCGCGGGCTACCACGTCGATCCCGAGCGGCTGATCCATGCCGCGATCTTCGACATCGCCTACAGCGAGATGGTGGTCGTCAAGGACATCCCGTTCTACTCGTTGTGCGAGCACCACCTGTTGCCGTTCTTTGGCACGGCGTCCGTTGCCTACATCCCGCGGGGCCGGGTCATCGGGCTGTCCAAGATCCCACGGATCGTGGAGATGTACGCCCGGCGGCTGCAGGTCCAGGAGCGGCTGACCCAGCAGATCGCCGAATTCCTGCAGGATCGCCTCGAGCCGCAGGGTGTCGGCGTGGTGCTCGAGGCGACCCACCTGTGCGCCGTCATGCGCGGCGTGCGCAAGCCGGGGACGATCATGACGACATCATCGGTGCTCGGGCTCTTCCGGAC
>JBBEBJ010000173.1:0-9380 GCA_040882425.1 Chloroflexota bacterium | reverse complement strand
TGCGCAAGCCGGGGACGATCATGACGACATCATCGGTGCTCGGGCTCTTCCGGACCCGGGACCGCACGAGGGCCGAGTTCTTCGCGCACCTCGACCGCCCGGCCCCTGGCGCCTGAGTCGTCCCGGCGGCACGCGCCGGGTTCCGCGGCCAGACCGCTCGCCTACAATCCGCTCATGGCCGATCGACCGCTCAAGGTGCTTATCGCCAAGCCGGGCCTCGATGGGCACGACCGAGGCGCGAAGGTCCTCGCCCGCGGTCTGCGCGATGAAGGGTTCGAGGTCGTGTACACGGGTCTCCGGCAGACGCCTGAGATGATCGCCACGGCGGCGCTGCAGGAGGACGTCGATGTCGTCGGGTTGTCCATCCTGTCGGGCGCGCACATGACGCTCGTGCCGCGGGTGACGGCGCTGCTCCGGGACCGCGGCATGGACGACGTCCTGGTGACCGTCGGTGGGATCATCCCCGACGTCGACGTCCCGGCCCTGCGCGAGGCCGGCGTGGCCGAGGTCTTCGGCCCCGGAACCACGATCGCCCAGGTCGCGACCTTCCTGCGGGCCAACGCGCACCCGCGCGACTAGTGGCGGGCGCCGCGGCCAAGGCCGTCGAGCTGGCGGACGCCGCGGTCGCGGGCGATCGACGCGCACTGGCGCGCCTCCTCACGGCGGTCGAGAACCGGACCCCGGTCGCCGAGGCGGCCATGCGCCGGCTCTACCCGGCGGCCGGCCGCGCGCACCTGGTCGGGATCACCGGGCCGCCCGGCTCGGGCAAGTCCACCCTGGTCTCGGCGCTCATTGCGGAGGTCCGCGCGGCCGGTCGATCCGTCGCCGTCGTGGCCGTCGATCCGTCGAGCCCGATCACCGGTGGCGCGCTCCTCGGGGATCGCGTCCGGATGCAGGCCTACGCGTCCGATGACGGTGTGTTCATCCGGTCGATGGCGTCCCGCGGCCATGCCGGCGGTCTCGCCTCAACGTCAACGGCCGCCGCGGCCGTGCTCGACGCGGCGGGGTTCGACCTGATCCTCCTCGAGACCGTCGGCACGGGACAGAGCGAGGTGGAGGTCGCCGCGGCGGCCGACACGACCGTGGTCCTCGAGGCGCCCGAGATGGGCGACGAGATCCAGGCGATCAAGGCCGGTCTGCTCGAGGTGGCCGATCTGGTGGTGGTCAACAAGGGTGACAAGCCCGGCGCACAGCGGACCGCCGCCCAGCTCCGGGCGATGCTTGTCGCGACCGCAAGCCGCGATGCCGATCCGGCGCGCCCTCGACCCAAGCGGCCGGAGATCCTGATCACGACCGCCTCGACCGGGGCGGGCGTTCCCGAGCTCCTGGCGGCGCTGGATCGCCACCGCGCCGCCGGGCGCGATGGCGGATCGGCCGCGGGCCGTCTGGCTCGGGCCGAGGCGCAGGTCTGGGCGATTGTCACGGACCGGCTGCGCGAGCGGCTCCATGACCAGGCGAACCGCGCCCGAACCCAGGCGACCCTGGAAGCCGTGGCTGCCCACGAGCTCGACCCATATGCCGCGGCCGATGCGCTGCTCGGCGGGCTCGGCGCCCACGACCCGAGTTGACCGACCCGGTCTCCAGGTCGGCGAGGCCCCGGCTCGCCTCTCCGGCATTCGTCATCCTCGCCGCCGCCACACTCGCGTTCTTCGTGGCTGGTGGGCTCATCCTCCCCGTCGCGCCCCGCTTCGCCAAGCTCGCCCTGGACGCCGACGCCCTCGGCTTCGGCCTGTCGATCGGCTCGTTCAGTATCGCGTCACTCCTGCTTCGACCGGTGGTCGGCTGGTCGACCGACAGGTACGGCCGGCGCCCGCTGCTGGTGGGCGGAGCCCTCGTCACCGTCGTCGGGTTGCTTCTCCACATCGTCGCCACGGACCTGCTGGTGTTCACCGTCGCGCGCTGCATCCTCGGCGGCGGGGAGGCCTTCTTCTTCGTGGCGGCCATTGCCGCGGCGAGCGACCTTGCGCCCGAGGCGCGGCGTGGCGAGGCGATCAGCTTCCTGTCGCTCTCGTTGTACCTGGGCATTGCGATCGGGCCGCCGATCGGGGAGGTGGTGTTCGCCGCCGGCTCGTACGACGCGGTCTGGCTCGCGGCGGCGGTCGTCGCGGGCGCGGCGGTCGCCCTGTCCCTGGTCGTGCCCGAGTCGGCGCCTCTGGTGACCGGCGAGCGGTCCTGGCGATCCGGCCGGGGAGGAGTCATCCATCCGGCTGGCGTACTGCCGGGGATCGTCATCCTCTTCGGACTCTGGGGCATGGCGGGGTTCTTCACCTACCTGCCGCTCTACACGCCGGAGGTCGGGATGGAGGGTGCCGGGCTGCCATTGACGGCCTATGCTCTCGTCGTGGTGGCATTTCGAACCATTGGCGCCACGTGGCCCGACCGCTTTGGGGCGGCTCGACTCTCGGGCGCCGCCCTCGTGGTCTCAGCGCTCGGGCTTGCCGTGATCGGGCTCTTCCCGACACCTGTCGGGTTGCTTGCCGGGACATTGGTCTTCGCGGCGGGTGTCGCCTTCACGATGCCCGCCCTGCTCACGCTTGCCGTCTCGCGGGTGCCAGCCACCGAGCGCGGCAGGGTGGTGGGCACGACGACGGTGTTCCTCGACATCGCATTCGGCGCCGCGCCCGTCGTGCTCGGGTTCGTCGCCGACGGGTCCGGCTATCGCGCGACGTTCCTCGTTTCGGCGGGCCTGGCCGTCGTCGCCGCGATGATCCTGGGAGCCGGCCGCGGGTCGCTCCGACGCCCGCTGCCGGCCACCGGCGAGTAGTCTCAACAGCGATGACGATCGAGCGAGTGTTCGTCGCGGGGGCGGGCCTCATGGGTCATGGCATTGCCCAGGTTCACGCCGCGACCGGGTTCGAGGTGGTGCTGTACGAGCCTGACCTGGCCCGGGCGGAGGCCGGGCGCGAGCGGATCTCCGCCAATCTCGAGCGCGCCGTCGTCAAGGGTCGCCTCGATGACGCCGAACGTGACGCGACGCTCGGCCGGATCTCACTGGCAGACGACACGCCTGCGGTCCGGAACGCTGACCTCGTCATCGAGGCGGTCTTCGAGGACGTCGACGTCAAGTCGAAGCTGTGGGCCGAGCTCGATCGACTGGCGCCTGCGGACGCCGTCTTCGCGACGAACACGAGCTCGATCTCGATCGAGCGTCTGGCGGCCGCGGTCCGGCCGGCGCGCCGCAAGCGATTCGTGGGGATGCATTTCTTCAGCCCGGTCCCGGTCATGCCGCTGATCGAGCTGATCCGCGGTCCGGCGACGTCGGACGCCACGGAGGTCGCGATCCGCGAGGTCGCCGAACGACTCGGCAAGCAGGTCATCGTGTCCGCCGATCGCCCGGGGTTCATCGTCAACCGGATCCTGATGCCGTTCCTGGCCGAGGCGATGCGGGCATACGAGGAGGGTCTCGGCACGGCCGACGACATCGACGCCGGGGCGCGGATCGGCCTCAATCACCCGATGGGCCCCCTCGAGCTTGCCGATTTCATCGGCCTCGATGTCTGCCTGGGTGTGATGCGCGTGCTCGACGAGGGCCTCGAGGGCGAGCACTTCGCGCCGCCACGCGCGCTGGTGGAGCTCGTCGCGGCCGGCAATCTCGGGCAGAAGACCGGACAGGGTTTCCACGTGTATCCGCGACCGGAGCGGCCTGCCCGTTGAGCGGCGACCTGACCCAGGAGGAGCGGCTCCTCCAGGCAACGGCGCGCGAGTTCGCGACCCGCGAGTTGGCATCGACCGCGATCGAGCGCGACGAGTCCGAACGCTACGACCGATCGCTCTTCTCCAAGATGGGCGAGCTCGGCCTGACGGCGGCGCCACTCCCCGAAGCGGTCGGTGGTGCCGGCTTCTCGTACCTCGGCTGGACGCTGGTGATGGAGGAGCTCGGCGCGGTCGACATGTCGATGGCGGTCTCGCTCTCGGTGCACCTGTTGGCGCAGTACCCGGTCGTGACCTGGGGGACACCCGAGCAGCAGGCACGCTGGCTGCCGGCGATGGTCGCCGGGGAGGCGCTCGGGGCGTTTGCCCTGACCGAGCCACACGCCGGCAGCGACGCGGCGGCCATCAGGACCCGGGCCGAGCGAGTCGGGCCGGCCGATGCCCCCGAGGGTTATCGCCTGTCCGGCACCAAGATCTGGATCTCCAACGCCCCCGAGGCGGAGCGGTACCTCGTATTCGCGACGCTCGACCCGTCGGCCGGCGCAAAGGGGATCACCGCCTTGCTCGTGGAGAAGGGGACGCCCGGGTTCCGGTTCGGCGCCCACGAGCGGAAGATGGGGATCCGGGCCTGCCCGGCCGCCGAGCTGGTGTTCGACGGGGCGGAGGTGCCCGTCGCGAATCGCCTCGGCGGGGAGGGGGAGGGGTACCGGATCGCGCTCTCGGCGCTCGGCGAGGGCCGGATCTCGATCGCCGCGGCCTGTGTCGGGGTCGCGCGGGCCGGGCTGGAGGCCGCGGCTCGGTACGTCACGGAGCGGCGCGCCTTCGGTGGGCCTCTGGCGGAGCAGCAGGGCCTCCGGTTCATGCTCGCCGAGATGGCCCGCGAGGTGGCGGCGGCGCGGGCAGTCACCCGGGAAGCCGCCCGGGCCAAGGATCGCGGCGAGCCGATCGCCGAGGCGTCGTCGATCGCCAAGTGGACCGCGTCCGACGCGGCCATGCGCGTGGCCACGGATGCCGTGCAGCTGTTCGGCGCGAGCGGCTACTCGCGCGAGACGGGCGTGGAACGGCTCATGCGCGATGCCAAGGGCGCCCAGATCTACGAGGGCACCAACCAGATCCACCGGCTGATCGTGGCGGACGAGCTGCTCAAGAGGGTTGGGGGCTGATCCTCAGCTCACCGGGCCGCGCGCTTCGGCAAGGAATACAACCGGCCCACTCCAGGCCAGGCCTGGCGCCGAATTCCTGCTCGTGCCCATGGCCCTTGCCGCTCTTTTGTGCCATCGGTCCATGTGGTGACGCTTCGGCGCGATCTGGCCCCGGCCGGGGCCTGGTCTCGAGCCCGATCCCCACGTTTCACGCTCGCGACTTGACCGATCGGGGGCGAGCGACCCGTCGAATCGGTCGGAGATCCCGCCCAAGCGTCACTGCGTGGATCGTTGGCAGGAAACTGAGCGCACGCATCTCCCCGCCCGGGTGGTGCAACCAGCCGCGAACCCTCCGACCGTCGTCCGGGAACTTGGTCCGAAGCACCGTTGCATGGCTTGCCAGCGATCGCCGGTTGGTGCGGCCGTCTGCGAGAACGACCCAGGTCGAGATCGATGCGGGCTGCCAGCCCCGTTGGCGCGAGATCTCGGCCGCGAGCCTTCGTTTTCGATCGACGCTCCCCATCAGCTCGTTGACGTCGACCAGCTGGGTCTTCAATTCGATGACGAGGAGCGCGCGCGTCTTCGCGTGCCAGGCCAGGATGTCGATGACCCCGCGTTCGCCGTAGATCGAGAACGAGACCTCAGGTTCGGCCAGCCATTCCTCGAGCACGGCGAAGGTCTGCGCCATGACCTCGTGCATGGCCGAGTGACGGGCGTTGATCAACCGACCGAGATCGCCACCTTGCCAGCGGACGAACACGTCAACGCGAGCATCCAGGGCCTGCGCCACGCGGCGGATGGACCCGAGCGACACGTTGGTGAGGCGGCCGTGTTCGATCCGGGCAAGGATCGTCGGTGACACCCGGGCCAACGTCGCGACGTCCTTCTGTCGCAGGCGTTTCCTGACCCGGATTACTCGGAGGGCGTTGCCTACCCGGAGGTCATCCACGCCGGTACTGTGCGCGGGCTGGCTTATCGGTCGCTTATCCCGAGGGCCGGTCGACGTGCCACGGCCATCAAGCGGTGCGAGAGCGAAGGCTGTCGCCGTGCGGTCCGTGGCGACAACCGGTGTAGATTCGCCCCGTGACCCAGATCGCACCTGGCCGGAACGGCCACGTCTACATCGTCAGCGCCGCTCGCACGCCGATCGGCAAGTTCGGCGGAGCGCTCGCCGGCGTCCCGGCCGTCGAGCTCGGCGGGGTCGCGATCCGCGCCGCCGTCGAGCGCGCGGGCCTCCCCGCTCGCACGCCGATCGACGAGGTGCTCATGGGGCAGGTGCTCCAGGCCGGGGCCGGACAGGCGCCCGCCCGCCAGGCCACGCTGCGGGCCGGTCTCCCGGACACGACGAGCGCGACGACGATCAACCGGGTCTGCGGCTCGGGGCTCAAGGCGATCATGCTGGCGGCCGCCGAGATCCGCGCCGGGGACGCCGAGGTGGCCGTCGCCGGGGGCATGGAATCGATGAACGGAGCCCCCTACCTGCTTCCAGGGGCGCGCTTCGGGTACCGGCTCGGGAACGCGGAGCTCGTCGACGCCACCGTCCACGATGGGTTGTGGTGTGCGATCGAGGGCTGCCACATGGGCACGCACGCCGAGCGGGTCGCGATCAAGGACCAGGTCAGCCGCGAAGACCAGGACGCCTTCGCCCTCTCCAGCCACCAGAGGGCCGTGGCGGCGATCGATGCCGGCCGGTTCGAAGCCGAGACGGCACCCGTCACGGTTCGAGACGCGAAGGGTCGCGAGACGGTCGTGACCACCGACGAGGGCCCGCGACGCGACTCGACCGCGGAGGCGTTGGCCAGACTGAAGCCGGTCTTCGCGTTGCCCGGCGCCGAAGATCGCGGTGACGCGACCGAGGGCACCGTGACGGCCGGCAATGCCCCGGGGATCACGGACGGGGCAGCGGCGACGGTCCTTGCCTCCGAGCGCGCCGTCGAACGGCTCGGACTGACGCCGCTGGCCAGGATCGTCGGCTATGCCCAGGCCGAGGTCGCCCCGAAGTGGCTGTTCCTCGCTCCGGTGGAAGGCGTTCGCCGCCTGCTGGATCGGATCGAGCTGCCGATCGACGCCTTCGACCTGATCGAGATCAACGAGGCGTTCGCCGCTCAGACCCTCGCGGATGGTCGAGCGCTCGGGTTCGACTGGGACCGGGTGAACGTCAATGGCGGCGCGATCGCGCTGGGTCACCCGATCGGCGCGAGTGGCGCACGCATCGTCGCCACGCTGCTGCACGAGCTGCGCCGCCGGGAGGGCCGGTACGGCCTGGCGACACTGTGCCTCGGCGGCGGCGGCTCGGTGGCCGCGGCCTTCGAACGCGTCTGACCGATGGATGTCGAGCCGAACATGACCGACGGCGACCCGCGCGCGACCGTCATCGCGCGGATCGCGGCCGAGCGTCTGCTCTGGCGCGACCTCGTGGCCGAGGTCGGCGAGGACCGGATGGACGAACCGGGCCCGATGGGGGAGTGGACGTTCAAGGATCTCGCCTCGCACCTCCTCGGCTGGCGACAACGGATGATCGCGCGAATCGAGGCCGCGGCCGAGGGGCGGCCCGAGCCGCCGACACCCTGGCCGTCCGATCTCGAGGGCGACGATGCGATCAACCAGTGGATCCGGGCGCGGGACCTGGATCGCCAGCTCCGGGACGTGCTCGATGACATCGACGGCTCGTACGAGCGGCTCGCCCGGGCCGTCTCGTCCCTCCCTGAGGAGCTGGTAACCCGAGCGGGCGTGTTCCCGTGGCTGGAAGGCGACGCCCTTGCCGAGACCGAGCTCTTCGGCCATCTGCACGACGAACACGAGGCATCGATCCGCGCGTGGCTCGCCTCGCGCGGCTAAAGCCACGAGTCGGTCGGGCTACACTCCCCGACATGACTGACACCGCCCAGGCTCCCGGCTCCGAGACCGCGACAGCCGTCCCGACGTTCCGCCATTTCATCGCCGGCGAGTGGTGCGAATCCACCTCGGGCGCGACGTTCGAAAGCCGCAACCCGGCCGACACGCGCGACGTGATCGGTCGCTTCCAGCAGGGAACTGCGGCGGACGTGGCGATGGCGGTGAGGGCCGCATCCAGCGCACTCCCCATGTGGCAGCGCACGCCTGCACCAAAACGTGGCGAGATCCTCTACGCGTTCGCGGCGCTCATGGCCGAACACAAGGAACGCCTCGCCCGGGCGATGACCCGGGAGATGGGCAAGGTCCTGTCCGAGGCCCGCGGCGACGTCCAGGAGGGGATCGACATCGTCTACCTGATGGCGGGCGAGGGGCGACGCATGTTTGGCGATACGGTCCCCTCGGAGCTGCCCGACAAGTGGGCCATGAGCATCCGTCAGCCGATCGGGATCGCCGGGATCATCACGCCGTGGAACTTCCCCATGGCGATCCCGTGCTGGAAGATGATGCCCGCGCTGGTGGCCGGCAACGTGGTCGTCTTCAAACCGGCGAGCGACACGCCACATTGCGCGACGCTCCTGGTCGAGCTGATGGCCGAGGCCGGGTTCCCGTCTGGCGTGGTCAACCTGGTCACGGGCACCGGCGGCGACGTCGGCGACGCCATCGTCGGCAACCCCGACGTGGGGGTCATCTCGTTCACCGGCAGCTCCGTGACGGGCCGGGGGATCGCCGAGAAGGCTGGGCGCGCGCTCAAGCGCCTCTCGCTGGAGCTCGGTGGCAAGAACGGGGTCGTCGTTCTGGCCGACGCGGACCTCGACCTCGCGACGGATGGGATCCTGTGGAGTGCCTTCGGGACGACCGGTCAGCGTTGCACCGCCTGCTCGCGCGTGATCGTCGAACGGAGCGTCGTCGAGCCGTTGCTGGAGCGCCTCGAGTCGCGCGCGCGAAGGCTCCGCCTCGGTCCCGGGCTCGACGAGGCGACCGACGTCGGACCGCTGATCAACGGCGGCGCGGTCGACAAGGTGGACTCGTATATCGAGATCGGGCGTACGGAGGGTGACCTGGTCACCGGCGGGCGGCCCGCGACCGACGGCGATCTGGCGCACGGGCACTTTTTCGAGCCGACGATCTTCTCCGGTGTCCGGCCGATGGACCGGATCGGGCAGGAGGAGATCTTCGGTCCGGTGCTGTCGGTGATCGCTGTCGCGGACTACGCGGAAGCAATGACGGCGCTCAACCAGACGCGCTACGGGTTGTCGTCATCGATCTTCACGCGGGACGTGAACCAGGCGTTCCGGGCAATGCGCGATTTCGAGACGGGTATCGTCTACGTGAACGCCGGAACCACGGGCGCCGAGACGCACCTGCCGTTCGGTGGCTGGAAGGAGACCGGCAACGGCCACCGCGAGGCCGGCCACGCCGCGCTCGACACGTTCACCGAGTGGAAGTCGATCTACGTCGATTTCAGCGGACGCCTGCAGCGAGCCCAGATCGACAACCAGCCGGGCTAGCGCGCCCATGGCGACCTTCGCCCACGTCCGTCGGATCGCCCTTGCGCTGCCGGAGGCCGCCGAGGCTCCGGCCTGGGAGGGCGAGACCCCCGGGCGTTCGCGCCTGACCGCCCCGAAGAAGCTGGCGGCGACACTCCCATGGAGGATTGAGGCTCCCCCGGCGTCGCTAACCGAAGGGCGTCTT
>JBBEBJ010000172.1:0-2474 GCA_040882425.1 Chloroflexota bacterium | reverse complement strand
ACTCGGCCGCGCTTGACAACGGTTCGTACGAGATCGGCCGCCGGCCAGTACGGGATCTGGACCGACGTCGGGACACGCCAGATCACCAGGTCCGCCGCCTTGCCCGGCTCGAGGGATCCGATCTCGTCCTCCAGTCCGACCGCCCGGGCCGCGTTGATCGTGACGGCCGAGAGGGCTTCGTCCGGTGACATCCGCAACTCCAGGCAGGCCGCCGTCATCGCGAGCGGCAGGCTCGCCGTCGGTGACGTGCCGGGGTTGAAGTCTGTGCCGATGGCCACCGGGATCCCACGTTCGATGAGCGTCCGCGCGGGCGCGCCATGGTCCTTCATCAGGAACCAGGACGTGACCGGCAGGAGCGTGGCGACGACGGCACGGTCGTCGGCCGCTGCCTTGGCGAGCGCGTCGATGCCCTCGGCGGATGGCGTGGCGAGGTGGTCCGCCGATGCGGCGCCCAGCTCGGCCGCCAGCTCCGCACCACCCGACGGCGCAAGCTCGTCGGCGTGGAGCCTGGGGGTCAGGCCGAAGCTCGCCGCCACCTCCAGGATGCGTCGAGACTGGTCGGCGCTGAACACGCCCTCCTCGCAGAAGACATCGCAGAACCGTGCACGTCCGTGGGCGGCGATCCCCGGCAGCTGCTCCTCGATGACCGAGCGGACATAGGCCTCCGTTCCGTCGGGCCGCGCCCGGAACTCGGGTGGCACGGCGTGTGCGCCGAGATAGGTCGGAACAACTTCAACGGGCCCTTCGGTTCCCAGACGGTGCGCCACCTCGATGAGCCGGATCTCCGTCTCGAGGTCCAGTCCGTAACCGGATTTGGCCTCGATCGTCGTCACGCCGTGAGCGAGCATCTCCTCGAGCCAGCGCCGTCCGTGGGCCAGCAGCGCATCGGCGGTGGCGGCGCGGGTCGCGGCGACCGTCGAGAGGATCCCGCCGCCCGACGCCAGGATCTCGAGGTAGCCGGCACCCTCCTGGCGGAGGACCAGCTCGCCTTCACGAGACCCCGCGAAAAGCAGGTGGGTGTGCGGATCGATCAGCCCGGGCGTGACCGTGCCACCGGCGGCATCGAGGCGAGCGAAGCGGCCGAGCGGATACCCGTCGGCTTCGAGGATTCGCTCGACGGCGGATCGTGGCCCCACCGCGGCGATCCGCCCTTCCCAGCAGGCGACGACCGGGGCATCCACACCGGTCGGCCCGCCGACATCGGCGGCGGCGTAGCGAGCCACGTCGGCCTGGCGCTCGCCGGTCCTGACCCCACCCTCCATCGTGACGACCTCGGCCGCACCGACGACCAGCAGCCCCAGCGTCGGCTCGTCGCTCCGACCTCCCTCGATGACCCGGAACCCGCCGCTCGTCATCCCGCCGAACCCGTTCGGGAGCCCCCAGCGTCGGCCGCTCGTGCGGCTTCCAGCCGAAGCTCGAGCGCCTGCATCGGTGAGAAGTCGCGGAGACGAAGGTAGGCGGCCGCGGCCGCCAGCCGCCGTTCGATGGGATCCTCGGACGGGGCGCCGGCTCGGTCGGCGACCGCGAGGAAGGCGGCCAGGGGCGCGAGCCCGATCAACTCCGATTCGGCAAGCTCGACCCCGTCCTCGCCGGCCACGTCGCGGACCGTGTCCCAGACCACCCAGAGCGGCGTCACCTTGAAGTCGAGCAGGTTCATCGAGACCTGCGCGCGGCGCAGCTCCTCGATCCAGAAGCCGTTGGCCTGGACTCTGGGCATGCCTCCCCCCGATTCGCGGACGCGTCGGGCGATCCGTTTGGCCAGCCCGACGTCTTCGGAGGCGAGGTTGATGTTGTAGGCGATCAGGAACGGTCGAGCCCCCACGGCGACCGCGCCGGCCGATGGGTGCAGCCGCGCCGGGCCGGCGTCCGGCTCGCGGCCGTGCTGGGCGATCTCCTCTCGGAGGCCCTCGTACTGGCCCCGGCGAACGTCCGCCAGCCTGGCTCGCTCCGGCCGGGTGGCGGCGCTGGCGTAGAAATAGACCGGGAGCTCAAACCGCGTCGCGATCCGACGGCCGAACCCGCGGGCCAGCTCGACGCAGTCGTCCATCGTGGTCGAGGCCAGCGGCACGAACGGAATGACGTCAACGGCGCCGATCCGCGGGTGCTCGCCGCGATGCGTGTCCATGTCGATCTCGTGGATCGAGGCACCGACCAACCGCTCGAGGGCGTCCTGGACCGGCTCGTGTTCGCCGGCCAGGGTGAAGACCGACCGGTTGTGACTGGCGTCGCTGGTCCGGTCGAGGAGGAAGACGCCGGGAACCGATTCGATGGCCGACGCCATCCGCTCGACGACGTCAGGTCGTCGTCCCTCGGAGACGTTCGGGACGGACTCGATCAGCACTCCGAGATGCTAGCCCGCGCGGCGGCCCACCGAAGGGTCGCCGCGCGGCGAGTCGGGCTTGCGCGCGTTACCTGCGGAAGTGGAAGTCCGCGGTCCGGTATGCGCCGTCGTCGAGGGTCAGGGTGAACGTGCG
>JBBEBJ010000171.1:0-2475 GCA_040882425.1 Chloroflexota bacterium | reverse complement strand
CTAGCCCGAGCCGCGCACTGGCGCGCCGGGTCAGGATGTTGCACTCGCGGGAGGCCAACCATCTCGACGATCTCCCTTGGGCGATTTCCTGCCGGCCGCGATCCCCGGGAGGTTGGGGCTGTCAGCAGCGCCGGCAAATGGGATGCGAGGCGTTCTTCCCAGGAGGACAAACCAGGCTCGCTGCGCCGCGATCTGGCGAATCCCGGCGAATCTCGTGGCAGTTCGTCGCATCTGGCGGTGCGCAGTTGGCCTTGAGACCCGGCCGGTGTCGCCCGTGGTACGCGGCGTCGCGCCTGGTAGGGCTCGAAGTCTGAAGCGGCCGTTCCGTGGGAGATCGACTTCTGCCTTGTGGACGCGTGGCGGGCCGTTTTGTCCTTCGGGGAAGAACGTCCGCCGTCAGGACGGTGGCATCCGGCTCGCGACCGCCCGACCAGCCATCAGCTCGACCTTGCCCTCGCCTGCCGGGTAGCCGCGGTTAACGGTCCGTCCTCGATGACCTCGAAGTCGGGTCAGCCGCCCGCGACGTCGAGCAGCGGCTCGGCCTGGAAGAGGTTGATCCCGCTGTTGACGAGATCGAGCAGCCCTCGGATCGTCCGCTCCTCCTCCACCTGCTCGTCGATGAACCACTGGAGGAACTGGAACGAGCGGTGGTCGTCCTCGGATCGGGCGGCGGCGGCCATGGCGTCGAACTGACCGGAAACGCGAAGCTCGCTGGCCAGGGCCGCCTCCAACGCTTCCGCGGCGTCGGTGTAATGGGTCGTTGCGCCGTGCAGTGCGGGCAGGTCGAAGGACACGTCGTTATCGATCAGGAAGGCCATGATCTTCTCGGCGTGGCCCGCTTCCTCGATCGCCTGTGCCCGGAACAGGGCCGCCCAACGCTTCAGGCTCAGGCGCTCGAAGTGGATCGAGATGCCCAGGTACGTCTGATGGGCGGTGATCTCGCTCGCGATCTGTTCGACGAGCATGGAGCCGAGCCGGTCGCTGATCATGGCGTTTGCCTCGCGGTGCTGGCGATCTGATTCATTGAGGATACAGGCGGACCCGTCGCCTGGTGGCCGACCACCGACAGCAGCTCGTCGCTGAACGGCGGCCACGCCTGGAGGGCCCACGGCCCGAAGTCGCGATCGGTCAGGACGACCAGGGCGAGCTCCGGCACGGGGTCCACCCAGAGGAACGTCCCGGCCCCTCCGAAATGGCCGAAGGTCGCCGCGCTGTTGTGCCGGCCCATCCAGTGCGGATCCTTGGCGTCGTGGATCTCGAAGCCGAGACCCCAATCGCAGGGATCGAACCGACCGATCCCCGGGACGACGCCCGGCAAGCCCGGAAAGGCGACGGCAGCGGCGGCAGCCAGCACGGCGCGCGGCACGAGCGTTGGCCGGAGCAGCTCGCCCGCGAGCGCAGAGAGATCGTCCAGGCTGCCGTGGAGCCCCTGCGATGGGCGCTCCACCAGGGCCGTCCCGGTCATCCCGAGCGGCCCCAGGATCCAGTCGCCGAGGACGACCTCGAACGACTTCCCGGCCCGTTCAGCCACCAACGCACCCAGGAGATCGAACCCAGGGTTCGAGTAGATCCGACGCGCTCCGGGCCGGGCGAGGATCGCCTCCCCCTCGAACGTGAGCCCGGAGGCATGAGCCAGCAGGTGGCGGACCGTGGCGCCCGGCGGTCCGGCCGGCTCGTTGAGGTCGAGGAGGTCCCGTTCCGCGGCGATCAGCACGCTCAACGCCGTCACGAGCTTGGTCACCGAGGCCCAGCGGAACCGGTGGCCGCGCTCGCCGTGCGTGGCCATCACGCCCGCCGGGCCCACCACCGCGGCCGCGGCGTGCGGCGCACCCCACGTGTCGATCGCAGCGAGGATGCCGCCGAGGCGATCGTCGCGAGTCATGGCAGCGTCATCGTGCCTGGGTAGACTCCGGTCATGAGGTTCTTCACGTCCCGTCAACCGACCATCCCCTCCCCCACCGATTCCCTGCCAGGCCGGCCCGAACCAATCATGACGCCCGGCCGGCACACGATCCTGGGCACGCCCCTTGCGGGGCCATGGCCCAGTGGCACGCGAACCGCGATCTTTGGCCTTGGATGCTTCTGGGGTGCCGAAAAGGACTTCTGGCAACTCCCCGGCGTGATCACGACGGCCGTCGGGTATGCCGGCGGCTCGACCCCCAACCCGACCTACCAGGAAGCGTGCACCGGCCGGACCGGGCACGCAGAGGTCGTCCTCGTCGCCTACGACCCGTCACGGATCAGCTACGAGGAGCTCCTCAAGACCTTCTGGGAGTCGCACGACCCGACGCAGGGCATGCGCCAGGACAACGACATGGGCACGCAGTACCGGTCGCTGATCCTGACGGCCGACGAGGACCAGCGCGCCGCGGCCGAGGCCTCACGCGATGCCTTCCAGGCGAACCTGACGAAGGCGGGCTACGGCGCCATCACGACGGAGATCGCCCCGGCCGGCCCCTTCTACTACGCCGAGGA
>JBBEBJ010000170.1:1508-16091 GCA_040882425.1 Chloroflexota bacterium | reverse complement strand
CTGCGCGCCGGGGCTGACGAACGGATGGAGATTGCTGGTTGTCCCGGATCGGAACGAGGATCACGGGATCCGTCGCGGCTGTCGACGCCGTATACCAGGGAGAGGATCGAGAGGACGGAGCCCCCGCGTTGCTATAGTGAACTAGGCCAAGTGAAAGGTATATTGGACTAGCAGACTGTGTCAACTGAGGAACAGGCGCCATTCGCGATCGGGGGAACGAGTGCGAGCGCCCTCGACGTCGAGCGCAATTCGGACGTCCCGATATCGACCCAGATCTTCTGGCAGATCGCCTACCAGATCGATTCCGGCCGCCTCCTGCCTGGCGCGCGACTGGCGCCGGTTCGTGAGCTCGGGGCCGCGCTGCGCGTCAATCCGAACACGATCCGGGCGGTCTACCGACGCCTCGCCGATGCCGGCTACGTCACCAGCCGGCATGGCGCCGGAACCCACGTTGCCGAACGCCCGCCGCAACGCCGAGGTACCGAAGCGCTGGCCGGGATCGTGGCGGAGATGCTCCGCCGGGCGGCCCACGCCGGCTTCACGGCCGACGAGCTCGCGGCGGCGACCTTCGCGGCGGCCACCGAGCGCAAGCGGCCCGGCCCCGCCGTCCGCGTCCTCTTCGCCGAGTGCACCAGCGCCGACGCCGGCTACGACGCGGAGCGGCTCGTCGATGCCTTCCCCGCCATCGAGGCGGAGGGCACCCTGCTCGACGACCTGCCCGACCGCCTCGAGCGCTTCCACTACGACATCGTTGCCACGACGACCTTTCACGCCGACGAGGCGCAAGTCCTGGTCGCGGGCCGCGTCCCGGTCGTCGCCATGCTGGTCGGCCCCGGGTACCTTGAGCTCGTCCACGAGGTAGCCGGGCTGCCGAACGGTTCACGCGTCGGCCTCGTCTGCGCATCCGAGCGTGGCGCCGACAACATCCAGGAGACATTGGCCATCGCCGGGAACCGCGGCGTGGAGATCGTGTCGGCGCTCATCGCCAGACCCGAGGACCTCGAGATGATCGACCGGACGGCCGACCTGATCCTGATCTCTCGCGAGGCGTTGGCCTCCGGTCTCGACAGCTCGTTCACGGGACCCGAACGCATTCGTCCCTGGACCTACGAGTTCGATCCGTCCGGGCTGGAGATCCTCCGCCGGGCGATCGAGCACGTCGCGAGCGTTCGACCCGTGGAGCCCGTCCCGGCCTGACGCGCCCGCGACAGCCGCCCGAACCGCGCGGCCACGCCAGGGATCCGTCGGCGCGTACGATGCTCGGGTGATGCGCGACTTCCACGTCCGACGCGAGCCACGCGAGCGGTACGCCGTCGCCGATCAGCTCATCGGCAGCCGGGGCGATCTGGTCGTCGCCGATCTCGCGAGCATTCGATCGCTCGCGGCAGAGATGAACAGACAGCGCGAGCCCGGCGCCCCGCCGGTGTATGCCGGCGAGATCGCGGCCCTGGGGCTCCTCCACGAGATCGGCCACATCCTGATCGCGCGATACGAACAGCGACGGGTCCCCGGGGCGATCGAGGCGGCCATTGACGACCTCCAGGCAACGCTCGGGCCCGACGCCACACGTCTCCTGGACCGCTTCGGACACGAGTTCCCGGGCCGGGGACCTGATCCCGAACCGCCCGCCCACCGCCTCGAGGAGCTCATCCTGACCCGGATCGCCAACGAGAATCCGGCGCTCGGCCCGCTGCTCGAGCTCGTCGATGATCGGCCGCTTGCGCGGGGCACTCGCTACCTGGAGGCCATCGCCGGGCTCGAAGCCATCTTCTCGGCGGGTCCGCCGACAGACATCGAGGGGATGTCCCTGATCGAGCTCATGCGGACGCCCGCCCGCCAGGCGCCGACATCGCTGGCCGGTCAGCTCCGCTTCATTCGCGATCGCTGGGGGCCGATGCTCGGCGCGGCGTTCGAGGATCTGCTCCGCCGGCTCGACCTGGCGATCGGGATCCTGGCGGAGGAGGAACACGCGCTCCACCTCCGGTTTGGCGGCGGGGCGGGGGGGCCGGGTCGCGCCGAAGTGCCGTCGTTCGCGGGCGCGGCAGACGAGCCCGAGGCCTTCTCGTCGGACTCGGCCTGGATGCCTCGTGTCGTCCTGATGGCCAAGAGCACGTATGTCTGGCTCGATCAGCTGTCGCGCGCACACGGGCGGGACATCTCGACACTGGACGCGATCCCCGACGAAGAGCTCGACACGCTTGCTCGCTGGGGTATCACCGGGCTCTGGCTGATTGGGCTATGGGAGCGATCGCAGGCCTCGGAGCGGATCAAGCGAATGCGTGGCAATACCGAGGCCGTGGCCTCGGCCTACTCCCTCGACGACTACCGGATTGCCGGCGACCTCGGCGGTGAGGCCGCATACGCACAGCTCCGCGATCGAGCCGCCGCCCGCGGTATCAGGCTTGCCAGCGACATGGTGCCCAACCACATGGGGATCGATTCGCGCTGGGTGATCGATCACCCGGAGTGGTTCCTGACACTTCCCGAGCCGCCCTACCCCGCCTACTCGTTCAGCAGCGCGGACCTGTCAAGCGACGAGCGAGTCGGGATCGTGCTCGAGGACCACTACTGGGACGACAGCGACGCCGCCGTTGTCTTCAAGCGGTTCGACCGCCGGTCCGGCGATGTGCGGTACGTCTACCACGGCAACGACGGAACGAGCTTCCCCTGGAACGACACGGCCCAGCTCAACTTCCTCGACCCAGCCGTTCGCGAACAGGTCATCCGGACGATCCTGGATGTCGCGCGGCGCTTCCCGATCATCCGATTCGATGCCGCGATGGTCCTTGCCAAGAAGCACATCCAGCGGCTGTGGTGGCCGGAGCCCGGGGCCGGGGCGGGGATTCCGTCGCGGGCCGAGCACGCCATCACGAAACGGGAGTTCGATGCCCGGATGCCGACCGAGTTCTGGCGCGAGGTGGTCGACCGCGTCGCCGCGGAAATCCCCGGCACGCTGCTGCTGGCCGAGGCCTTCTGGCTCCTGGAGGGGTACTTCGTTCGCACGCTCGGCATGCACCGCGTCTACAACAGCGCGTTCATGCACATGCTCCGCGACGAGGACGGCGCCGGCTACCGCAAGGTGATCCGGGAGACGATCGAGTTTGATCCGGAAATCCTCAAGCGCTACGTCAACTTCATGAGCAACCCGGACGAGAAGACGGCGCTCGAGCAGTTCGGCAAGGGCGACAAGTACTTCGGTGTGGCGACGGTGTTGGCGACGCTGCCCGGGCTCCCGATGCTCGGGCACGGTCAGGTGCAGGGGTTCGGCGAGAAATACGGCATGGAGTTCCGGCGGGCGACGCTCGACGAGCAACCCGATCTCGACCTGGTCGCGCGTCACGAACGAGAGATCTTCCCGCTGCTCCACCGGCGCGCCTGGTTTGCCGAGGCGCACGAGTTCCTGCTTTACGACTTCGTGACCGATGGCGGCGGCGTGGACGAGCACGTCCTCGCCTACTCGAATGGATCGGGCCCGCAGCGATCGCTGGTCGTCTATCACGATCGCTTCGCGTCGACCAGCGGGTCGATCCGCGATTCGGCCACGTACGCGGTCAAGGCGCCCGACGGCAGCAAGCGGTTGGTCCGTCGGTCGTTGGCGGAGGGCCTCGGCCTGCCCAACGATCCCGGGGCGTTCGTCATCCTCCGCGATTCGCGGACCGGCCTCGAATCGCTCCGATCGTGTCGCGCGATCTGGGAGCACGGGCTCCACCTGTCGCTCGACGCCTACGCGGTCCGGGTCTACTGGGAGTTCCGCGAGGTCCGGGACGGCAGCGCGGGGCAGTGGGCGCGCCTGGCGACGAAGCTCGACGGTACCGAGGTGCCGTCGCTCGACGACGCGCTGCGCGAGCTCCAGCTGGAGCCCGTCTACCGGCCGTTCCGCGCGATCTTTGCCGACGGCCTCGTTCGCGCCGTCCTTGATGGGGCGCCGACCGATGCGCAACTCGATGAACTCGAACGCCGGTACGCCGCATTCCTGGCGGCGATCGCGGGGGCGACGGAGGTCACCGGCGACCCGGCCGCACTCGCCGCGGGGACGCGGGCGCGCACCGAGCGGATGTTCGCCGACCCGGATCGACCGACCGACCGGAGGGACCGGGCGGCGCTGCTGGTCTGGCTGGGCCTCGCGCGAACCGGCGAGCTCGCCCCGGGCGCCGACGTCGCCGCCACGAGCGAGGCTTGGTATGACGAGCTTCGCTTGCCGGGCGCACTTGCCGCGGGGCTCCACGACGCGGGGTTCGACGAAGCCGAGGCCTGGGCGGTCGCGGACCTCGTCCGTGTCCTGCTGGCGCTTCCGCGCCCATCGGCGGTTCGCGGCCGGGCGCGCAGCGCCGACAGCCGCCTGCTCGAGGGATGGCTGGGGCGCGGCGCCGTCCGGACGGCCATCGGCCTGAACACCTGGCAGGGCGTCGAATACGTCGACCGCGACGCGTTCGCTACGATGCTCCGATGGGCGGTCCGCCTGGACGCCATCGACACGGACGACAGCATCCCGGGTCCCGGGGTGGCGCCCCGCAGTCGCCACCGCGCGGGTCGAGGTGCCCGCGAGGACCTTGTGTCACGGCTGTCGACCGCGGCCGAAGCGGCCGGCTATCGCGTGGACTTGTTGCGCGCCGCTCTCGAGCCGCCGCGCCCGAGCCGTCGATCGGCGCCTCGCGCAACGAAGCAGCCCGACGGCCCAGCCTGACGCGGGCCCGGCGGACCTCAGGCGAGCAGGATCCGCCGGAGGAGTGACGGTGGTGGCGTGCCGTGCGAGATGACCGACTCCAGGTGGTGCCGGTAGACGAACCCAGGCGTCTCGCCGAGCCCGCCGACGACCCGCGACTCCGGGACGGCGCCGGCCCCACGGGGATCGCCCGCAGCGACGGCCGCACGCCGGCGGACCTCGCGCTCGATGTCCCACATCTCCAGCGAGCCCGCGAAGTAGGTCGACAACTGCGCCGATGACAGCCGCGCCCGGTCGAACTTGGCGCGTGCCTCGGCCTCCTCCTGGAACCCGCCGTCGACCATCAGCGCGACCGCCTCGTCGCCGGTCATGCCCTTGGTGTGGATCCGCGCGTCGATGATCGCGTTGGTGATCGTCCGGAGGTAGAACTTCCAGTGGGTGAGCAGCAGCGCCGGGTCGTCTGCGCCGTAGCCGACGTCCATCATCACCTGGGTGACGTAGACGGCCCAGCCCTCGGCGAACAGCCCGCTCCCGAAGATCGCCCGAACCATCGACGGGCAGCGGTTGGCATACACGCCCTGTAGGTAATGCCCTGGTACCGCCTCGTGGATGGTCAACAGGCGGAGCATCCGGTTGTTGTCTTCGCGCAGGTAGGACTCGCGCTGCTCGTCCGTCCAATCGTCCGGGGTCGGAGTGATCGAGAAGAACGCCTTCTGGCCCTTCTCCAGCGGTCCGGGCGAATGGAGCATCGCGCCCCCGAATGAGCGCAGGAAAACGGGCGTCCAGCGGAGTTCGAGGGGCTCGTCCGCCAGACCGATCAGGTCGCGTTCCACGCAGAAGGCCTGGATCCGTGTGCTCTCCGCCCGGCAGAAGTCGAGCAGCTCGTCAGCCCTGGGATGCTCCACGGCGACGGCATCGAGGACCGCCCGGACCAGCGCACCATCGTCGTCGGGGAGCGGACGGTCGCCGCACCACGTCGGCCACATCTCGCGCGCGATCCGGACCAGCTCGGCGCGGACCACGACGTACTCTCGTTCCGCGGCCTCGAGGATCCGGTCCGGCGTGAGCGCCTCCGAGCGCATCGTGTGACGCATCTTTGCGGCAAAGAGCTCCGGACCGAGACGTCCCTCGCCGTCGCTCGCCGGCAGGACGACGTCGCGCAGGTGGGCCTCGAAGTCGGTGATCGCCGCGCGGGCGGTCTCCGCTGCCGCCGCCAGGCGCGATCGCAGCGCGGCGACGGCCGGATCGGTGGAACTCTCGGCGGTCCGGAGCGCCTCGCCGATGAGCTCCTCGACGCCCGAGAGCTGCTTGAGCGCGGTCTCGGTCTGGAAACGGCCGACCGGCCGGCCGGCATGGCCGACCAGGGTCGCCTTCGCCGCCTCGATGACCTCGGGCAGGCGCTCGAGCCGCCCGGCCACGGACGCGAGGCGGACGTCGAGCGGCGCGAATTCGCGGGCCAGCAGCGAGATCAGGCCTCCGCCCAGGAGGTAGATCCACTCGAGCGGGTTCCAGGTCTCCTCCCGGAGCTCGGTCTCGGAGAACCGC
Source organism: Chloroflexota bacterium (assembly GCA_040882425.1). Lineage (GTDB taxonomy): Bacteria > Chloroflexota > Limnocylindria > Limnocylindrales > CSP1-4 > SPCO01. The sequence goes on along the minus strand of JBBEBJ010000170.1, from coordinate 9,883 downwards.
GCCGCCTCGAGCTCACCGATGAGCAGGTCGCGATCAATGGCGTCGTCACCCTCGAGCTCGCGCATGGCACCGAAGACGGCCAGCCATCGATCGATGAACGCGAGCCGCTCCTGGCGCCCCGTCTCGGTCAGGTCGGGCCAGCGGTCGTCGTGAGCGTGGGCGCCGATCTCGGTGGCCCAGGTGGGGTTGAGCCGGAAGAACTCGGCGAGGAACTGGTCGATATGGTGCTTGAGGTCGGTCATGATCCCGAGTCTATCGGGCTACCATGCCGGGGTGTCGGTGCAGGCCTGGGTCGAGCCGGTCGTCCTCGAGGGACCACGGGTCCGCCTGGAGCCGCTCGCGCCCGAACATTTCGCGGATCTCGTCCTCGTCGCGTTCGACGAGGCGCTCTGGCGGTGGACGATCATGAAGCCGCAGGACAAGACCGGGTTACGACGCTGGTTCGAGACCGCACTGGCCAACGCTGAGGCAGGGACCGAGCGACCGTTCGCGACCGTCGACCGGGCGTCCGGCCGCGCGATCGGCAGCAGCCGCTTCCTGTCGATCGTCCCCGAACATCGTCGCCTCGAGATCGGCTGGACCTGGGTCGCGACGGCATTCCAGCGAACCGGCACCAACCGCGAGGTCAAGCTGCTCCAGCTGACCCACGCGTTCGAGACGCTCGGCGCCAGCCGCGTCGAGTTCAAGACGCACGCGCGCAACGAACGCTCGCGGACGGCCCTGGCCGGCATCGGCGCCACGTTCGAGGGCATCTTACGCAACCACATGATCATGCCGGACGGTTCGATCCGGGATTCCGCGTACTTCAGCGTCATCGCCGAGGAGTGGCCGGTGGTCAAGGCAGGGCTCCAGGCCAGCCTCGCGAGGGACCGCTGAACGCCCGTTGAGCGGGCGGTTGTCCTCGCGGAGTACGCTCCCGTCAGGCAGCCCGCGAGGGTCGGTCTGCTCGAGGCCAGGAACGGAGGGATCGCCGTGAAGGGATTCATCATCGGGACGGCCATCACGGCTATCGCCTTCTGGGTGCTGACCGAGTTCCTCCCGCAGTTCGTGAGCTACGACGGCGAGCTGGTGGGGCTGATCGTCCTCGCGGTCATCTTCGGCATCGTCAACGGGCTCATCGGACCGCTGGTCAAGACGGCTGCCATCCCGGTCAACATGATGACCATGGGTCTGGTCGGGTTCCTGATCAATGCCGGGCTCTTCCTGGTGACCGCCCTGGTCGCCGATTCCGCCGGGTTCAACCTGACGGTCGGCGACTTCCCGCCGGACCTGCTCACGGCGGATACCATCCTCGCGGCGATCATCGGCTCCGTGGTCCTGAGCGCTGTCGGCACCGCCGTGCGGCTTGTCGTCCCCGACTGATCCCGGCGCGCTCCGCCGCGCCGCGCGTCGGTTCGGTACGCCGCTCTACGTCACGGACCTGGCTGTCCTCGCCGACGCCGCACGGGACGTGCGGCAGGCCTTCCCTGATCCGTGGGTCCGCCAGTACTCGGTCAAGGCCAACGACGTCCCGGCGGTGATCGCCGCGGTCGCGGCGCACGGCTTCGGCGCCAACGTGGTCTCGCGCGGCGAGTGGGCCGCCGCCACCGCAGCGGGCGTGCCAAACGAGCGCATCACCCTCGAAGGGATCGGCAAGACGACCGCCGATCTCCGCGCGGCGGCGCGGGTCGCCCGCGAAGGCCGACCCCTCCGTTGGATCGCGATCGAATCGCCGGAGGAAGCCGAGGCGCTCGGCGCGATGGTCAGGCGGCAGCGCGGCACCCGGGTCGACGTCCTTTACCGGCTGAACCCGGACGTGGCGCCCGAGACGCTCGCGGGGCTCGCCGTGGGCGCCGGGGGATCCAAGTTCGGCATGACCGAGACCGAGCTCGTCGACGCGATCGCGGCTGGCGGCGGGCCCGGCGGTCCGCTCCGCCCGCGCGGTGTCCACCTGCACGTGGGCTCGCAGCTCGCCGCGGTCGACGCCTGGCGCGGCGCGGTTCGCGGGGCGCTGGCGGTGGCCGCGTTGTGGCGCGGCTCGATCGAGGACTTCGACACGGTGGACGTCGGTGGTGGGTTCCCGGTATTCGATGCGCCGACGCCGGCGCCCGACCCGGCCCGGTTCGCGCGAGAGGTCCCCGCGTTGCTCGCCGCCATGCCCGCCGATCGGCGCCCGCGCCGGTTCGCGGTCGAACCCGGCCGGTACCTCGTCGCACGTGCCGGATGGCTGGTGGCCCGCGTACTGCACGTCCGTGACCGGGGCGGGCCCCAGGTCGTGCTCGACGCCGGCATGACCGAGCTCATCAGGCCCGCGCTGTACGGCGCCCGCCACTCGATCCGCGCGCTCACGAGCCTGGGCCGTTCGACGGACGACGGCGGCGCGGGTGCCTCGGTCGAGCCGACGCGGGTCGAGGGCCCGATCTGCGAGTCGACCGACTCGCTCGGCATCCACGACCTTCCGCCGCTCCGCCGGGGCGACCTGGTGGCGGTCGCCGACGCGGGCGCCTATGCGGCCTCGCAGTCCTCGACGTACAACGGGCGGCCTCGCCCGGCGCAGGTCCTCCTCGAAGCCGGCGGTGGGCTGACGCTCGGCCGGCGCCGGCTCGCCTGATGGGCGGTCGGCTATGGTGAGGGCATGAACGCGCGAGATCGGTTCCGGGCGAGGCTGGCCGCGGGACCGTTGCTCGCGGACGGCGCCATGGGAACGCTGCTGTACTCACGGGGCGTGCCGCAGCGGGCCAACCTCGACGAGCTCGTTGCGAGTCGGCCCGAGCTCATCAGCGCCATCCACCGGGAGTATCTCGAGGCCGGCGCCGAGCTGATCGAGACGGCCACCTTCGGGGCCAACCGGGTCCGACTCGCCGCCTTCGGGATGGGCGATCGGGCGGCCGCCCTCAACCGTCGAGGTGCCCAGCTGGCCCGCGAGGCCCGTGACGTCTCCGGGCGCGAGGCGTGGGTCGCCGGCTCGATCGGGCCCCTCGGCGCACCGAACCGCGAGCTCCTCCACCTCCCCGACGCCGAGGTGCGCGCGGCCGTCCGCGAGCAGCTCGACGGGCTCCTCGAGGGCGGCGCGGACCTGTTCATGTTCGAGACGTTCTCGCTGCTGTCGCACCTGCTCATCGCCGTCGACGAAGCACGCCGCGCGGCGGACCTGCCGATCGTCGCCCAGCTCACCTATGGCGAGGAGCTCCAGCTGCCGGACGGCACGCCGCCCGCCATCGCGGCGGCGGCCCTGATCGCGGCCGGCGCGGACGTGGTCGGGGTGAACTGTGGCGGCGGGCCGGAGGCCTGCGCGGAAGCGCTCGAAGCCATGGCCTCGCCCCCGGGCGGCGCGGCGGGAGTCGCCACCGTGCCTCGATCGATCCTGCCGAACGCCGGACTCCCGCAGCGGATCGAGGGCCAATTCGTCTACGCCGCAAGCCCGGCCTACCTCGGTGGCATCGTGCCGCGGTTCCTGGCAGCCGGCGCGGCGATCGTCGGTGGCTGCTGCGGGACGACGCCCGAGCACATCGCGGCCATGCGACAGGCCCTCGACGCGCAGGCAGCGGGATCAGGTGGCGAGGCCGACTCGGTCGGGGTGGGCGTCGCTGCGGCTGTCGCCGCCGAGCCCCCGGTCTTGCCGGGGATCCGACCGCGCTACGCTGCCGAGCCGCGCACCGGGCCCGACGCAGCCACGGAGATCCTGCCACCCACCGCGCTGGCGCGGGCCCTCGCGAGCGATCGCTACGTCATCTCCGTCGAGATCGACCCGCCGCGATCCGTCCGGATCGAGCGGACGATCGACGCCGCCCGGCTGCTCCATGCGGCGGGGGTGGACCTGGTCAACGTCAGCGATTCGGCGATGGCCCGAGTCCGGATGGGCGCGCTGGCGGTCGCATTCGGGATCCAGCACGACCTGGACCTGGAGTGCATCGTCCACGTCACGACGCGCGACCGGAACCTGATGGCCCTCGAATCGGAGCTCCTGGGCGCGCACGCCCTGGGGGTTCGGGACATCCTCGCGTTGACCGGCGACCCGCCGCGGGTCGGCGACTACCCGTCCGGCACGGGCGTCTGGGACGTCGACTCGATCGGCCTGGTGGAGATCCTGGCCAGGCTCAACCGTGGCGAGGACGCGGCCGGGAGCCCGATCGGCCAGCCGGCCGGCTTCACCATTGCCTGCGCTCTCGACCCGACCGCGGCCGACACCGCGACCGAATGGGATCGCCTCGAGCGAAAACTGGCAGGCGGCGCGCACCTGATCATGACCCAGCCGCTGTACGACCTCGCGCAGGTGGAAGCGATGTTCGCCGAAGCCGAGCGCCGGTTCGGCCCCGGCGGCTTCCCGGTCCCGCTCCTGCTCGGCGTGCTCCCGCTCCAGAGCTCGCGCCACGCCGAGTTCCTCCACAACGAGGTCCCCGGCATCACGATCCCGGAGGCGGTCCGGGCGCGGCTGCGCGGGGCGGGCGACCGCGGTGCCGACGTGGGCCTGGAGATGACGCTCGCCCTGCTCGACGAGGTCGGCAGGCGCGTCGCGGGCACGTACATCATGCCGAGCTTCGGGCGGTACGAGCAGGCGGCCGAGCTCGTTCGCCGGCTTCGGGCCCGGTCGGGAGTGCCGGGGTGACGGCGCGGCGCCGCGCCCTCACGGCGATGGCGGCCCTCGGCTGGCTCCTGACCCTGGCCACGGGTGGTGTCGCCGCCGCGGAGTCCACGACGCCGCCGGCCGGGCCGCCGTTCCCCGAGCCCATCGACGGCCAGGCCGTCTACGACTTCGCCGGGATCTTCACCTCGACGACGATCCAGCGGGCGGAGCAGATCGTCGATGCCATCGAGGCGCAGACCCGGGCTGAGGTCGTCGTCTACACCCAGGCGCTCGGGCGCGACGACATCACGGCCGAGGAAACGGAGCGTCACGCCACGGCCCTGATGGACGAGTGGGGCGTGGGGCGGGCCGGGATCGATGACGGCCTGGTGATCCTGTTCAACCTCAACAGCCGGCTCGAACCGGGGCAGGTGCAGCTGGTCGCCGGCGAGGGGTTCCGAGCGTCCTATCTCTCGCAAGACGATCTCGCGGCGATCCACGACGAGCAGATGCTGCCGCTGCTCGGTGCGGGCGACCCGGACACGGCCGTCCTCGGGGCGCTCGCGCGGATCATCACCGCCACGTTCGATCCGTCGCCGCCATCGGGGTCGGGCGGCGTACCCGCGCGGACCGGCCCTCCGCCGGGTCCGCCATTCCCCGATCCCGAGATCGATCGTGCCGTCTACGACTACGCCGGCATCCTCAGCGACGACACGATCGTTGCCGCCGAGGCCGTCATCGACACGATCGAGGAACGGACAGGAGCGGAGATCGTCGTCTACACGCAAGACACCGGCGAGTACGGCATCTCGACCGAGGAGACCGAGGTCCGGGCCCGTGCCCTGATCGACCAGTGGGGCATTGGCCGTGCCGGGTTCGACGACGGGCTGGTCATCTTCATCGATCTCGAACCGAACCTTCTCCATGGCCAGGTCCAGCTCTATGCGGCTCCCGGTTTCGAGGCCGCCTACCTGTCCAACAGCGAGCGCCAGTCGATCTTCGATAACGACATGTTGCCGCTGCTCCGCGAGGCCGACTTCGATGGTGCGATCGCGATCGCCCTCGAGAGGATCGATGCTGCGGCGACCGCCGAACACGCGACGCAGTTGCAGCAGGCGCGGCAGGTCAACGCCGTGCTCGGGCTGGTCGGGGCGCCCGTCCTGTTCATGGGCCTGGCCGGTTGGGCGTTCGTCAACTGGCGTCGCTATGGCAAGGACCCCGTCTACCTGGATGATCCTTCGATCCTGATGCCGGCGCCTCCGCCGGACCTGACCGCCGCGTCGGGCGCGATGGTCATGGACGGCGGCACCTCGCGACGGGCGTTGACGACGGCGATGCTCGATCTCGCCAGCCGGGGCCTGATCAGCTTCCGCGAGGATGGCGGGATCCTCGGTTTCGGCAAGAAGGTCGGCGTCGACGTCGCGCCGCCGCGCGGAGACGAGATGCTCGAAGCGCAGCGTGCGCGCAATGGCCGGCGCCCGACGGGTCCCGCCGAGGGCGTCGCCCTGCAACACCTGCGGTCGATCGGCGGGCGCGCGGACGGTGACTACATCACGCCGGAGGAGCTGCCCAAGTTCGGGCAGCACGTGTCGGCGTTCGACGCCGCGCTCGAGAAACATGTCGTTGGGCGAGGCTGGTTCAAGGAACCGCCGAGCAAGGTCATGGGCCGCTGGATCGGAAAGGGTTTCCTCGTCGTCTTCGCCGGGATCGCGGCCGTGATCGCCGGCTTCAACCTGCCGATCTCGGGGCTGGTCCTGGTCGGCGCCGGCACGATCGCCGGTGGGATCGTCATCGTGGTCTTCGCGAAAGGCATGCCGGCGGTCACCATGCCGGGGGCGATGATCCGGGCGATGCTCGCCGCCTATCGCCGGACCCTGCAGAAGACGATGGCGCAGGCGCGCTCGATGCAGCAGGTCGTCGACGAGGCCGGGCTCGACTGGCTCGACACCCCCGACCAGGCCGTGGTGTGGGGCACGGCGCTCGGTCTCCAGGACGAGATCGAGGAGGTCCTGTCGCGCAGCCTGGAGGACGTTCGTCGAGGCACGTCGAGCGGGTACGTCCCTTACTTCCCGGCCTGGTACCAGGGCTCGAGCGGGACGCCGCTCACCGCGGCGACCGCCACCGGCAGCGGCGGCGGCCTGTTCGCCAACTCGGGCGTGCCGGACCTCGGCGGGATGATGTCGGCGCTCGGGACGATCGGCAACTCACCGTCATCGAGCGGGGGTGGCGGCGGCTTCAGCGGCGGCTCGTCCGGTGGCGGAGGCGGCGGCTCCGGCGGCAGGTTCTAGCTCGACAGAGCAGCGGGAGGGCCCGAGCCCCCGAGCCCCCCGAGGACCAGAGCCCCGGGCCCCGGGCCTCGAGCCCTCCGAAGACCGGCCCTGAGCCCCGAGCCTCGAGCCCTCCGAAGACCCGGGCCCTCAGGACTTGCCCCGGCGGCAAACTGCGGCTCGGTCCTTGCCGCCCGTGGCAACAAACGTGCGCGGGGGCTCGTCGGCAACCATCGCCGGCTTCTTCTCTTGCCCCTACGGCAAGAAACGCGCCCTCCGACCCCGATGTTTGCCGCGGCAGCAAGGAATGAGGCGCAAGACGGGTTGTCGGGGTTCACCGGCGAGCGGTTCTTGCTGGCTCGGCAACACGACCCGGTCTGGGCGGCCACGGTCAGCGCCCGGCACCCGGCACCATCTCTGTCAGCGAACGTCGACCGGCACGCCCTGACACCGTCGACCCGCCCCGCTCAGGCGCTGAACAACTCCCGGCACGCCTCGAGACCCTCGATCGTGATCGCCGGACGTGGCCGCGAGCGCCATCCCTCGAGCGTCATCCGGAACCGCTGCGTCTCGCGGGCGACACCTTCGGGCGCCAGGAAGCCACGGCCGTTCTCCTCGTAACCGAGCGAGCGCGAGACCCCAGCCGATGCCGCGTTGTCGAGGAACGCCTCGGTCAGGGCAATCCTGGCGCCAAGACCGTCGAATGCGAAGCCGAGCACGGCCGCCCGCATCTCTCGCCCGTATCCCTGCCCCTGGTACTCGCGCCCGAGCCACGACCCGGTGTCGACCGTCCGCAGGACGACGAACCGTTTGGCATGGATGGACTGCGAACCGATCGGCTGCCCATCGAGCTCGACCACGAGGTTCAGCTGCCAGTCGTCAGGGATCCAGCTCGCGCGGAGACCCCAGTGGTGTTGCAGGAAGCCGCGCTCGAAGGCGGGGCTCGGAACGGTTGACCACGCGATCCCGAACGGCATCTCCTCGGACGGATGGATGCCGCGTTTCGCTACCCCCATGAGGACCTCGAGGTCCGAGTCGGTGGGCAGGCGCAGGACGAGTCGCTCGCTGCGGATCCGCAGCCCGAAGAGCGGCCATGCGGTGGCCAGGGCGAGGCGAGGGTCGGCGGTCATGGGCGCCCGACGGTACACTCCGTCCATGGGTGCTGTCGAGACGATGGAAGACTTCTTCGAGAAGCTCAACGCCGGCGATCGCGAGGCGGCGGTGGCCCTCATGGACGAGAAGGCCGAGATGCGGGTGCACGTCGGGGACAGCGTGCAGACGCTCCGTGGCGTCGAGCGCGTCGGCGGCTGGTTCCTGCGTGGCGACGCGGGTCTGCGGATGATCCCGGGCGAGATCCGCGATACCGGCAACACCTACGAGGCGGACGTGCTCGTGGTCAGACCCGGCGCGCAGAGTCAGCACATCGATGCGACCTTTCGGGTCGAAGCGGGCAAGATCACCGCGATCAACATCGCGCCGCGATAGAGCGGCTCGAAGACGTCAGGACGGTTCGGCCGAGGGCTCCGTGAACTCGGCGGGCGGTCTGGCCGGAATGGTGATCTCGT
>JBBEBJ010000170.1:0-1408 GCA_040882425.1 Chloroflexota bacterium | reverse complement strand
TCGGCCGAGGGCTCCGTGAACTCGGCGGGCGGTCTGGCCGGAATGGTGATCTCGTCGCCGATGGCGATCTTGTCCGGGTCGGTGATCTGCGGGTTCGCCGCCAGCAGCTCGGCCAGCGTCAGGTCGAAGCTGGTGGCCACCTTGGAGAGCGTGTCGCCCGCCTTGATCAGGTAGACCTCCGCGGTCGGGGCCGGCGGCGCCGTCGGCTCGACGCTCGTGCTTGGTATGGCCTGGCTGGCGCTCGGGTCCGGCGTGGACCCGTTCTCGTCGTCGCCGCCGCCGATCCCAAGGAGCGCCGGCAGGAAGAACAAGGCCACGGCCGCGATCACGAGTGCGCCGAACAGGACGGCCAGTCGGGGTGGTGCCGGTAAGCCGGTCCGAGCCCGGATCGTCGGATAGGCCTCGAACCGGCGGGCGCGCTCCCACGAGGGGCCGGCGATCGCGTCGCGTTCGCGCTCACGCTCGCGGTCGCGCGCCGTCCGGGTCGAGCTGACGCTCGGCCGGTGACCGCGGCTCGGCGGGGCATAGTCGTGGGCCGGGCGTGCCGCGGGTCGACGACCGGTCACGAGCCCCGCCAGCTCCTCGTCCGGCGCAGAAGCAACGTGCGTGTCGTAGTGCGGCTGGGCAACGTCGTGCTCAGGTGCGGGGCCAACCAGCCGGTCGGCCGCCGAGCCGGCAAGTCCCCGGCTCTCATCGGCGCGACCGGCCAGGAACTCCGGCGCGCCAGCTCGATCGCCGCTGGCTGGATCGCCGCTGACGGTCCGCCGCGCTGCGCCCGCGGAGCTCGCTGAACCTGCCCCGCCCGGTGCCCACGGGGGCGGCGCGGCCCAGTCCCGAGGTGGGTTTCGCCGGATCGGGAGGTCGGCGATCGGCGGCGCCGGATGCCGATCGGGAGGCGCCTGGTCCTCTACTCGGTTGCCGTCTTCGTCCCCCATCGCGATCGGCCGCGGGTCAGGCTCGGGTAGCGCCTTCGGCGCGGCCCGGGGTCGCTCGCCCTCGCCCCGGGCGTGCGCCGCTTCGCGTCGCGCCCAGTCCTGGAAGGTCGGGCAGACCGGGAAAGCGCTGGACAGGCAGTACGCTTCCTGGTGGGCGCTCGCGCGTGGCGAGGGGACCAGCTCCGCGTAGCAGCGGTGGCGATGATCGGGGCTCGTGGCCCGGGCTTCGCGATCGTCCTCGAACGCCACGAACGGGCAGGCGGGCGCACTGTCCACGCTGGGGAGCCCTCGCTCGCTCATCGCGGCGATGATACCCGCCCACGCGTATCCAAAGGGCCGCGGCACGCCCGGGGGACACGCGAGCGACGACGGCTCCTCGGCGGTCCGGTGCCACAGAATGACGGTGGTGGTGGATCGGTGAGTTCCGCCCTCCGCCAATCGGTGAGATCCCCCTTGCCGCCGCATCGTTTGAC
>JBBEBJ010000169.1:0-16471 GCA_040882425.1 Chloroflexota bacterium | reverse complement strand
GCGCTCTTGAGCGCGTTGATCGTCAGCCACTCCATCTCGCCGAGACCGATCCCGAAGGCCTCCTCGAGCGCCGCGAACTCGCTCGACAGGGTCACGCCGCTCATCAGCCGATTGTCGGTGTTGACCGTCACCCGGTAGCGCAGCCGGCGGAGCAGGTCGAACGGGTGCTCGCGGACAGACGCGGCGGCCCCGGTGTGGACGTTCGAGGTGGGGCACATCTCGAGCGGGATCCGGCGGTCGCGGACGAACGCCGCCAGCCTCCCCAGCTCGACCGAACCATCCGACCGCGTCGTGATGTCGTCGACGATCCGAACGCCGTGGCCGAGGCGCTCGGCGCCCGCGAACTGGACCGCCTCCCAGATCGACGGCAGCCCGAACGACTCGCCGGCATGGATCGTGATGTGGAAGTTCTCTCGCCGGATGTACTCGAAGGCATCGAGATACCGGGTCGGCGGGTACCCCTTCTCAGGGCCGGCGACATCGAACCCGACGACGCCGGCATCGCGCCACCGAACGGCGCACTCGGCGACCTCGACCGAACGGGCCGCCTGGCGCATCGCCGTGACCAGCATCTTCATGACGATCTGGCGCCCGGCCTCCTCCGCGCGCCTGGAGCCGAGCATGAACCCCTCGAGGTTCGCGTCGACGACCTCGTCGAGCGTCAGCCCGCGCTCGGTCGAGAGCTCGGGGGCGTAGCGGACCTCCGCGTAGACGACCCCATCGGCGGCGAGGTCCTCGGCGCATTCGGTGGCGACCCGGATGATCGCGTCGCGCTCCTGCATGACGCCGACCGTGTGGGCAAACGTCTCGAGATAGAGCTCGAGCGACTTGCGATCGGCGCCGCGCCGTATCCACGCCGCCAGCTCGTCAGGGTCGGTCGTCGGGAGGCCGCCGTAGCCGTATTCGGACGCGAGATCGACGATGGTGGCGGGCCGCAGGCCGCCGTCCAGATGGTCGTGCAACAGCGCCTTGGGCGCCTCGCGGATCCTGTCTACCGTCAGCACTGGAGCCTCCGATCGTGCGGCGATGGTAGCGCGACCGGGGCGGCCCGAAGATGCCGCCGCGTCAGCCGACGCCGCCGCCACGGCTGTACCGCCACCTACCGGATCGAGGGACTCAGGGCAGCCCGAAGCGTTCTGTCGCGGTCTCGGCCAGCATCCGCCCGATCGCCAGCGAGCTCGTCGCGGCCGGTGACGGCGCGTTCTGGACGTGCAGGATCCGACCCGAGCCACCGAGGCTGAAGTCGTCGACCAGGGAACCGTCGCGGGCGAGGGCCTGGGCGCGCACGCCGGACGGCCCGAAGGTCAGCTGGTCAGCGCGGATCTCGGGCACGTAGCGCTGCAGCTCGCGCACGAAGGCTGGTTTCCACCAGTCGCGCCACATCTCCGCCAATCCGGTTCGCAGGTAGCGGGCGGCCAACCGCCGGAAGCCGGCGAACGCAAGCGTGCCGGCCAGGTCGCGAACGTCCAGGTCGCGGCGCCGGTAACCCTCGCGGGCGAAGGCGAGGACGGCGTTTGGGCCGGCCCAGACCTGGCCGTCGATCCGCCTGGTGAAATGGACGCCCAGGAATGGGAAGCGCGGATCCGGCACCGGGTAGATCAATCCGCGGGCGAGGTGCCGTGCTTCTGCGGTCAGGGTGTAGTAGTCGCCCCGGAACGGAACGATCCGCGGCGCGTCGGTCGAGCCGGCCATCGCTGCCAGGCGATCCGCGTGGAGACCGCCGCACGCGACCAGGTGACGGGCAACGACCGGACCTGACGACGTGTCGACGACGACCTCCGCCGACGTCTCCCGAATGCCGGTGACCTGCCGTCCCAGGTAGATGTCGGCTCCCAGCTCGCGGAGCTCGTCGCCCATGGCCAGGGCAACCCGACGGAAGTCAACGATCGCAGTCGACGGGCTCCAGAGGGCGCGGATGCCGGCGGCGTGCGGCTCGATCTCGGCGATCCGCTCGGGACCGACGTCCTCGAGCCCTGGGACGCCGTTGGCGATCGCCCGCTCCTTGAGCGCGTGGAACCGCGGGATGTCGCCCTCGTCGAGGGCCACGACGAGCTTGCCGCAGCGCTCGATGGGGATGTGGTGGCGCTCGGCGAACTGTTCCAGCGCCACCTTGCCCTGTCGGCACAACGTCGCCTTGAGCGTGCCCGGTGGGTAGTAGAGCCCGGCGTGCAGGACGCCGCTGTTGTGGCCGGACTGGTGGGTCGCGAGCTCCTGCTCCTTCTCGAGGATGGCGATCCGCAACCCCGGGTGGCGGTTGAGCAGCTGGAGCGCCGTCGCCAGACCAACGATGCCGCCACCGATGACGACCAGGTCGGTGCGGTCGTCCCCTGTCACGTCGCGACCGCGATACCCTGTTCCGAGCGAACGCGCCGCGGATCCGTCACGCGGCCCCGCCGTCGAGGCGGACCTCGGCGCCTGTCTCTGCGGATTCGTAGAGTGCCGCGATCGTGCGGGCCTGACCGAACGCGTCGGCCCGGCCCAGCCGCGGGTCGGCCTCGCCGCGGATCGCCGCACCGACGTTCTCGAGCTCCAGCTGGTACGGGTTGCCCGGGTCGAGCCGGATCTCCTCGTCGTTCAGGTAGAACGTGCCCTTCACGTTGTGCCAGGGATCCGGCAGCCGGATCGTGCCCGTCGTCCCGATCGCCTCGAGGCTCTCGTGGTCCGTGGTGAAGGCGGAGGTGAACTCAGCGACGACGCCCCCCGGGAACGACAGCACGCCGGTGAACCGCAGGTCGACCCCCGACGGCCCGATCTCCTGCGTCCCGTAGACGGACGCGGGCTCCTCACCGGCGAGCAGCCGCGCGCCGCTGACGCAGTAGCAGCCGACGTCCATCAAGGATCCGCCGTCGAGGTCGGCACGAAGCCGGATGTTGTCCGGGTTCCGGAGCGGGAAGGAGAAGGTCGCGCGGACGGTCTGCAGCCGGCCGATCCCGGGCAGGAGCTCGAGGAGGCGCTGGGTCTGGCGCGTGTGCCGCCACATGAAGGCTTCCATCAGGACGAGACCGGCACGGTCCGCGGCATCGAACGCCTCCGTGACCTCGGCCGGCCGCCGCGTGTACGGCTTCTCGCACAAGACGTGTTTCCCGGCCGCAAGGGCGGTCATCGTCCACGGGTGGTGGAGCGAGTTCGGAACGCTGATGTAGACCGCGTCCACGCCCGGATCATCGAGCATCGCCTCGTACGAACCGAAGCTGCGCGGGATCCCGTGCTCGGCGGCATGCGCGGCCGCCTTGTCCGGGTCGCGGCTGGCCACGGCCACGACCTCGACCTCGCTCGACCCGCGGGCACCGCGCAGGAGCTTGCGATTGATGTCGCCCGTGCCGAGGATGCCCCAGCGGATTTGGTTGGCCATCTTGCCTCCGATCGATGGAGATCGTAACGTGAGCAAGCCGGGGGCGATCGGTCATTCGACCGATGCCATCTCGACACCGCCGCGTACACTCGGCGAATGAGCCATGTCGGGCCCGTCCTCTGCCCGATCCTCGTCGGACGCGACGACCTCCTGGAGCTGGTCGACCACGTGATCGCCGAGGTCGCGCAGGGCCATGGGCGGACGTTGTTCCTGTCGGGCCAGGCTGGCCTGGGCAAGACCCGACTGATGCGGGCAGCCGTGCGAAGGGCCGAGGTGGCGGGCCTCCGGGTCGGCGGTGGAGCCGTGGCGCCGCAGGACCACCAGGTCCCGCTCGCATCGATCCGCGAGATGGCGGCCGGCATGCGCGGCGACGAGGCCTTTGGCAACCTCTCGAAGGAGCTGCTCGCGATCGACGGCCAGCACGACGGCGACGCACTCGGGTCCCGCCGGCTGATCGTCCGGTCTGCCGCCGACCGGATCCTCGAGGCGATCGATCGGCCTACATTGCTCGTCTTCCAGGACCTCCACTGGACGGACGAACTCAGCCTGGAGGTGATCGGCGAGCTCGCCAGCCATGCGACCGACCGTCCGCTCTTCCTCCTCGCCGACTATCGCGCCGACGAGTTCCCGCCCGACACGATCCATCGCGAGTGGCGCGCACGTCTCCTTAGCCAACGCCATGCCGAGGAGGTTCGGCTGCGACCGCTCACGCTCGAAGAGACCGGGATCGCGACCACGCTGATCCTGGGCGGCGAACTCCCGGCGCCGCGCGACGTGGTCGAGGCGATTCACGAGCGGACGAACGGGATCCCTTTGCACATCGAGGAGCTTCTTGCCGCCCTCGACGACGACGCCCGGACCGACGGCCGACGCATCCGCGACGCACACGTCCCGGACACGATCGGCGATGCCGTCCTGGCCCGGCTCGCGCGGCTCTCGCCCGACGCACGGTCGGTCGCCCGCGCGGGTGCCGTCATCGGGCGCTGCTTCAGCCCGGACGTCCTCGCCGGGATCATCGATCGTCCGCTGGCGGAGCTCGAGCCGCCGATCGAGGAGCTTGTCCAGGCGGCGATCCTTCGTCCCTTCAACTACATCGACGAGGGCTACTACGACTTCCGCCATCAGCTCCTGCGAGACGCGATCTACGGCTCGGTGCCGCCGTCGCAACTGCGCCGGTTCCACGCGCAGGCGGCCGAGTTCGTCATGACCCTGGAGGCGTCGAGCATCATCCACGCGTCGCGGCATTACGAGCGGGCAGGCCTTCGCGCTCAGGCGTTCCGGGCAGCGAAGGCGGCCGCCGAGGCGGCGAGCCGGATTTCTGCCCGCCAGGAGGCGTACGAGCTGTACCACCGGGCGATCGACAACATGCCGTCCGACCTGCCCCTCGGTGAGCAGGCCGAACTGTACGAGCGGTTCGCCGACTCGGCCGGCGCGATCGAACGGAACGAGGAGTGCGCGGCTGCGGCGACCCGCGCCAGGGAGTTGTACCTGGAAGCCGGCCGGCCACTCGACGCCGCCGGCATGCTCATGTCTATGTCCATGCTCGCGGGGCGCGGCGGGGCGCCGACCGACGAGATGCGCGCCAACGTTGACCGGGCGCTCGACGAGATCGCCGCTCTTCCGGTCACAGCGGAGCGCGAGAAGCTGCGGGCCTTCCTCCTGACCGTCCGGGCCGACGACCGACTCCTTGCGTCGGACCTGCACGGCGCCCGGCACGAGGCCCTCGCGGCTCGTGATCTCGCCGTGTCGGTCGGGGACCGGGAGACCGTCCTGCAGACAGACCTGCTGCTGGCCAGGATCGACATCGTCGACGGCCGTTACGAGACCGGCCTGAGCGACGGCATGCGGGCAGCACGCGAAGCACGCGATATAGGGTTCGAATCGGTTGGCGTCAGCGGGTACCGCGATCTCGCGATGCTCGCGACCCGGATCATGGACCCGCAAACGGCTGAGCTGGCTCTCGGCGAGGGCCTCCAATACGCCGACGCGATCGAGCAGTCGCACTGCCGCCAGATGATGGCGACGACCGCCGCAGTCCTCGACTGGGGCGCAGGCCGCTGGGACGCCGCCGACGCGCGGGCACGCCACGAGCTCGTCGATCGGGGTTGCCGGCGGGGCGTGATCGGCTCGCTCGACGTGATCGGCCTCGTCGCGCTGGGCCGCGGCCGCCCGGAGGAGGCCCGGCGCTGGCTCGAGGAGTCGCTCGCGTCGGGGCGGTGGATCGGCGAGGTCCAGTTCATCCTGACGCCGCTCTGGGGCCTCGCCGAGACCGACCTGCTGTCGGACGACCTGACCACCGCCATCGAGCGTTGCGAGGAGGCATGGGCGATCGCGACCTCGACCGGTGAGCGTGCGTTGTTCATCCCGTTCGCCGTGACCGGAACGCGGAGCCTGATCGCGGCGCGCCGGCCTGATGACGCCGAGCGGTGGTTGGCTCGGATTCGAGATCATCTCGCGGGGTGGGAGCCGATCGCAGGTCCGGCGCTGAGCCACGCGGATGGGCTCCTCCGCCTGGCCACAGGATCCCTGACCGCTGCTCGCGAGGCATTCGAACGGGCCGTTCGCGGCTGGGAGGAGCGCGGTCGAGTCTGGGAGACGACGTGGGCTCGTGTCGACCTCGCGAGCTGCTTCCTCCGGATGAGCCGATACGCCGACGCCGCGTCGCAACTGACGTCGGCGCGCGACACGGCGACGAGCCTCGGCAGCACGCCGCTCATCTCGCGCATCGACGAGCTGTTCGAGATTGCCCACCGCCACGGGTCCTTCGACGAACCGTGGCGACCGCTGACGGCCCGGGAGTTCGAGGTCGCGTGGCTGATTGCCTCGGGCATGACCAACGCTGAGATCGCCGGCGAGCTCGCCATCGCACCGAAGACCGCCAGCGCCCACGTCGAGCACATCCTGGCGAAGCTCGGTGTCGCGCGTCGGACGGAGATCGCGACCTGGGTGGCGACCGTGACGCGCCCGGCCGCCGAGCCGTCGCAACGGCCCGCATCCAGCCGGGGCGTCATCGCCGCTCGCTGACCGGCGGGCACAGCAGGACGCGGGGCCGGCGAAGGCCCCGCGTCTGATGGTGGTTCGCTACCCCGGCCTACGGGCAGGTCACCCTCGGGTTGAACGGCGCGAATATGTCCGTGGGGTTCGGGTTCCAGATCCAGGCATGCAGGCTGTAGAAGTCCGGCAAGCCGTATCGGTTGCCTGCCAGGGTTGTGTCGAATGTCCGACCGAAGAGCGACGGCGGCGCGGCGTTGTTGGCGTCCCAGCTGGCCTTGAGCGCCAGGTACTCGAGTGCAACGAGGCGCAGCTGGCCGTTGGGGCCGGGCGCGTAGACGAGGAGCTCGGGCGTCGCGGCGTCGACCGTCGCGGCCGCCGTGGCATCGAACAGCTCGGAAGCCAGGCTGGGATTCAGGTAGTGGACCCCCATCGCGCCGGCCGCGCTGTCGATGCACGTGATGCCGGCGAGATCGGCGACGAGCGCCGAGTAGCCGGCCGACTGTGCGGCACTCAGGTCGTGGAAGCGTGCCGTGGCCATCCGGGCCGCGGCGACGTTCGCCTGCCCGCCCGAGCTGGCCGCAACGGGGATCACGGACAGTGTGAGGGCCAGGATCGCCAGGCCGACGAAGAGCGGCCAGCGCGACGCCTGCCCGCGCGTGTTCGAACCTTGCATGTCAGGAAACCTCCACTGGGAGCTCGTAGACCTCCGCGGTCGGATGGCCTGCGCGATCGTGGATGCGCATGACGGCCTCCTTCGACGGCCCGGTCGACAGGCAGAAGACTTTCCCCATCTCGGGGTCGAGCCAGGCGCGCTCGAAATGCACGCCTTCGTCCTTCTCGATTGCGAGGTCGCGCTCGTGCGCCTCCCTGAGCTGCTGGGCCGTCACGCCGACGAACCCGCCGTGGACGTCCATGAACGTCGCCATTCGACACCTCCATTCACCGGCCCGGAGCGGGGTGCACCGGCATCCATGGTGCTGAGGGTGGCGAGGAAGTCGTCCGGCATCATCGGGCAACTGACCGACAAGCCGACTCGAGAATGACCTATGCGCCCGGGTCGGCCACCCGATATCTGCGATCCGCGCCGGACTAGCCGAGCCGACGACGGACCCGCTCGAGTGCCTCCGTGACCCTGCGTGGCGCCGTCCCGCCGACGACGTCGCAGCTGGCCAGCGCACCGTCGATCGCAGCCGCGGCCCTGAGCACATCGCCGATGCCGCCGTCTCCCGCCAGGACCCGCGCCCCCTCGTCGCCGGCGGCGCCGAGCGCCATCCCGATCATCGAGTCCGGGATCGCATCGAGCCCGAGCCCCGCCTCCTCGGCCTGGGCGACCAGCGACCCGACGATGTGATGCGCCGCCCGGAACGGAATGCCGCGCCGCACCAAGGCGTCGGCAACGGCCGTGGCGGTGGTGTACCCCTCGGCGGCCGCCTCGCGCATCCGGACCGGGTCGACCGCGAGCGTGTCCAGCACACCGCTCAGGATCCCGAGGGAAGCCTGGTACGTGGCTACCGCATCGAACAGCGGCGCCTTGTCCTCCTGGAGGTCGCGCTGGTAGGCCAGCGGGAGGCCTTTGAGCAACGCCAGCGAACCGGTCAGCTCGCCGATGACGCGGGCGGCGCGGCCGCGGACGAGCTCTGCCGGGTCGGGATTCTTCTTGTTCGGCATGATCGAGCTGCCGGTCGAGAAGGCGTCGGCCACCCGTACGAAGCCGAACCGCGGGTTGGACCACCAGGTCAGCTCCTCCGCCAGACGGCTGAGGTGGACCATCCCAAGGGCCACGGCCGCGAGGGTCTCGATCACGAAGTCCCGATCCGAAACGGCGTCCATCGAGTTGGCCGTCACCCCGCCGAACCCGAGCTCGGCGGCCACGGCCTCGCGGTCGAGCGGGTAGCCCGCCCCGGCCAGTGCACCTGCTCCCAGCGGCGAGACGTTCACGCGCCGGCGGGCATCGGCGAGCCGGCCCCTGTCGCGCTCGGCCATCTCGACGTAGGCCAGCAGGTGGTGCGCGAACAGGACGGGTTGGGCAGGCTGGATGTGGGTCGTGCCTGGGAGGACCGCCGTGCCCTCGCGTTCGGCCAGCCCGACAAGCGATCGCTCGAATGCGAGCAGGCCGGCATCGAGCTCGTCGATCGCCCGCCGCGTCCACAGGCGGAGGTCCGTGGCGACCTGGTCGTTGCGGGACCGACCGGTATGGAGCTTCCCGGCGACCGGCCCGACCTTCTCGACCAGGGCGGCCTCAAGGTTCAGGTGGACATCCTCGAGGGCCGGATCCCAGGTGATGTTGCCGGCGGCTACGTCCCCGGCCAGCGCCGTCAGGCCCGCGACCAGCTCGTCGACCTCGGACTCGGTCAGGATGTCGGCCCGGCCGAGGCCCCGGACGTGGGCGATCGAGCCGGCGATGTCATCCGCCGCGAGCACGGCGTCGACGTCGATCGAGCGCGTGAAGTCGGCCATGCGCTGGTCGCTCGGCTCGGCGAACCGGCCGCCCCACAACCGCATGCCGCCCTCCTCTACCGGGAATCCCCGCGCCATCGTACCCAGATACCCCCGCGGCGGTCAGCCGTCCCGTGGGCCTCGCTCGGGGAGCGGCACGCGTCCACCCTCCCGCGCTGCGCGGTAGATCCCGGTCATCAGGTCCACCGCCCGCAGGCCATCCGCGCCGGTCACGGCCGGAGGGCGGCCGTCGCAGATCGCCTCCACGATGTCCCGCAGCTGGAGCTCGTGGTAGTGGCTGGCGATGTCCACGGCCGACAACGCAGCACGATCGGCCTCGAGCCAGGCGTTCGGCCGGTCTTCCTCGCCCGGGATCGTCCACAGGTCGTTGCGTGGGACGCTCGGCAGCGACAGCCCGGCGACGAACACCGACCCACCGTCCGTCTCCACCCCGACCGAGGCGCCATTTGTGCCGTGGACGTGGATCCGCGCGTAGAGGCCCGGGCGCTGCGAGTTGCTCGCCATGATCGTCGCCAGCGCGCCGCCGGCGAACCTCACGATCGCGACCGCGCTGTCCTCGACCTCGATCTCGGGGTGGTTGACGTTGGCGACCCAGCCGTCGACCTCGATGGCCCCTCCGAGCAGCCAGGTGACGAGATCGAGCTGGTGCACCGCCTGGTTGACGAGGACGCCGCCACCCTCACCGTCGGCCGTGCCCCGCCAGGCGTCCATCGCGAAGTACTCCGGCCCGCGCCAGCCGAGCACCTCGACCGAAGCGAGCGCGGGCGCCCCGATCCGACCGCCGTCGAGCGCGTCCTTGACGCGCCGGACGGGTTCATACCAGCGCCGCTGGCTGATGACCGACAGGACGACCCCTGTCGCCGCGGCGGCGGCGATCATCCGCTCGCCGTCGGCCGGTTCGAGGGCCATCGGCTTCTCCACGACCACGTGCAGCCCGGCTCGAGCGGCCGCGACCCCCTGGTCGGCGTGCAGCGGGTGCGGGGTGCAGAGGATGACCGCGTCGACGCCACCGCGTTCGATCATCGCCTCGAGGCTCGGATCGACGCGGGCGCCGCGGGGCGCGGCGAGCGCCGCCGCCCGGGTCTCATTCCGACCGGCGACGGCCGCCAGCCGCGCGCCCGGGATCCGGGCGAGGGCGTCGGCATGCACCTGGGCGACCTTGCCCGGCCCAACGATCCCGACCCGGAGGGTCATCGGCCGTTCGGGACGAGGACGACCTTGATCGCGTCCAGGGTCCCCTCTCCCAACCGGCGGAAGATGTCGGGGGCATCGTCAAGCGATGCCGTCAGCTCGATCAGCGGTCGGACGTCGATCCGGCCCGTGGCCAGCAGGTCGATGGCCTCGTCGAACTCACCGGCAAACGCGTAGGACCCGCGGAGGGTCAGCTCGCGGGTCACCAGGTCCTGCATCGGGAGCTCGACCGTCGGCGCGGCGTTGCCGATCCACGTCACGCGCCCGCCGGTTCGGACCACGGCCAGCGACTGGGCCACCGTCGCCGAGATACCGACCGCCTCGAACACGACGTCCGCGCCGCGACCGTTCGTCGCCGCATGGACGGCCTCCACGGGATCGGACACGCCGACATCGACCGCGAGATCGGCACCCAGTGCCCGGGCCACGGCGAGCCGGTGTGGATGTCGGTCCGTGATGGCCACCGACCGCACGCCTCGCAGCCGGACCGCGAGGAGCGTCAGGAGGCCGATGGGACCGGAGCCCACGATGACCACGTCGTCGCCGGGTTCGGGCCGGGTGATGGCAACCGCGTGGAGCGCCACGGCGAGCGGCTCCACGAGCGCGGCTCGTACAAACGGCGACGCGTCCGGGAGTCGCACGGCGAGGGTCGCGGGGACCACCATCCGCTCGGCGTACGCACCATCGAACTGCATGCCCAGGCCTCGCCGGTTCTCGCAGACGTTCGATTGGCCCCGGACGCAGGGCTCGCAGTGCCCGCACGGTAGGATCGAGCGAAGGACCACGCGATCGCCCATCGCCACCCCGGTGACGTCGGGACCGATCTCGAGTACGTCGCCCGCCGCCTCGTGCCCCATGACCACGCCCGGCTGGCGGCGACCGGTGAGGCCCAGGTAGCCGTGGACGTCGGACCCACAGATCCCCGACGCACGAACGCCGATCAGTACCTCGCCCCGGCCTGGGTGCCGGTCCGGCCGCTCCATCACGGTCATCTCGCCCGGGCCGACGAAGACAAGCGCCTTCATCCGCGCGTGCTGCCGTACACCGCCGGGTCAGACCGGGTCGGGTTGGGGTTCGGCGGCTTCGGCCGCGGCCGGCGCCGCCGCGAGCGATACGGCGCGCAACCGGGCGGCCGCCTCCTCCGCGGTCAGGTCGCGCTGGGTCTCGGAGAGGAGCTCGTACCCGACCATGAACTTGCGGACCTTCTGGAAGAGCATCGGCGGATAGAAATGGGCGTGAACCTGCCAGGCCTCCGTCTCCTCGTCCCCGAACGGAGCCTGGTGCCAGCCCATCGAGTACGGGAAGGGTCGCTTGAACAGCCCGTCGTACCGACCGAGCAGGTCGTGCAGGACGCCGGTCAGGTCGTCCCGTGCGGCGGCGGCGAGCTCGGACAGGCGGGCTGCCGGGCGCTTCGGAATCACCATGGTCTCGAATGGCCAGGCCGCCCAGAACGGCACCACGGCGAGCCACTCATCCGTCTCGGTGACGACCCGCTGCCCCGCCGATTCGTGGTCGACGTAATCGAGGAGGAGCCGACGACCGTTCCTGACCCGGTACGCTCGTTGCGCCGCGAGCTCGCGGGCGCCCTCGTTTGGCAGGGCCGTGCCCGCCCAGATCTGGCCGTGCGGGTGTGGGTTTGAGGCTCCCATCGCCTCGCCGCGGTTCTCGAACACCTGGACCCAGCGATGGCTGGCACCGAGCTCGTCGGTCTGATCGGCCCACAGGTCGATCACGCGACGCACGGCTTCGGCCGGCATGCGCCCCAGGGTCAGGTCATGCCGCGGCGAGAAGCAGACCACCCGACAGAGGCCTCGTTCACCTTCCGCGCGCAGGAGACCGTCATCGAACGCCGCGGTGGAGGTGTCCGGTCGAAGCGCCGAGAAGTCATTCGTGAAGACGAACGTATCGGCGTACTCCGGATTGACGTCACCATTGGCGCGCACGTTGCCCGGGCAGAGATAACAGTCCGGGTCGAACGCCAGACCCGCGCCCTCGGGCTCCGGCTCCTCGGCGCCCAGCCACGGTCGCCGCCCGCGCCCCGCCGACACGAGCACCCATGCGTCGATCAGCGGGTTGTAGCGCCGATGTGGTTCGCTCGCGAGCTCACCGAGCGAGGTGTCGGCTGGCGCGGGCTCACTGGGCACGGGCCACCTCGAGGGCGGGCGCCGGCTGCCCAGGATCGACCACGACGAGCTCGCGAACCGCGGCCGCGAGCGTTGCGCGCGCTTCGGGGTCCAGTCCGGAATCGGTGATCAGCACGTCGGCCTGGTCGAGCCGTGCGATCGAGCTGATCCCGATCACGCCCCACTTGGCATGGTCGGCCACCACCACCAGCCGGCGACCCGCCTCGATCAGCGCCCGGTCCGTGTCGGCCTCGAGCAGGTTCGGGCAGGTGAACCCGGAGCGCAGATCCATGCCGTGGACACCCATGAACACCAGGTCGACGTGGACCGTGCGCAGCGCGGCCACGGCGAACGGACCGGCCAGGGCATCGGAAGGCGTGCGCACGCCACCGGTCAGGATGATCGTCTGGTCGGTCTGACCCACCTGGTGCAGCACGTCCGCCACCGGGATCGAGTTGGTCACGACCGTGAGCCCCGCGACATGGGCGAGTCGTTGCGCGAGCGCGTAGGTCGTGGTTCCGGCGGACACCGCGATCGCCATGCCCGGCTCGACGAGAGTGACCGCCGCATCAGCGATCGCTTCCTTCTCCCGCTGCTGCAGGGCGGACTTGGCCGCGAAGCCAGGCTCGAACAGGGCGGTCCCGGCCAGCGAGGTCGCCCCACCATGGACCTTTTCGAGCAGGCCGCGATCGTGCAGGACCTCGAGGTCCCGGCGCACGGTCATGTCCGAGACACCAAGCGACCGGACGAGGTCCGCGACACGGACCGCTCCGTCCTCGCGAACCCGATCGAGGATGAACGCCTGACGCTGCCTGGCGAGCATCAGGGCGCCCGACGCCGATCGGTTCGATGCCTGGTCACGGCCGGCCGGTTCCTCCCTCATCGCGTGTTGAAGATTGCCGCGCAACCGACAGAAAGTCAACGTGATTCAACAGATCACGCGCACAATCCATTGTATTCTCTTGACAGCGGCGTTGCGCATGCCGACAATCTGCTTGGTCCTGTCGGGTTTTGTCGGGCATTCTTGTCGGGCATCTTGGTTGAGGAGGAGCAAGCCATGGCTGATCCCATTCCGATGAAGGCCGTCTCGAGACGGACCGTTCTCAAGGGTATCGCCGGCACCGCCGGCCTGGTGACCGTTCCGGCGATCATTGCCGCCTGCAGTGACGCGGGCAGCTCCAGCGCACCGGCTGGAAGCCCCGCGAGCGCTGCCCCCACGGCCGCGGAGAGCGCGGTTGCCACCGGTTCCATCAGCTTCGGGTCGAACTACTCCGACGAAGTCCCGAAGAACGCGATGCAGCAGATGGTCGACGCGTTCACCGCGGAGACCGGCATCGACGTGGCTGTCAACACCGTCGAACACGGCACATTCCAGGACCAGATCAGCTCGTACCTCCAGGGCACCCCGGACAACGTGTTCACCTGGTTCTCGGGCTTCCGCATGCGGTTCTTCGCGGCCCAGGGCCTCGCGGAGCCGATCACCGACGTCTGGGGCACGGTCGGCTCGAACTACTCCGAGGCGTTCAAGGTCGGCTCGACCGGCGACGACGGCGAGCAGTACTTCCTGCCGATCTACAACTACCCGTGGGCGGTCTTCTACCGCAAGAGCCTGTTCGAGGAGAACGGCTACACGCCGCCGGCCAACCTCGACGAGTTCAAGACGCTGGCAGCCAGGATGCAGTCGGACGGCCTCGTCCCGATGGCCTTCGGCGACAGCGACGGCTGGCCCGCGATGGGCACGTTCGACATCATCAACCTGCGCCAGAACGGCTACGACTTCCATGTCGGCCTGATGGCCGGCACGGAGAAGTGGACCGACGATCGGACCAAGCAGGTCTTCACGGTCTGGAAGGACCTCCTGCCGTTCTACCAGGAAGGCGCGGCCGGCCGGACCTGGCAGGACGCGGCCCAGGCCCTGGTCCAGAAGCAGGCCGGCATGTACCTGCTCGGGATGTTCGTCTCCGAGCAGTTCGTCGCCGCGGGCGCGGGCGAGGTCGACGACCTCGACTTCTTCCCGTATCCGAACTTCGGGACGCAGTACGACGGCGAGAAGGCCCTCGACGCCCCGATCGACGGGTTCATGCTCGCCAAGAACTCGCCTACGCTGGGCGCCAATCTCGACGGCGCGAAGGCGTTCATGGAGTTCATGTCGAAGGGCTCCACCCAGAACATCTACACGGCCGCCAACCCGGGCGTCGTGGCCGCCGCCAACGACGCCGACCCGAGTGGCTACAACGCGCTCCAGCAGAAGGCCGTCGAACTGATCAGCGGCGCTCAGCGGATCACCCAGTTCCTCGACCGCGACACCAACCCGAATTTCGCCGGGCCGAACGGTATGCAGGCCTTCCTGCTCGACTTCATCCAGAACCGGGACCAGGATCTGAACGCGTTCACGCAGAAGATCCAGGACTTCTGGGACACGCTCTAGCGTCACGGCCCACGCGCTCGCTAGACTCAACGAACCGTGGGCAATCCTGGAACCAGAAGCGTCGCCCCCGCCCTCCCCGGGTCAACCGGTGGGGCGGGGGCGACTGCCATTCCGGGCCGGGTTCGACGCCGCTACAGCCTCCTGACGGGGCGGGACAAGCTCGTCCTGGGGCTGATGGTCGGTGTCCCGCTCGTTCTCGACATCATCTTCATCTGGGGCCCCACCATCGTGTCGGGCTTCATCTCGCTCACCAACTGGAACGGCATCGGCAGCCCGTTCGATGCGGAGTTCCTCGGGCTCAAGAACTACGAGAACCTGTTCACGGCGTATCCGTTCTTCTGGCCGGCGCTGACCCACAACATCGTCTGGCTGGCTTGGCTGATGCTGATCGCCACGCCGATCGGGATGTTCCTGGCCGTGCTGCTCGACCGGGAGATCCGCGGGACACGGTTCTACCAGACGATCTTCTACCTGCCCGTCGTCCTGTCGCTGGCCGTCATCGGCATCATCTGGAAGCTCCAGTACGCACCCGAGCAGGGGTTCATCAACAACGCGCTCGGGCGGACCGCCAACGACAACCTGATCGACTGGCTCGGCAACCCGGACCTGAACATCTGGGCCGCGCTGATCGCCACGAGCTGGCGGCACGTCGGGTACATCATGGTCCTCTACCTGGCTGGGCTGAAGGCGTTCGATCCGGCGCTGCGCGAGGCGGCGAAAGTCGACGGGGCGAGCGAGCGCCAGACGTTCTTCCGCATCGTCTTCCCGGTGATGATGCCGATCAACGTCGTCATCGTCGTCATCACGACGATCGAAGCCCTCCGCGCCTTCGACATCGCCTACATCATCAACCGCGGCAAGAACGGCCTGGAGCTGCTGTCGACCCTGATCACCAACAACGCGATCAGCGAGTCGAACCGGCTCGGGTTCGGGTCGGCGATCGCGGTCGTCCTGCTGGTGATCTCGATCGTGCCGATCATCGCGTTCCTGGTCCGGATGCTCAGGAACGACGAAACATGAGCGCAGCGGTCCGAACGGCTGTCGCCCCCGCGGTGGTCATGCTGCGCCACCGGATCAGGCCTCGCCGCGTGCTCCTCCATGCCTTCCTGACGTCGATGGCCGTCATCTGGCTCTTCCCGCTGGCGTGGGCCTTCTATACCTCGCTGCGACCATTCGCCGATACGCAGGCGAAGGGCTACATCTCGGCCCCGCAGACCCTGGACTTCGGGAACTTCATCGACGCCTGGAGCCGCGGGAACTTCGAGACGCATTACCTCAACACGCTGATCATCACGGTCCCGGCCGTGATCGTGACCTTGATCCTCGCGTCCATGGTCGCCTTCGCCGTGTCTCGCTTCAGCTGGCGCTTCAACCTGCTCGTGTTGCTGATCTTCACGGCCGGCAACCTGCTGCCCCCGCAGGTCATCATCGTGCCGCTCTTCAAGCTGTACACCGGCCTGAAAGGCATACCCGAGCCGCTCAGCGACAACGGACTCTTGTTCGACCAGTTCTTCGGTGTCTTCCTGATCAATACGGTCTTCCAGCTTGGGTTCTGCGTCTTCGTCCTGAGCAACTACATGAAGACCCTTTCCAAGGAGCTGGTCGAGGCCGCGCTGGTCGACGGCGCGGGTGTTCTGCGGATCTGGGGCGCCGTGATCATGCCGCTGTGCCGGCCGGCGCTCGCGGCCCTCGCTACGCTCGAGTTCACGTTCATCTATAACGACTTCTTCTGGGCGCTGATTCTGTTCTCACATGGCGACCGGCGCCCGATCACCTCGGCGCTCAACAACCTCCAGGGTGCGTTCTTCACCGACATCAACGTGCTGGCGGCCGGCGCCCTGCTCGCGGCCATCCCGACGATCCTCGTGTTCCTCGCCCTGCAGCGGCAGTTCATCAGCGGCCTTTCGCTCGGGTCCACGAAGGGCT
>JBBEBJ010000168.1:10704-16600 GCA_040882425.1 Chloroflexota bacterium | reverse complement strand
ATCTGGATCGGGTTGTTGATCGGGTCCTGGCTCCACTCGAACCAGCCACCGTCGTAGACCGCGATCCGCGGCCAGTCCTGGAGGTACGCGTAGAACCACGTCTCACTGGCTCGCCACCCGGTCCCGCAATAGAACGCGACCCACTTGTCGGCGGTGATCCCGGCCTCGGCCCAGTTGGCCGCGATCTCGGGGTAGGCGCGCATCGTGTTGTCCACGTTGCGGTAATGCTGCATGTGATACGCGTCGGTACCGCAATTGCCCCAGACGTCGCGGGCAATCCGCCCGGCCGGTCCGATGTAGTTGTAGCCGCTCACCGCCCCGATGTGTTCCCGCCAGGTCCTGACGCTGACGAGTGCGGCGCCGGCCTGGTCGGCAAGGATCTCCTTGGCTTCGGCGAGATCCACGATCACCTCGGGACGAACCGGAACCTGGACCCCGAACGACTCGACCGGCGTGGGCTGCCGCGGCACGGTCTCGAGCCCGTACCCGGCCTGGACCCACCAGTCGTACCCGCCGTCGAGGAGGCGGACGTCGTCGACACCCGCATAGCGCAGGATCATCAACGCCCGGGTCGCGGCAATCTGACCGGCCCGCCGGCCGGGCCACTTCTCGTTCGCATCGCCCTCGGTGTCCCGGCCGTACACGATCACCGTCGTGTCGTGGGTGATCCCGAGCGTCCGAAGCGCCGCGTCGATGGCCTCGGGCGATCGGCGGTTCCAGTCCGCGGGATCCTCCAGCCAGTTCGTGTCGAGATAGAGCGCGCCCGGGATGTGGCCGTCGGCGTATTCCTCGGGGACCCCGAAGTTGACGTGGAACACGAGGAATCGGCCGGCCGGCGCGGCCTCGGGCCGCTGACCCTCGAGCACCTGGCGGAGCCATTCGATATGGACGAGGCTTTCGTGCTTCGGCAGGCGTTCGATCGGCAGGCTGTCATCTGCCGCCCAGGCCGTGAAGCCGGCCTCGTAGACACGCGAACCCTCGATGCCGAGCCCATTGAGCCTGGCCGTGAACGCGGCTGCTTCGAGCCCATCCCCGTAGATGACGATCTCGCGCCCGGACATCACGCCCTTCGCCTGCAGGAGTCGCTCGATCTCCGCTTCATCGACGCTATGGAGCCAGGCGGCCGGGAAGGCGACCGCCCCGGGGATGTGTCCACCGCGAGCCTCACCACCGAGGCGCCAGCCGTTGTAGGCGGCGATCGGCCGAGCGTCGACGATCGTCACGGTGCCATCTGACAGGCGGTCGAGGAGCTCGGCGGTGGAGATTGTCGGTCTTGTGATTGGCGGCGCGGCGTGAGTGGTTCTCATCTCGGGTGTCCCTTCGAATGGTGCTGGATCAAGGCAAACAAAAACCCCTGCCAGGCAGGGGTGTGGGGCGAGTCCGGCGTGCGGGATGATCTTGGTCGCACGCCTAGCTACACCGCCTGCCCTGCTCGGCAGAGGGTCGACAATTGCACGCGAAGGCAACACAACGTCCGTTCATTGAGGCCGCAGTGTCGCATCCGCCGCCGTCCGATGCAAGGGCGTTCGTTCCGCGAGTAGGGCGTCCATCAAGGGCTGCGGTACCTTGATGCGCATGTCCGAAGCAGGTCACGCGCAGCCATGAACCTCCCCGTGTCCGGCGCAAGGGTGCGCCTCCGCGACATCACGCTCGATGACGCCGACCTGCTTGATGCGTGGACCGCCGACCCGCGGGTGCACGGCGAATTCAACGACTTCGGGAAGGAACGGTCGCCGACCGACCGGGAGGCCCTCGCGAAGGGCCCATACCGCAACGAGCGCAACGGGCAGTTGATCGTGGAGCGCCTCGACACGGGCGAGCCGGTCGGTTCGGTCGGCTGGCGCAAGGAGCGCTACGGACCCAACGAGGAATCTGGGGCGTGGAACATCGGGATCTCGTTGATCCCGGAGGCGCGCGGCTTCGGGTTTGGGCCGGAGGCGCAACGGCTGCTGGCCGACTTCCTGTTCGCAACGACGGCGATCGATCGAGTGGAGGCCTCGACCGACGTGGACAACCTCGCCGAGCAGCGCGCACTCGAGAAGGGCGGGTTCATTCGGGAGGGCATCCTGCGCGGCGCGCAGTACCGACGGGGTGCCCGGCACGACCTAGTGAACTTTGCCCGCCTTCGGACCGACGTCTGAGCTGAGGGAGGTGGCTTCGATCGTCCTGAGCGACGCGGGGGAACGTCGCTACCTCGCTCCGGGCGGTCAGCCGGCGTTCGGTCCCGCGTCCCGCGACTCCACGATCGTGGTCGGCGCGTTATGGATGGCCGGGATCGAGCCGAGACGCCCCGCCTGGTAGTCGGCGAATGCCTGCATGACCTCTTCGCGAGTGTTCATAACGAACGGTCCCATCCAGGCAACGGGTTCCCGGATTGGGCGACCACCGAGCAGCAGGACGTCGAGGCCGGGGCTGCGGCTCTCCTGGATCGCTGCGGCGCTCAACGTCAGGGCGTTCCCGGGCCCGAAGACCGCGAGCTGGCCGGTCGAGATCGGCTGGCCCTCGACGCCGACGGTGCCGTGGCCCGCCAGCACGTAGGCGAGGGCGTTGTAGTCCGCTCGCCATGGGATCGAGAGCTGGGCGCCGGGGCTGAGCGTGGCGTGGACGAGGGTCATCGGGCTGTAGGTGGATCCCGGACCCTGGTGACCCGCCACGTCGCCCGCGATTACCCTGACCAGCGCACCGCCGTCGCTCGACGAGGCGAGCGCGACCTCGCCCGCCCGCAGATCCTGGTAGCGCGGCTGGCTCCACTTGAGCGCCGCCGGCAGATTGACCCACAGCTGGAACCCATGGAACAGCCCACCGCTGACGACCAGCGCCTCCGGCGGCTTCTCGATGTGGAGGATCCCGGCACCGGCGGTCATCCACTGGGTATCTCCATTGGTGATGACCCCGCCGCCGCCGTTCGAGTCGCTGTGCTCGAATGTACCGTCGATCATGTACGTGACGGTCTCGAACCCGCGGTGCGGGTGCCACGGTGTCCCCTTGGGCTCGCCCGGCGCGTACTCCACCTCGCCCATCTGGTCGAGGTGGACGAACGGATCGAGGTCCGCAAGGTCGACCCCGGCGAACGCGCGGCGGACCGGGAACCCCTCCCCTTCGAAGCCGCGCGGCGCGATGGTCACGCTCCGAACGGGGCGCTGACGCGCAATCGCGGGATCCGGCTCCGGGATGCGCGGCAGAACGGTGATGTCATCGACGACGACGGCGGGCATGTGGTCTCCTTGTCTGGCGTCACGATACCACGACGATAGTTGCGGCCGCAACTACATGCGGGCGGTGTAGGCTCAGACCGTGCGTGACGACCAGGTGGAGCAGGTCCGGCCGGCAACGCCGGCCGAGGCCGCGGACGTTCGCTCGATGCACGCGGCCACGCGCGCCGCATGGGACGAAGCGGCGGAGCGCTACGAACGCTGGCTCGACGAGGCCGTTGCGCTCATCCGCGCAGGCGGGACAAACCTCTTTGGTGCCGAGATCGAGCTGATCGGCGACCTGCATGGTCGGTGCGAACGGGCGATCCATCTCCAGTGCGCCGGCGGGCGGGACACCCTCTCGCTCTGGAACCTCGGCGCAACGGAGGTGGTTGGCGTCGACTTCAGCCCGCGCATGCTCGAGCTGGCGGAACGGCTCACCTCGGCCACGGGTGCCCCGGCCCGCTGGATCCTGTCCGACGTCCTGGACACGCCCCACGAGCTCGACGGAACGGCCGACCTCGTCTATACGGGTCGCGGCTCGCTGATCTGGCTCCAGGATCTCGATGCCTGGGCAGCCGTGATCGCGAGACTCCTCGCTCCGGCCGGACGGTTCGTGCTGTTCGAGGGACACCCGATCGAGTGGCTCTTTGACGCCGGTGAGGATGGTCGCTGGGTCGCGACCGACTACGACTACTTCGCCGGACCCGAGGCCTCAAGGGGCTGGGCGCCTGAGTACATCGATCGGCTCTCGGTCCCCGAGGCGGAGCAGAGCTGGAAGTTCGCGCGGGCATGGACGCTCGGCGAGGTCATCACCGCGCTCCTGGGCGCCGAACTCCGCCTCGAACAAGTTACCGAGCACCCGATCGACTGGTGGGGCGGCCACGCGGACGTCCGCCCCGAGGATCGCGGTCGCGTCCCGCTATCGTTCTCAGTGGTCGGCCGCCGCGGTTGACGCCGTCTCAGGCCGGCAGCTCGTCCACCGAGACCCAGCGCCGGTCGAGGCTGAGCTGGATGACGCTGGTGCGATCGGCGGCGAGTGCGGCCCGCAGGGCGCCCTCGAACTCGCCATCCTTGTCGACCCGCACGCCGCGAGCCCCGCAGGCCCGAGCGATCGCCGCGAAGTCCACCGGTCCGAGATCGGTGCCGACCCCGACCCCCGTGCCGCGCCGCTCCTGCCACATCCGAATGGTGCCGTAGCGCTCGTTGTCGAAGACGACCACGACGACTCGCGCGCCAACGCGCACGGCCGTCTCGAGCTCGCCGAGAGTCATTCCGAGCCCACCGTCGCCGACGAGCGCCACGACGGCGCGATCGCGATGCACCAGGGAGGCCGCGATGGCCGCCGGGAGGCCGTAGCCCATCGCACCGGACGTGGGACCCAGGAACGTGCCCGGTCGGCGGAAGCGGAACCCGCGCCCGGCCCAGCCGGCGAAATTGCCGGCGTCGGTGGTGAGGATCGCGTCGTCGGGCAGGATCCGGCGAAGCGTGGCGACCGTCCGACCTGGATGCACACCCGGCCCGTCCCACGGATGGGCGTCGACGACGCTGGCGGTCTCCCACGCCGCCCGGTCCTCGGCGTTGTGGGCCTGGCGGGTGGCGACCCGCTCGGCATCGAGCACGGCCCGGCCAACGAGGCGCTCGTTGGCGGCGCGGAGAAACGCCTTGGCATCGGCCGCGACGGCGAGCTCGGGCTCCGGCAGCCCGGCCGGGCGGCCCGGGACGAGGTCCACGTGCGCCCAACGCAGCCCCGTTCGAGGGATGGCATACCCGTAGCTCGTCGTTTCACTCAGGCGCGAGCCGATCACGAGCATGGCATCTGCTGCGTCCAGGCGCTCCCGAACCGACGACGCGGCGCCGAGGCCGGCCATTCCGAGGAAGAGCGGGTTCTCGTTGGAAATGACGTCCGCCCGTCGCCAGCTCGCAATCACCGGAACCTGCAGAAGCTCGGCGAACCGGGTGAGCTCGGTGGAGGTTCGTGCGCGAAGCACGCCGGCGCCGGCCAGGATGACCGGCCGCCGGGCTGAGGCAAGGAGCTCGATCACTGCGCGGATCTCGTCGTCGGAGGCTCGTGGCTGGCTGGGGCGCCCGATGTCGACCCGGGCGTCGTCGGGCATCGGCTCGTCGAGGAGGTCCTCGGGGAGGGCGAGGACGACCGGCCCCGGCCGTCCACCGAGCGCCTGGCGGATGGCCTCGGTCACGGTCGCGACCACGCCGCTCGCGTCGTGCGGCTCCGCGGCCCACTTGGCCAGGCCACCGAGCGTGGCGACCTGGTCGATCTCCTGGAACGCCTCGCGGCCGAGCAGGGAGCGCTCGACCTGGCCGATGACGGAGAAGAGCGGCGTCGAGTTCTGGAGGGCCGTATGGATGCCGATCGCCAGGTTGGACCCACCAACCGCCCGGGTCCCAAGGCACACGGCGGGTCGGCCGGTCAGCTGCCCGTGGGCGTCGGCCATGAATGCGGCAGCGCCCTCGTGACGGGTCGCGATGACCCGGATCCCCGCTCCTTCGAAGGCATCGAGCAGCCCCAGGAACGACTCGCCGGGCACGGTGAAGGCGTATCGAACGCCGGCTATCCGTAGCGCATCGGCAATGAACCGGCCAACGGTCGCTGGCCCGGCGTCGGGTGAGGCCGGTACCGCCGGCTGCCCGGCTTCGGGCTCGGTCGCGGCTTCGGGCTCGGTCGCGGCTTCGGGCTCGGTCGC
>JBBEBJ010000168.1:1945-10604 GCA_040882425.1 Chloroflexota bacterium | reverse complement strand
CGGCTTCGGGCTCGGTCGCGGCTTCGGGCTCGGTCGCGGCTTCGGGCTCGGTCGCAGTGGGGCCCGGTGCGTCCGTCGGCTCCGGTTCGGGCGGCGACGCCGCCTCCGTCGTCCCGGGTGCACCTTCGGCCTCAGGTGCCGGCGGTGGCTCCGGAGCGTGGCTGGTGGCGTTGGTCTCGTCGGTCGGTGTGGCCTGGGCGTCGAGCTCGGTCATGGCGACGGCGCTCCTTCATCGGTGGGTTCCTGGACGGGATCGGTCAGCGATAGTTCTCGAACTGCAGCGGGACGGGCAGATCCTCGAGCTCACGAAGCCGCGCGATGACGCGCTGCAGGTCGTCCCGGCTCTTGCCGGATACGCGCACCGCGTCCCCCTGGATCTGCGATTTCACCCTGGGGAACTCGTCCCGGATCAGCCTGGTGATGCGCTTGGCGATGTCGTCCGACAGCCCGCGTCGCAGGCCGATCCGTTGGCGAACCTTGTTGCCGCCCGCTTCCTCGACCTTGCCCCAGTCGAAGATCTTGAGCGACAGCCCCCGACGGATCGCCTTGGACTCGATCAGGTCCTTGAGCGCGTTCGCCCGATGCTCGTCGTCCGTGATCAGGATCAGCTCCGACTTCGCCTGGGTGAGATCGACCGTCACCCCCTTGAAGTCGAACCTGGTTCCCGCCTCGCGACGAACCTGGTCCAGGGCATTGCGCAGCTCCTGCTCGTCGAAGTCGCTGACGACGTCAAATGACTGGTCTCCGGCCATCGATCCTCCTCTCTAGCCTCGTCCCTCCGGGCCGTACCTCGTCCATTCCCGGAACCGGGCGATCCTGCCGTCCGGGGCGACCTCGGCCGTCATGAACCCGGCCATCCGCACGAGTCGGCCCGACGACCGCCGGGTGAACGATGCGTGCCACGCGGCCAGGATGGTCGTGCCCGAGACCCAGTGCCGCTCCGTGGTGAACTCGACGTCCCGCTGCGACGCCGAGGCGTCCAGCAGGTATGCCCGCAGGGCGTTGCGGCCAACCAGCGGCTCGCCAAATGGGTCCTCATGGTACTCGGCATCGTCGGTGAAGATGGCCACCCAGGCATCGCCGTCGAACGTCTCCCAGGCACGCCCGTACGCCTCGAGCAGGTCACCGGCGGCCGCGTAGTCGATCGTCATCTCGCTCCCAGCCGTTCCAGCAGCAGCTCCCCGATCCGGTAACTCCGGCCGCCTCCCATGACGAGGACCACGTCACCCGACCGGACCTCCCTCGCGAGGAGTTCCGCCGTTGCCTCCACCGAGCCAGGCGCGAAGACCGGGAGATCCGGCCGCCTGGTGCTGATCGCGGCGGCCAGCCGATCTGGCGAGGCAATGGTCGTGTCGGGATCGCGGCCGGCCCAGATGTCGGCGATCGCGATCCCGTCGGCGCCCGCGAGGACGTCCGCGAATTCGCCGAGCATTGCCGCGGTCCGATGAAAGGTGAGTGGCTCGAATGCGGCCCAGACCCGCCGACCCGGAGCCCGCTGGCGGACCGCCGCGAGGGTCTCGCGGATCGCGGTCGGATGGTGGCCGTAATCGTCGAAGACGAGCACGCCCGCCGCCTCGCCCTTGCGTTCGAGGCGGCGCCCGACGCCGCTGAAGGTGGCGAGCCCGGCCGTAATCCGCGCCGGATCGAGACCGAGCGCCGCCGCGGCACCAACGACCGCGAGCGCGTTGGCCGCGTTGTGCCGGCCCGCCGTCGCGAGCCGGGCAGGCACCAGCCCGGCGAGCGGGTCCAGCCCGTGGATCTCCAGGCCGGTCGAGGCGGCGTCGGACGTCGTGACGCGACCGAGCAACGTCCGGGCCGGCCCGGCACCCGAACCGAAGCGCTCGGCGATCCCCCTGGCGTACCCGCCCAGGCGTTGCGGCGCCTGGTCCACTAGCGCGTAGGCGACGACCGCACATGGCCAGTCCGCAAGGCGCTCGACGACGCTGGCCACTCCAGCGTCGGCAACGTTCGCCACGAGCGTCGTACCGGGCGACATGCGGCGGAGCCACCGCTCGAACGCGTCGATGACCGCTCCCTGGTCCGCGAAGACATCGGGATGATCCCATTCGGCGCTCGTCAGGATGGCCACCGCCGGCCGGTACGGGTCGAAGTTGCCGGCATATTCGTCGGCCTCCACGACGAATGCGGCTCCCCTCCCCCAGCGCGCCGTTGCCGGTGGCCCATCGGTCAGGGTCGACGGCAGCAACGCGCCGACGAAGGCCGACGGATCCGCGCCGGCCATCGCGAGGACGTGGACCAGCCAGCCGGCCGTCGTGCTCTTGCCGTGCGTCCCGGCCACCCCGACCAGGGTCCGTCCGACCGCCGCATCGGCGACGACCTGCTGCCACGGCTCGAGAGGGATGCCACGGTCCCGCGCCGCGACGAGCTCCGGATGATCCGGGTCCACGGCCGTCAACGCGCGGGTGACCGCCAGGCGCTCGGGGCTGGGCTCCGTCGTGACGTGCGCCGGATCGTGGCCGGTTGCGACGACGATGCCCTCGGCATCGAGCGCCACGGTGTAGGGCGATGGGCCGGCGGCGTCGCATGCCGAGACAAGCGCGCCCGCTCGATGGGCGAGGAGCGCGGCCGCGCTGGCCCCGGCGCCTGCTGCGCCGACGACGTGGATCCGCTCCCCGGTCCGGATCGATCGAGCGTCCCGGGCCGGCGCCAGCCCGCCGAGCACCCGATCTGCCGAGGAGGTCACGCTCGATCGGGGCTGGCGTCGATCCGTTCGAGGATCAGCCCGAGCAGCGCCTCCGCGCTTGCGAGCTTGTTGTCCGTGCGCGAGCCGGACCATAGATGCCGGCGGACCTCGGTTCCGGTCCCGTCGGCCACGGCCACGTACGTCAGCCCGACCGGCTTCTGCTCGGTTCCACCATCCGGGCCGGCGATGCCCGTGACCGCGGCTCCGACGTCCGCTCCGGTCCGGGCTCGGCCGCCGACCGCCATGGCGATCGCGGTCTGCGCCGATACGGCGCCGTGCGCCGTGAGGACCTCCGCCGGGACCCCCACGAGGTCGCGCTTGAGCTTGTCCGAGTAGGTCACGAAGCCGCCAACGTAGTAGCGGCTCGAGCCCGGGGTCTCGGTGATCAAGTGACCGACCAGCCCGCCGGTGCACGATTCGACGGTCGTGAGCTGCACCCCCCGGGCGAGGCAACGCTCGTGCAGGCGTGCCACGAGGGACGACAGCGGATCATCCGCCACGGCGCTACCGTCGCTGCGTCTTGACCGGCGGATCCGGTGGGGCGAACAACCAGGTCTCGGGGACACCGGGGCGTCCCAGGGCGCCGAGAGGCGTCCCGTTGAGCGTGAAGTACGTGACACCGGACGAGCCCGATCGGACCTCCACGGATTCCTGGCCGGTGAACGTGAGGGTCCTGCCGTTGGCGATGACCGAGCCCGCAGCGCCCAGCTCCGGGTCGAGCTTGCCATCCACCCAGACCTTCAGCCAGGCGCGGCCGCCCTCGATCGTCACGACCAGGTTGACGCCCTTGTAGACCACCGTGACGTTGCGCGTCTGGGCGGCGGTCTTGCCCTGCGGGCTGGCCGCGGTGACCGTGATCGTCCAGCGTCCCGCGGTCAGCTCGTACGGCGTGCTGAATGAACCGTCCTCGGCCACCTCGAGCGTCACCGGGTCTGGCACGGGCGGTGGCTCGGGCGTCGCGGCCCCCTCCACGACCGGCGTCGACGGCCCGACATAGGTCGCGCTCACCACGACCGAGGCCGCATTCGTGGCCCGGCCGGCGACGGGGATCGCACCGTTCTCGAACGAGGTGCCTTCGGCCGGCTGGTCGACGGTCAGGGTTGGTGCCTCGATCACGAGGAACGGCACCGTGATAAACAGGCGGATGGTCTCCTCGGAACGCTTGCCGGTGTCCGGGTCGATGGCCGTGACGTCAAACTGGTTGCGACCGCGGCGCAGATCCACGTCCGAGGTCCAGTCCCCATCGGGACCGGCGCTGACCTGGTACGGATCGCGACCCGGCGTCGAGATGGAGACCGTGGCGCCCGGCAGGGTCGTGCCCCGAAGCGTGTAGCTGGTGGTCGACTCGTCGACGTCGATGACGGCCGCGGCCGGATCGGTCACGGCAATCGTTGGCGGCTTGGCGAATCGCATCACCTGGAGGCCGAGGTACGCCCCGAACGCGAGGACGAACACCGTCAGCAGGGCGACGACGATGATGCTGGGCGAGAACGTCAGGCCCTTGCTGGGTGCCGCGATCGGACGTGGCACGGCGATGACCGGCGCAGTGTCGCGGGCCTCGCCTCGCTCGCGCCGCCAGTGATCGAGCACCTCGTCGGGATCGAGCCCGAGATAGAGCGCGTAGTTCCGCAGGAAGCCCTTGGTGTAGACCGCGCCCGGCAGCTCCTTGTAGTCGCCGCGTT
Source organism: Chloroflexota bacterium (assembly GCA_040882425.1). Classification (GTDB taxonomy): domain Bacteria; phylum Chloroflexota; class Limnocylindria; order Limnocylindrales; family CSP1-4; genus SPCO01. The sequence continues at coordinate 6,218 of JBBEBJ010000168.1, read as the reverse complement.
CGAGGGCGCCCAGGTAGCGAGCCCGGATCTTGGTGTCACGCTCGGCGCGGTACAGGTCGACGCCCTTGCGCTCGCGGGCGGCGTAAAGCCGCTCGGGCAGGCTGGGCGCCGGGTCCGCGCTCAGGCCCCGACCGGCTTCGGAGCGATCCCCCCCGACCGCCCGCTTCAGCTGTTCCCGCGTTGTCATTCGTCTTCCCCGTCGAGTCCGTCGTCCGCAGCTGCGGTCGTCGTCGCTTCATCGCGACGAAGGACCTGCCGGGCGTTCGACCCGTCGAACGCGCCGATGTACCCGCGAGCCTCCAGTTGATCGATCATCCGGGCCGCCCGCGCATAGCCGACCTTGAGGCGACGCTGGAGGAGCGACGCGGAAGCGCGATCGTACTCCCGAATGACCTCGACGGCATCCGGCAGCAATCGATCGGCGTCCTCGTCGGCGAGATCATCGGTGGATGCCGTGCCCTCGTCGCCGGTGTCGATGATCGCCATGTCGTAGTGCGGGTCTTCGATCTGGCCCTTCCAGTGATCGACGACCCGGGCGATCTCGGCGTCCGAGACGAAGACACCTTGGAGACGCATCGGGCGGGGCAGGTCCGAGGGCTGGTAGAGCATGTCGCCTCGACCGATCAGGTCCTCGGCGCCGGGCGAATCGAGGATGGTCCGCGAATCGATCTGCGACGCCATGGCAAAGGCGATCCGGCTCGGGAAGTTGGCCTTGATCAGCCCGGTCACGACGTTCACGCTCGGGCGCTGGGTGGCGAGGACCATGTGGATCCCGGTTGCCCGTGCCTTCTGGGCAAGGCGGACGATCGGATCCTCGACGTTCTTGCCTTCGCGCATCATCAGGTCGGCGAGCTCGTCGACGATGATCACGATGAAGGGCATCCGGTCCTCGGGGTCGACCCGGGTCTCGTTGTACACCCGGATGTTGCGCGACGACGAGCCGGCCAGGCGCCGGTAGCGCGCCTCCATCTCGTTGACCGCCCAGTTGAGGGCCGCCTTGGCGCGCTCGGGCTCGGTGATCACCGGCACGAGGAGCTGGGGCAGCCCGTTGTAGGCCGCCAGCTCGACCCGCTTGAGGTCCATCAGGATCATCCGGACGTCGTGCGGGGAGGCCTCGCACAACAGGCTCGTGATCAGCGCGTTGACCATCACGCTCTTGCCCGAGCCGGTCGCCCCGGCGATCAGCAGGTGCGGCATCTTGGCCAGGTCGACCGCCTGGGCCTTGCCCGCCACGTCGCGCCCGAGGGCGAAGGTCAGGGTCGAGCCCGACGCCTTGAAGTCGACCTCCTCGAGGATCCGGCGGAGGGCGACGACGTTGAACTCCTTGTTGGGGATCTCGATCCCGACCGCGCTCTTGCCCGGGATCGGCGCCTCGATCCGGAGCGAGCGGGCCGCGAGCGCCATGGCCAGGTCGTCTGACAGCCCCTCGATCCGGCTGACCTTGACATCGGGCGCCGGCTGGACCTCGTATTGGGTCACGACGGGGCCCGCGTTCCGCCCGACGATCTTGGCCGGAATGCCAAAACCGGCCAGCTTCTTGACGATGATCTCCTCGTTCCGCTCGTGGGCGGCCTCGTCGACGCCGGTGCTGATCGGGATCGCGATGTCGTCGAGGGTCGAGAGCGGCGGCAGGACGTATTCGATCCGCTCCTTGGTCGGAGGCGAATCGGAGGCGTCGGTCACGTCGTCGGGGTCTCGCAGCGGGCGGACCGGTGCGACCAGGGTCGCCGAGGCCGCGCCGCGGGCCGGGGCAAAGGTCGAGGAGACCGGGCGCGGACTCGGGATGGCCGCCGGGATGGCGGTTTCGTCGCCGTTGCCCCAGACGCCGGTCTGACCGGGTGAGGGTGCCGAACCCACCGGTCGCCCAGGCGAGCCAGCGCCCACCTTGCCTCGGCCATTTGACGGGGCATCGTCGCCGGCGATTGGGCGTGCGGGCGGCGACTCTTCGGGCGGGGTGCGCCGCAGCGCCTCAGCCGCCGTGGTGCCCACCCATCGTGCCGTGCCGACCGCGGGATGGAGCAGCTGTCGCAGCGGGATGCCGAATCCAATGACCAGGCCGAGCGCCGCAAGCGCGAGCAGCAGCACGAAGGCGCCGGCCGGGCCGAGGAGATCGCCGAGGGTGCCGGCCAGAAACCGTCCGATCCGGCCGCCGGAGACATTGAGGACCTGGGCCGCGCCGACCACGCCCGCGTACGTTATGGCAAGACCGAGGACGGTGATCCCCCAGCCCGACCCGGGTCGCTTGCCGGGGCCCCATTCGAGCCACCAGCCCGACGCCAGCAGGAAGAACGGCAGCAGCCAGCGCATCGTGCCGAACCACGGCGCAAAGAGGTCCGTCCACCAGCTGGTCAACGAACCGCCTCGCGTGGTCGGCAGGAGGGCGATCAGCGTCATCGCGCCCAGGACGAGCAGGACCAGCCCGAGGATCGATCGGACCACGTCGGGCGTGAGCCGAGTCGTCCACGGGCTCGACCGCCGCGCGCGCGACGAGCGGGTGGCCGGCCTGCGGGTCGCCGATCGGCGCCGGGTCGCCACCTAGACCTCCACGACGACCGGGAAGACCATCGGCCGCCGCTTCGTCTGTTCGTACAGGTAGCGCGAGACGCCGTCCTTGACCTGGGTCTTGAGGAGCGCCACCTCGCTGATGTGATCGCCTGGCGTGTCGATCGCCTTGATCACCCGCTCGACCGCCTCCTCCATCAACGGATCGAGCTCGTTGAGGTGGACGAAGCCACGCGTGATGATCTCCGGTCGGCCGATGACGGTCCCGGTCTGCTTGTCCACCGTCACCACGATCATGAACATGCCGTCGTTGGCGAGGGCACGCCTGTCGCGCAGGACGACGTCGCCGACCTCTCCGACCGACAGGCCGTCGACGTAGACGTAGCCGGCCGTCACCGGGCTGGCCCGCCGGGCGTGGCCGTCGGCGAAGATCTCGATCGGCGTGCCGTTCTCGATGATGAACACGTTCTCTGGTGCGACGCCCGTCTCGATCGCCAGCCGGCCATGCTGGACCTGCATCCGGAACTCGCCGTGCATCGGGATGAAGTACCGGGGCTTGGTCAGACCGAGCATCAGCTTGAGCTCTTCCTGGCTTGCATGACCCGACACGTGCGCACGCTTGATGGTGTGGTAGAAGACGTTCGCTCCGGCCTTGAACAGGTTGTCGATCGTGCGCGAGACGTACTCCTCGTTGCCTGGGATCGGGCTGGCGCTCACGATGACCGTGTCGCCTGGCTGGATCTCCACGAACCGGTGATCCCGGTTGGCCATCCGGGCGAGCCCGGCCATCGGTTCGCCCTGGGCACCGGTCGTGGCGATGACAAGCTTGGCGTCCGGATGGTCCTTGATCTTGTCCTTGCCGATTACCCGGCCCGGGTCGTACTTGAGGTACCCGAGGTCCGTCGCGATGCGGAAGTTCTGCTCCATGGACCGGCCGATCACGGCGACGCTGCGGTTCATCTCGGCGGCCGCATCGAGGACCTGCTGGATCCGGGCGATGTTGCTGGCAAAGGTGGCCACGATGACGCGGCCCTCGAGCGGCTCCATGATCTCGCGGAAGGCGTCGCCGACTGTCCGCTCGGAGGGTGTGTAGCCCGGGTTCTCGGCCCGGGTCGAGTCGGACAGGAGACAGACGACCCCCTCCTGGCCGAGACGGGCCAGGATCGCGAAGTCGGACAGCTTGCCGTCGACCGGCGTGTGGTCGAACTTGAAGTCGCCGCTGTGGACGATGATCCCGACCGGGGTCCGAAGCGCGATCCCCATGGCATCCGGAATGGAGTGGCCGACCCGGAACGGCATGACCGTGAACGCCCCAATCTGGATCTCGTCACCCGGTTCGAGCGCGATCAGCGGATTGTTGTGGAGCTTGTGCTCCTTGATCTTGTTGCCGAGAAGGCCGCGGGCCAGGGTCGACGCGTACACGGGGACGCCCGGGAATTCCGGCAGGACGTACGGCAGGGCCCCGACATGGTCCTCGTGGGCATGGGTGATCAGGAAGGCCTTGACGTTGGCTCGCCGTTCCTTGATGTACGTGATGTCGGGGATGACGAGGTCGATGCCGAACATCTCCTCGTCGGGGAACATCAGGCCGCAGTCGATCACGACGATTTCGTCGCGGTACTCGAACACGTACATGTTCTTGCCGATCTCCCCTACCCCACCGAGCGGGATGATGCGGAGCGGCTGATCGTCAACTGGGGCGGTTCGCGGTCGGGGCATGGCTAGAACAGCGTCAGCTGCGGGGTCGCGGGATCGCCCGGACCGGCCGCGG
>JBBEBJ010000168.1:0-1845 GCA_040882425.1 Chloroflexota bacterium | reverse complement strand
GCGGGTGCGGGCAGCTCGCCCGAATCTGCCGTCGGCTCGAGCGCGAAGCCGGCCGGCGTGGTCGCGTCGGCCGGTTGAGCCGCCTCCCGGCGACGCCTGGCGTCCAGGAGGGCCAGCGGAACGCCGGCGATGTCCGCGTAGGTCTCGACCTCGATGGCCGGGGTGCGCAGGGCGGCGGCCGGGTGATACATCGCGAAGACCAGCGCGTCGCGGGCTCCGGTCTCGGGATCAGCCGGGCGTACCGTACCGTGCGCCTGCGAGATGCGAGCACCGGGCATGAACCGCGCCATCGAGTGTCTTCCGAGCGTCACGATGACCGCGGGATCGAGCACTTCCAGCTGACGATGCAGGTACGGCGCGCATGCGGCGACCTCGTCGGGCTGCGGGTCGCGATTGTCGGGGGGACGGCACTTGACGATGTTGGTGATGAATACCTCCTCACGGCGCCAACCAATCGACGCCAGCAACTTGACCAACAGGTCGCCGGCGCGACCGATGAACGGCCGCCCGCCGCGATCCTCGTTGAAACCGGGGCCCTCACCGACGAACACGACCTCGGTTTCGGGGTCACCCTCGCCAGGCACCGCATTGGTCCGCGTCTCGTGCAACCGGCAGTTGGTGCACACCCGGACCTCCGCGGCGATGGCGTCGAGCGCCTGCCGGCGCCCGAGGTCCGTCACGCCGTGGCCTCGACGACGCTCGCAGCGCGGTACGGGCGGGCTCCGCGGACCGATGCCGAGGATACCCAGTCGCGTTCTCTGAGGAGCTCCGCCAGCTCCACGGCGTTCGTGGCCGCGCCCTTCCGGAGGTTGTCCGACACGACCCAGAAGGCGAGGCCGCGGCCGTCCTCGATCGAGACATCCTGTCGAACGCGACCGACGAAGATCTCATCGCGCCCCGCGGCTTCTGTCGCGAGCGGGTACTCGTGCGTTGCCGGATCGTCCTGGACGAGCACGCCGGGCACGGCCGCAAACAGCTTGCGCGCGCGTTCGGGCGTGACGGGGTCACGGGTCTCCACGTGCACCGCCTCCGAGTGGCTCACGAAGACCGGGATGCGCACCGCTGTGCACGAGATGCGCAGGTCCGGCATGCCCAGGATCTTGCGGTTCTCGTTGACGACCTTCCACTCCTCCTTGGTGTACCCGTTGGGGAGGAAGACGTCGATCTCGGGCAGGGCATTGAATGCGATCGGATGTGGATAGACGCTCGCTGACTTGGGCTCGCCGTTGACGTGTGCCCGGATCTGCCCCTCGAGCTCCGCGAGCGCATCGGCACCCGTGCCGGACACCGATTGATACGTGTCCACGATGACGCGCTCGAGCCCCACGGTGTCGCGCAGGGCCATCAGCACCGGGGCGAGCTGCATGGTCGAGCAGTTGGGATTGGCGACGATCCCAGGGTGGCCCTCCAGGTCGTCCGGGTTGACCTGGGAGACCACGAGCGGGATGCTCGGGTCCATGCGCCACGCGGACGAATTGTCGATGACCGTGGCGCCCCGGGCGACGGCCGCCGGTGCGAGCTCCCTCGATACGTCACCGCCGGCCGAGAAGAGGGCGATGTCGACGCCCTCGAATGCCTCGGGGACGGCCTCGCCGATCTCGAGCGTCCGTCCGTCGACCATGACGCTCCGGCCCGCCGATCGCCCGGAGGCGAGCAGGCGCAGCTCATCGACCGGGAACTCCCGTTCGTAGAGGATCTGGATCATCGTCCGTCCGACGACGCCGGTGGCGCCCACGACGGCGACGGTGAGTGGTTGGCGGTTCATCCGGGACATGGCTCCGCTCGCTCAGTCGCTGGGACGGGCACGGCCCGAGTATAGCAGCGGGCCTTCGGCGACCCGACTCC
>JBBEBJ010000167.1:76620-80577 GCA_040882425.1 Chloroflexota bacterium | reverse complement strand
CTAGTCGAGCGACAGCACCCCGAACAGCGTCTCGCCGGTGGATTGCGACGCGCGATCCGGCTCGATGGCGACCGTGACGTCGTCGCGATCCGGCCAGTTGGGGTCGTAGAGTCGGAGCCGGATCGTCCCTTCCGTGGCGTCGTAGCCGTAGCACAGGACCTGGTGGTTCTTCGTCAGGTTGAACGGGTTGACGCCCTTGTTGCGCACAAGCCCGACCATCGCCAGGCGACCGGCGTCGATCGTTGCGCGGATCCGCGGCCAGTGCGTCTCGCGGGTGCGGCGGGCGATCCGGTCGGCCCCGAACGCGCCCATCCACCAGAAGCCGAGCGGCGTGCGCAGCCATTCAAGCGACTTGACCTGCCGGCGGACCAGGACCTGGAAGAGCGGCGACCCGTTGGCCGGAGGTTGCGTGTCGGGCGGGATCGGTTGGTCGGCCTCGAAGCGCTCGCGGACGAACCAGGCCATGCCGCCGCACAGACCGGCGGCGGCGTCGCCGACGCCGATCCGGCGTGGGTCGATGGGCCCGAACCGGACCGTCGGTCCGGACGGGAAGCGGTTCGCGAAATGGAACCCGTTGCGGCTCGGCAGGAAGGTTCCGACGACGTTCGAATCGGTCATGACGCCTGTCAGCCTAGCGTGCCGATTCGGCCTTCGCTCACCCACGCGCGCCGACTACAATGCGTCCTCCTCAGATTGCCGGCAGCCAGCCGGCTGGATACGGAAGGGAGTGGTATCGATGCAGTTGCCTGCCGCTGTCCCGCGGTACACCGTCGCGCGCCTTCGGGCGCTCGTAGCGACGGCACTCGTCCTGGGCCTGCTGCTAAGCGTCAGCTTCGCGGGTACCGCGCAGGCTGCGACGACACTCAACGCTGGTGTGGGAGTCGGTGCTGGAACGGTCGCCGGCAACGTCTACGTCCCGGGCGACATGACCATCCTGGTCGGCGACAGCGTGAAGTGGACGATCGAGTCCGACGAGCCGCACAGCGTCACCTTCGGCAACGGCCCAGCGGGCGTTCCGCCGCCGAACTGGCCGGCCGCCGGCTTCACCGGAACGGTCCCGCCGCCTCCGGCCACGGCGTCGCTCACCGGCACCTACGACGGAACCGGGTTCCTCAATACCGAGCTCCTGTTCAACGGGTCGACCGCCACGGTCACGTTCACCGCGGCCGGGACGTTCGCCTTCATCTGCCAGATCCATCCCGGCATGGCCGGGACCGTCAACGTCGTGACGTCGGGAGCCACGACCACGCAGGCCGAGGCGGACGCGAAGGCGACCCTGACCCGTGACGCAATTCTCGGTGCCGTCGCCGGCCTCGAGGCGTCGACGACCGCGCAGGTGTCGGAGACGGAGCGGTCGGACGGCACGAGCCTGTGGAACATCTTCACGAACTCGGCCCAGGATCCGGCACCCCAGCCGGGTGGCGGCACCGGGTTCCTGGAGGTCATGCGCTTCGTTCCGCCAACGCTTGATATCGAGGCCGGTGACACGGTGAAGTGGAACGCGGCGCTGCCCCACACGGTCACCTTCCCGGCGGCCGGACAGGATCCCATGACGATCGATCCGTTCACGACACCGGCGACGACAAACGCCGTGTATGACGGGACCAGCCTGTACAACTCGGCACTCATGGCCGCGGGGCCGGGTTCAGCGTCCAGCTACGAGCTCACGTTCCCCGCTGCAGGCACGTTCAACTACGTGTGTGCGCTCCACCAGTTCCTGGGGCAGACCGGCGCGATCGTCGTCTCGGCGGCGCCCGTGATTACGCCGCCCCCAACGGACCACGAGAAGCTGGCCGCGCCGCCGCCGACCGAGCTTCCATGGCTCGTGCTCGGGCTCCTGGCAGCGCTCTCCGTCATGGTCGCGACAGGCACACTGGCGCTTCGCCGACGGTAACGCAACACCAGTACGGGTCGGCCGGATGGACATCGTCCACCCGGCCGTTCCATGTCCGCCGAGCGGCGCGAATGCCGCCGGGCCGCGTCGTGTCCGCCAAGCGGATCAGCGAATGGTCAAGGTCCCGACCATCGCGGGGTGGACGATGCAGCCCAGGCGGTAGGTCCCGGCGGGAAGGGCGGGGACGACGTACGTGATGGACGCGACGCCATTGATGATCTTGCCGCCGAAGCGCGACGCCCCGCTGTCGGTGGCGATCGAGACGTTGTGCGGGATCGCAGGATTGGCATTGGTGAACGCGATCTCGAACGGCGCTCCCGCCGGACCGCTGAGCGAATCGGGCGCGAACTGGAAGTCGCGTGCCTCGATCGAGAGCACGACGGGCGTGGCAGTGGGCCGCGGCGTCGGTCGAGGCGTGGGTCGTGGTGTCGGCTTCGCGGTCTGGTTGGGTACCGGCGTGGGAGCTGGCGTTGGTTTCGGGGTCGAGGCCGGCGTTGGCGTGGCACGCTGGCTGGTCGTGGGAGCCGCGGCGGGCGTGGGCGCCGCGGCGGTCGGCCTGGTCGTCGTCGTCGGGCCCTCCGTCGGTGCGGCGGACGGCGCCAGCGTCACGGCCGCAATCCACGGCGAAGGGGTCGCCCCCGTGGACGGCTCGCCGGAATCGGGAACAGCCGCGCTCGGCGCGGAGACGCCGCAGGCAGCCAACAGCAGGCTCACGGCGGCGAGCCGCAGGGTTCGGCAGACGGGCACGGCGGCATTGTAGCGAGGCTCGCGCGTACCATCCCGGGTATGCCCAATCGCCTCGCGGGCGAGACGAGCCCGTACCTCCTCCAGCACGCCCACAACCCGGTCGACTGGTTCCCGTGGGGACCGGACGCGTTGGCCCGCGCGAAGCTCGTCGATCGGCCGATCTTCCTCAGCATCGGCTACGCGGCGTGTCACTGGTGTCACGTCATGGAGCGGGAATCGTTCGAGGATGAGGCGACGGCCAGCTACCTCAATGACCACTTCGTGTCGATCAAGGTGGACCGCGAGGAGCGGCCCGACCTCGACCAGGTCTACATGGCCGCCGTCCAGGCGATGACCGGCGGCGGCGGCTGGCCGATGACCGTCTTCCTGACACCGGATGGTCGCCCGTTCTACGGGGGCACCTACTTCCCGGACGAGCCGCGCCACGGGATCCCGTCATTCCGACAGGTGCTCGAGGGTGTCGATCGCGCCTGGCGCCAGGAACGCAACGAGGTGGAGGCGGCCGGCGGACGACTCGTCGCAGGCCTGATCGAACAGGGCAGGCTCCAGGCCGGCATCGAGGATCCAACCGGGGAGATCCTGCGCAGCGCAACCACCGCGATCGAGGTGTCGTTCGATCCCGTCAACGGTGGGTGGGGCCGTGCCCCCAAGTTCCCGCAACCGATGACCATCGAATACCTGCTCCGACGGCACCTCGCGACCGGCGACGACCGCGCCCTGTCGATCGCCCGGCGCTCGCTCGACGCGATGGCCGACGGCGGGATCCACGACCAGCTCGGCGGCGGCTTCCACCGCTACTCGACCGATGAGCAGTGGCTCGTCCCGCACTTCGAGCAGATGCTCTACGACAACGCCCAGCTCTCCCGGGTCTACCTGCACGCCTGGCAGGTGACCGGGGATCCGCGGTACCTCACGGTCGCCACGGGCACGCTCGACTACATGATCCGCGAGCTCACGACCGGGGACGGTGCCTTCGCCGCGAGCCAGGACGCCGATACGAACGGCGAGGAAGGCCTGACCTTCACCTGGCGGGCCGACGAGGTCCGGGCGGTGCTCGGCGCCGACGCGGAGCTGTTCGCGGCGGCCCACGACGTGACCGATGCCGGCAACTGGGAAGGCGCCACGATCCTCCATCGGGTGACGGCGGACGCCGAGCTGGCCCAGCGGGTCGGTCTGGAACCCGCGGAGGTCGAAGCCCGGCTCGCATCGGCGCGCGAGCGGCTGCTCGGTCACCGCCGGGAACGACCGCAACCGGCACGCGACGACAAGGCGCTCGCCGCATGGAACGGCCTTGCCATCGCCGCGTTCGCCGACGC
>JBBEBJ010000167.1:73239-76520 GCA_040882425.1 Chloroflexota bacterium | reverse complement strand
ACGACAAGGCGCTCGCCGCATGGAACGGCCTTGCCATCGCCGCGTTCGCCGACGCATCGACGGCATTGGGAACGGCCCGCGGAGATGGAGGCGAGCGGGCGGACCGGGGAGCTGCTGACCGTGCCGCGGCGGATCGAGCCGCGGCTGATCGTGCCGCGGCGTACCGCGCCGCCGCCGTCCGGTCGGCCGAGGTGATCCTGGATGGCCTGCTGGCCACCGATGGATCGATCGGTCGGTCGTGGAAGGACGGCCGAGCCTCCGGATCGGGCGTGCTCGAGGACTACACGCACCTCGCCGACGGCCTCCTCGCGCTCTACGAGGCGACGTTCGACGAACGTTGGTTCACGACAGCCCGGGCCCTCATGGACCACGTGCTCGTCCATTTTGCCGACCCCGGCGGCGGCTTCTTCGACACGTCGGATCAACATGAACGGCTCGTCACCCGGCCCAAGGACGTGCAGGACAACGCCGTTCCGTCGGGCAACGCGATGGCAGCCGCCGTCCTGCTGCGGCTCCACGCCCTGACCGGCGAGCCCGCCTACCGCACCGCGGCCGATCGAGCCCTGCGGACGGTCGTGCCGTACGTTGCCCGGTACCCGACCGGCTTCGCCCAGTGGCTCGTGGCCATGGACCTGGCGGTCAGCCCGATCATCGAGATCGCGGTCGCTGGATCGCCGGATGCGCCGGAGACGCTCGCCCTCCTTGCCGAGGCCCGACGCGGATACCGGCCGGGACAGGTGCTCGCGGTCGCGACCGACCCCACCGCGTCGGCGATCCCGTTGCTCGAGGGCCGTCTCGCGATCGACGGTCGCCCGACCGCGTACGTCTGTCGCGGCTTTGTCTGCCGGCTGCCCGTGACGACGGTCGAGCTCCTTCGCGCCGAGCTCGAGGCATGACGGCCACTCCGGTCGAACCGAAGCTCGCCGCGACCGTCGTCCTGGTCCGATCGAGCCGGCGTGGTCCGGAGGTGCTCCTGACGCGCCGCCCGGCATCGATGGTGTTCGCCCCGGACATGCATGTCTTTCCGGGCGGACGGGTCGATGCCGACGACGCCGAGCCATCGCTGCTGGCACGATCAATCGTCGGATCAGCGGACGCGGCACGGGCGCTCGGCGGTGATCTCGAGCCGACGCTCGCCCTTGCCACGCACGTCGCGGCCGTCCGCGAGCTGTTCGAGGAAGCCGGCGTGTTGCTGGCCGAGGTGGCCGGCGACGCGAACGCTCCAACCGGATCGATGCCGTCGGCCGTCCCCGCGCGATTGCTCGGGCTCGCGAGGTCGGCTGTCGTCGGCGGCGATGCCACGTTCGGATCGATCGCCGCAGAGCTTGGCTTGCGCCTCCGGACGGACCTGCTCGTGCCACTCTCGCGCTGGGTGACTCCGCCGACGTTGCCGCGACGGTTCGATGCCCGGTTCTTCGCAGCCGAGCTTCCGGCCGGGGCCCGGGTTTCCTTCGAGGGCGACGAAGTCGCCGGACACACGTGGCTGACGCCCGCCGCCGCCCTTCGCGCCATGGCCGACGGCGAGATCGGGATGTGGCAGCCGACGAGTGCGACGCTCCAGCAACTCGAGCACGCCAGGTCGCTCGACGAGATGCGACGGCGGCTCATGCCTGGCCTCCTGGGTCCGGTCGAGGTCGAGGTGATCGGTTCGGACATCATCCGGATCGTGATGCCGGCGGGTGGCGGGGTATCTGGCCAACCCGTCTGTGCCTACCTCATCGGGCGACGCCGCCACGTGCTGATCGACCCAGGCGACCCAACCGGACCGGCCCTCGAGCAGGCCGTCGGTCTCGTCGCGGAACGTGGCGGCTCGATCGACGCCGTCGCCCTCACCCACGTCGATCCCGACCACGCCGGTGGCGCGGAGGCCGCCGCCGAGATGACGGGCGCCCCCGTGGTGGGCGGCCCGGGTTCGGGGCGATCCTCGCCGCATCTGGTGCGTGAACTGGCCGATCTCGAGCCGATCGGTCTGGGCGATGTTCCGATCCGGGCTGCGCACGCGCCCGGGCCTCGCGCGGACCACGTCGCGTTTCTCGTCGGCGACGCGGGTGCGACCAGGTTCGTGGTCAGCGGTGATCTCGACGGCCAGCGCGGAGCGCGCACCATCACGGCCCCGCCGGACGAGGTCGCGTCAGCACGCTCGCGCGATCGCATTCATCGGCTCGCGCCCGGCGCGACCTGGCTGCCCGGTCATCCACCACGTGGCGATCGGAGTTGACGCGCCGATCCCGGACCGCGAGGCTCACCACATGACTGACTCGCCGACAGAGGCCATCGTGGACGGATCCGAGGACCGCCTCGGCCGGTCCACCGCCGCCACGACCGCTCCGGAGCCGCGCGGTCCTCACCTCCCGGACGTGGTGACGAGGTTCGGGGCGCTCGCGTGGGTGTTCCTGCTGCTGGGCGCGGCCCGCCTGATCTGGTTCGTCCGGGAATCGCCGCCGCCGGCCCCGATCGACCCCGCGGCGATCGTCTCGTATGGCGCGTCGCTGGTTCCCTCGGTCGCGGTCGTCCTGTTGCCCGCGGCGTTGCTCCTCCGCCATCGGGACGCGCCGGCTCGAGCCCGAACGCTCCTCTTCGGGACGATCCTGTTCGCGATCGTCGAGGGGCTTCGGGTCCTGAACCCACCGCTCCAGCCCATCTTCGAGCAGCTCACGCCCGGGAGCGTCGAGACGCCGTACCTCGTTCCGCTCGCGCTCATCTACAACGCCGCGATCGGTCTCCTGGGCGCATTTGCGATCGCCAACATCGGTCTCGGGTTGGCTCGGGCGCGGCGCTACGAGGATTCTTCGGGGACGCGCATCGTGGACGCGGCGATGGTCGTGGCCGTGTCCCTCGTGGCCGCCGGCGCCGTCGTGGCCGTCGGTCAGCTGCCGCTCGACGAGATCCCGATGACACCCACCGTCATCGGCTACCTCGCGTCGACAATGATCATCGGCACGCTGTTTGCGGCCTCCTGGGCATACCTGGCCGCCGTGGCAATCCGTGGCACGAGAGCCGGCGAGCTGCCCGAATCGGGCTGGACGGTGGTGGCGATCGGCGGTGGCCTGGTCATCGCGGCATACGCGACGCGCGCCGTGCTCGTCACCTTCACGGTGACGCCCGAATCGCAGCCGCTGTTCACCAGTCTCGGCCACGCGTTGTCGGTCACGGTGGCGCTCGGCTACCTCGGCCTCCTGCTCGGCCTGTTCCTCGGGCTGCCCTCGCTCGAGGACGTCGACGAGGGGGACGTCGACGAGGAGGACGTCGACGAGGAGGACGTCGACGAGGAGGACGTCGAC
>JBBEBJ010000167.1:49995-73139 GCA_040882425.1 Chloroflexota bacterium | reverse complement strand
GGACGTCGACGAGGAGGACGTCGACGAGGAGGACGTCGACGAGGAGGACGTCGACGATGCGGCGGACCGCGATGGCGTGGACGATCGGCATCGCGCCGAGGTCCAGCCCGCCTAGGGTCGTTCCTCCGGGAGGGCCGCCGAGAGGTTGCGCAGGTAATTGAGTCCGGCGTCCACCTCGGCAACCGGTGCGTAAGGCCCGGGCATCAGGAAGCAGGGTCGCCCGGCGAGGGCCACGCCGCTCAGCTGCCCCCACGGCTCCGCGATCTGACGGCCTGCGCAGATCGAGGCCGCCCGCTTGTAGATGAACACGACCGCCGCCGGTCGCCACACCGCGATCTTCTGCCACAGCGGCCCGACGCCCGCGGTCAGTTGGGCGTCGGTGGCGTCATCTCGCGGCGACGGCACCTTTCGCAGGTCCGTGATCCCGTGACCGGCGGCCATCAGCGCGTCGTCCGCGGTTTCGATCCTGGTCCCCGCGGGCAGCAGCGTGGCCAGCATCAGCCGGCGCCAGAAGGTCCGCCCGAGACGCCCCTGGTGGTAGTGCCCGGCCTCGACGCTGATCGGCGATGGGTTGAGCCCCACAAACAGCAATCGATCGCGGAGCGGCGGCAGGTCGGCGAGCGTCTCGATCAGCTCCCCGTCGACGACGATCCGGGTGCGATGCGGACCAGGATCCGGTCGGTGGGTCAGTGCCTCCAGCTCGTCAGGAGTCATGCCGAACGGTTACGCTCGGGCGGCCGCCAGGCGAACCAGTCGCGGTTTCGGGAGAGCGCGACGAACACGAAGGCGTCGAGGAGCGCAAGCACCGCGGCGGTGGCGCTGCCACCCGGGATCGCGGTCAGCTCGACGAACACCAGCACGGCCACGACGTTGATGCACAGGAGCCAGGCACGCCCTCGCCGGACGAGGAGCCCGATGACGATGGTGAGGGCGTTGAGGGCGAGGATCAGGTAGATGACCGGCCGGGCGCCGGGGTCCGCGGCGGCCGGATCCAGACCGAGCATCGCGGCGAGGGTGCCGACGATCGCCACGAAGCCTCCGACGACCAGGATGGCGGACGAGATCTCGATGCTGACCGGGCGTCGTGGGCGCTCCGTGGCCGGCACCGCGGAGGAGTCGGAGGGTTCCTCGGGCGTGGTGATGGCGCCGTCGAAACGTCGGGTCATGGCCTCGCTGCGATGTGGCTGCGGGTGGGCCGGTGGATCAGACGGCTCTCGCTGGAGCGTCCCTGCGAATCGGCCTCGCTCGATCAGGCCGGTGGATCGTCGCCAGGTTTCGTCGGTTCGTCGTCGCCGCCCATCCGGCTCTTGATCTCACCCTGGGCCTTGGTCGCTTCGCTCCTCGCCTCGCGGACACCACGACCCAGCGCCTCTCCGAGCTTTGGTAGCGTCTTGGGGCCGCGCCACACGACGACGACGACCAGGATCACGATCAGGATGAGCAACAGATCGGCGGGCATACGCGGATGGTACAGCGCGCGACGAGCCGGGCGGACCCGTCGTGCTCGATGCCGCTATCGTGCGCCCCATGCTCCTGGTCTACGGGCCACGCTCCGGGACGTACGACTTCGGACCTGGCCACCCGCTCACCCCGCGCCGCTTCGGGCCGGGCATCGACCTGCTCCGATCGGTGGGCGCCGAGCCGGGACTGGCCCCCGAACCGGCCACCGACAAGGACCTGCGCCTGTGCCACGCCAGGCGGTATCTCGACGTGGTCAAGCGCTTCTCGGCCAGCCCGCTCGGCGGGGACGGGGAGGCGGGCATCGGCGAGGGCGGTGACGACCCCCCGTTCGCCGGCATGCATGAGGCGGGTGCGATGGTCGCCGGGGGATCGCTCCGCGCGATGGAGGCGATCCTCCGGGGCGACGCCGAGCACGCCTTTCACCCAGGTGGTGGCCTCCATCACGCGATGGCGGGGCGCGCGTCGGGCTTCTGCATCTACAACGACGCTGCATTGGCGATCGCCCGAGCGCGGCGCGACGGCCTGCGCGTGCTCTACGTCGACTTCGACGTCCACCACGGCGACGGCGTCCAGGCCCTCTTCTGGGACGATCCCGGGGTCCTGACGATCTCGTTCCACGAGAGCGGCCGCTACCTGTTCCCGGGCACCGGCGGGGTGGGGGAGCTGGGCGAGGCCGCCGCGGCGGGCACGGCCGTCAACGTGCCCCTCGAACCGGGAACCGGTGAGACCGGCTGGCTGGCGGCCGTCCGGTCGCTCCTCCCCGAGTTGGCCGCCGCGTTCGGGCCGGATCTGATCGTCTCGCAGCACGGCTGCGATTCGCACGCCTGGGATCCGCTCGCGCACCTGCGTGTCACGACGACGGCGATGGGTGAGGCGGCGCGGCTCGTCGACACCATCGCCCACCGGTACGCCGGCGGCCGCTGGCTGGCGACCGGGGGCGGGGGTTACGACGCCTATCGGGTGGTACCCCGCGCGTGGAGCCTGGTGTGGCTCGCCGGCGCGCACCGCGAGGTGCCTGGCGAGACGGCGAGTGGCTGGCGCGAGCGCTGGACGGCGGAAGCCGAGCGCTACGGGCAGGCGCCCCTGCCGCTCGCCTTCGAGGATGCGGCGAACGCCGGCCTCCCGCTCGACACGGCCCAGCTGTCGGCGGAGGACCGGTCGCGATCCACGGCGGACATCGCGCGCCGGCTGGCCGTGCCACGGCTGGTCCGCGAGGCCGTCGATCGGGATTGGTGGCGCCCGCTGGACGAGGCGCCGGCATTCATGCCGGCGGCGCCGGCGGCGGCGATGCCCGAGGCGCCCACGCCGGGCGTTGGTGCACCGGCCGTCCTGCCTCGCGTGGAGCCCGATGTCTGGGCGCGCCTGACGCTGGCCTCGCGTGTCGTGGCCCCGGCCGATCCTCGATCCGGACACGCGATCGTCCTGGCGGCGATCCGCGACGGCGCTGCCGTATCGGCCGCCCTCGAAGGCACGACGGTTGTCGGACTGGCCATCACGCGACATGCCGACGACGCCGCCCGCGGGGATCTGCTGGCACTCGGTGTCGCGCCGGCCTGGCGTCGCCGGGGCCTGGCCGCGAAGCTGCTGGCCACGCGCCTCGAGTGGACCCGTCCCGGCGACGTGGACCACGACGCACTGATCACCGTCGCCGAGCGCGATCCGATCGAGCCCCTGGACGTGGCCACCCGCACGGCGATCGCACGCCGGCTCCTGACCCGCGCCGGATACGACGTCGGGTCGCCCGGCGGCGCCGTCGGGGCAGCCGACCCGACCGCAGTTCGCGGCACCCTGACCTACCTGCGCGGCGTGGCCGAATAGAACACCTGGTCGATTTGCGCGAGTCCGACTATACTCGTCGCTCCGTGCGAACCTCGACCCGGACCCGTCGTCCCTCGCGCTCGCTCGCCGGCATCGGCGAAGGGAACGGGCGCGCCGTCGACCCGCCCGCCGCCGACCCCCTTGCGCGTTTCGCGCCGGCAGTCCGCGACTGGTTCGCATCCAGCTTCGAGGCGCCCACCGGGGCCCAGGCGGAGGGCTGGGCCGCCATCTCCGCCGGTCGCCACACGCTGATCCACGCCCCGACGGGCAGCGGCAAGACCCTCGCCGCGTTCCTGTGGTGCCTGGATCGGCTGACCCGCGAGCCCAGTCCGCCACTCGCACGCGGCCGGACCGGCACGGTCCGCGTCCTGTACGTGTCGCCGCTCAAGGCCCTGACCTACGACGTCGAGCGCAACCTCCGTGCGCCGCTGACCGGGATCGGTCTCGCCGCCCAGCGTCTGGGCGAGCCGCAGCCAACGATCACGGTCGCCTCGCGAACCGGCGACACCCCGGCCGACGATCGCCGCCAGATCGCCCGCCATCCGCCGGACATCCTGATCACCACGCCCGAATCGCTCTACCTGATGCTGACCAGCGGCGCGCGCGAGGTCCTCCGAGGCGTCGAGCACGTGATCATCGACGAGGTTCACGCCATTGCCGGGACCAAGCGTGGCGCCCACCTCGCCCTCAGCCTCGAGCGCCTGGAGCACCTCCGCGGACCAGATGCCCGACCGCCGCAACGGATCGGCCTGTCCGCCACGCAGCGGCCGCTCGAGGCGATCGCCCGGTTCATGGCCGGTGTGGGTCCCGGGCGTGACGTCCAGATCGTCGACGCCGGCACGCGCAAGCCGCTCGATCTCCAGGTTGTCGTCCCGGTCGACGACATGGCTGCGCTCGGCCAGGTGCTGCCGCCCGACCAGCAGCCGGGCGGTCCGGCGACCAGCCCCGACCTGCGCAACAGCATCTGGCCGGCGATCCACCCGGCCATCCTCGAGTTGATCCGCGCCCATCGGAGCACGATCGTCTTCGTCAACAGCCGAAGGCTTGCGGAGCGGCTCGCCCAGCGGCTCAACGAGCTGGCCGGCGAGGAGCTCGTCCGCGCGCACCACGGGAGCATCGCCCGCGAGCAGCGCCTGGCGATCGAGGAGGAGCTCAAGTCCGGCCGCCTGCCGGCGCTCGTGGCCACGAGCTCGCTCGAGCTCGGGATCGACATGGGCGCCGTGGACCTGGTCATCCAGGTCGAGAGCCCGACGAGCGTCGCCCGAGGCCTGCAGCGCGTGGGTCGGGCCGGGCACCAGGTCGGCGCGCCGAGCAAGGGCGTGATCTTCCCGAAGTACCGGGGCGACCTGCTCGAGTGCGCGGTCGTCACGCGGCGGATGCACGAGGGCGCGATCGAGACGACGGAGATCCCGCGGACCCCGCTCGACGTCCTGGCCCAACAGATCGTGGCCATGACCGTGATGGACCCCTGGCCCGTCGATGAGCTGCTCGCCGCCGTCAGCCGGGCCGCGCCATACGAGACGCTGACCCGGGAGGTGCTCGAGGGCGTGCTGGGCATGCTCGCCGGCGCCTATCCATCCGATGAGTTCGCCGAGCTCAAGCCACGGGTCGTCTGGGACCGCGTCACGGATGTCGTCGAGGGCCGCCGCGATGCCCGCGTCGTCGCGGTGACGAGCGGCGGGACGATCCCGGACCGCGGGCTGTACAGCGTGTTCATGGTCGGCGAGGCCGGGACGCCCGGCCGCCGCGTTGGTGAGCTCGACGAGGAGATGGTCTACGAGCTGCGGGCCGGGATGCACGGCGACGTGGTGGTGCTCGGCGCCAGCTCGTGGCGGGTCGAGGAGATCGGGCACGACCGGGTGACCGTGAGCCCGGCCCCCGGCGTCCCGGGCAAGCTGCCGTTCTGGCACGGGGACGCCGTCGGCCGGCCGATCGAGCTCGGGCGGGCGCTCGGCGCCTTCGTCGGCGAGCTCGAAGCGGATCTCGCGCGCGGCGAGAAGGGTCGGACCGCGGCGGCTACCCGCCTCCGCGAGCACCACGACCTCGACGAGCGGGCGGCCGAGAACCTGCTGGCCTATCTCGACGACGAGCGTGAGGTCACCGGCGTCCTGCCGACCGACCGCCGGGTGGTCGTGGAACGCTTCCGTGACGAGCTCGGGGACTGGCGGTTGTGCGTGCTGACGCCATTCGGGGGTCGCGTCCACGCGCCCTGGTCAATGGCGATCGAGGCCCGGATCACCGAGCGCCTCGGGTTCAACGTCCAGACGATCTGGTCCGACGACGGCATTGCCATCCGGCTGCCCGAGGGCGATGCGCCGCTCGACGGGATCGAGGCGCTGCTCTTCCCTGAGCCGGACGAGCTGGAGGACCTCGTCGTCGGCCAGCTGGCCAATTCCGCCCTCTTCGCCAGCCGGTTCCGCGAGAATGCCGCCCGGGCACTCCTGCTGCCACGCCGCCGCCCGGGCACGCGGACGCCGCTCTGGCAGCAGCGCCAGCGCGCCGCAGACCTGCTCGCCGTGGCCTCGCGTTACGGGAGCTTCCCGATCCTCGTCGAGACGTACCGCGAATGCCTCTCGGACGCATTCGACCTGCCGGCACTGCGCGAGATCCTGGCCGGCGTCGCCCGGCGCGAGATCACGGTCCATTCGGTCGAGACGGTCGCGGCGTCGCCATTCGCGAGCAGCCTGCTCTTCGACTACGTTGCCGCCTACATGTACGACGGCGACACGCCGCTCGCCGAGCGCCGGGCGGGTGCGCTCACCCTGGACCGTGAGCTCCTGCGCGAGCTGCTCGGCCAGGAGGAACTGCGCGAGCTGCTCGATCCCGACGCGCTCGCCGACCTCGAGCTCAGCCTCCAGGGGCTGACCGAGGATCGACACGCGACGACGCTCGACGGGGTGCACGACCTGCTCCGTCGCCTGGGCGACCTGGGCGCCGATGAGGTGGCCGCGCGCACGGCGGGCGCCGCGGCGACCACTGACCCATGGCTTGCCGAGCTCGTCGCTGCCAGACGCGCCGTGCGAACGCGGATCGCCACCGGGGAGCGCTGGATCGCGATCGAAGACGTGGCTCGCTATCGGGACGGTGTCGGGATCTCGCCGCCGGTCGGCATCCCGGCCGCATTCCTCGGACCGACCGTGGGAGCGCTGGAGGGTCTGCTTGCCCGCTGGGCCCGGACGCACGGGCCGTTCCTGACGGTCGAGCCCGCACGACGCTGGGGTCTACCGGTCGGCGTGGTCGCCGAGGCGCTCGACCGGCTCGCGGCGGCTGGCTCACTCCTTCTCGGCGAGTTCCGACCCGGGGGAGCCGAGCGCGAGTGGTGCGATCCCGAGGTGCTCCGGTTGCTCCGGCGACGCTCGCTCGCCCGGTTGCGGCGCGAAGTGGAGCCGGTCGACCCGGCCGCCCTGGCCCGGTTCCTTCCCGAATGGCACGGCGTCGCCGCGGTGGGCGCCACGCCGCCGCCGTTCCGTGGCTCGGCCGCCCTCGAGCGCCTCGCCGAGGTCGTCGATCAGCTCGCCGGCCAGCCGATTCCGGCATCCGTGCTGGAGCGCGACGTGCTGCCGGCGCGGATCCCGGGGTACCAGCCCCGGCTGCTCGACGAGCTGGGTGCCCTGGGCGAGGTGGCCTGGGTCGGGCGGGGCAGCCTCGGCCGCGACGACGGACGGATCGCGCTGCTCCGGCCCGGTCGCGAGAACCTGCGTCCACCCGGTTCCCCCGACGGCACCGAGCGCCCGGTGGGCGAGCGGCACGAAGCCATCCGCGCGCACCTTGCCCAGCGTGGCGCGTCGTTCTACCGGGAGCTGTATGCGGCGGCGGGTGGCGGCCGCGATCGCGACGTGCTCGACGCGCTGTGGGACCTTGTCTGGGCCGGCGAGGTCACCAACGACACGTTCGCGCCGCTGCGCGCCTTGCGCTGGAAGCGAACGGGCAGCCGCAACGGCGGCGGGGCGCGGCGACCCGGTCGACCCGGCAGGCTGACCGCCCTGGGCCCACCCGAAGCCGCGGGGCGCTGGTCCCTCGTCCCCTCCGACCCCGCCGGGGCACCGACCGAGCGACTGCACGCGCTCAGCCTGGCGCTGCTCGAGCGTCACGGCGTCCTGACCCGCGAGGCGGTGGCGTCCGAGGGGGTCGACGGCGGGTTCAGCGCGCTCTATCCGGTCCTGCGCGCGATGGAGGACGCCGGTCGCATCCGGCGCGGCTACTTCGTCGATGGGCTCGGCGCCGCGCAGTTCGCGGTGGCCGGCGCGCTCGACCGGCTGCGGGCGGTGCGTGAGGGATCGGATCCACCGGCCGAGGGCCAGGTCGTGCTCCTCGCGGCCGCGGACCCGGCGAACCCGTACGGCGCCGCGCTGCCGTGGCCGCGTCGCGGGGAGAACGACCGGCGGCCCTAC
This sequence comes from Chloroflexota bacterium, assembly GCA_040882425.1. Lineage (GTDB taxonomy): Bacteria > Chloroflexota > Limnocylindria > Limnocylindrales > CSP1-4 > SPCO01. Next base: position 65,469 of record JBBEBJ010000167.1, on the reverse strand, counting down.
CAGCGGGCGGCGGGCGCGTACGTGGTGCTGGTCGACGGCATCGCGGCGCTCTACGTCGAGCGAGGCGGTTCGTCGATCCAGGTGCTGCCGGCCTCGGACGACCCCGACGTGGGGCTCGTCGCCGCGCGTTCGCTGCGCACGCTCGTCGTCGACGGCCGCGTCCGGGAGCTCGTGATCCGCAAGGTCGATGGCGAGGACGTGGCGTCGTCCCCGTTCCGCCCGACCCTCCTCGACGCCGGGTTCGTGGCCGGCTACCGAGGGCTGCTGCTCCGCGGCGATCGCCCGGGGAGTCCCCAGGCGGCCAGCGCGGCCAGCCCGAACACCGGTCGCTGACGACCGCTCCATGCCCGAAGGCGACACGCTCTATCGGACGGCCGCCGGCTTGCGCCCGTACCTCGTGGGGCGGACGGTCACGGCCGCCCGGGCCGCCGGTCCCGGCGCGGTCCCGCAGGTCCACCGGATCGTGGGACGGCAGATTGATGCGGTCGAATCGATCGGCAAGAACCTGCTGATCCGATTTGACAACGGACTGGAGCTCCGGACGCACCTGCGGATGAACGGGACGTGGCATCGCTACCGACCCGGCGAACGGTGGCGTCGGCCACCGGGGCGGGCGCGGCTCGTGATCGAGGTGCCCGGTGCGGTCGCGGTCTGTTTCGATGCCCCCGTCGTTGAGCTGCTCGAGCAGCGCGTGGCGTCGATCCATCCGCCGCTGGCCGGCCTCGGACCCGACCTGCTCGCCCCCGACTTCGATGGCGCCGAGGCGCTCCGACGTCTGCGCGATCCGGCCCGTGCCGCCGCCAGCATCGCCGAGGCGCTGACCGACCAACGGGCATTGGCGGGGATCGGCAACGTCTACAAGAGCGAGACGCTCTGGCTGGAGCGCATCTCCCCGTTTGCGCGCGTCGCCGATCTCGACGATGCCACCCTTGCCCGGCTCGTCGAGACCGCGCACCGCCTCCTCGTCGTCAATGCGACCGCGACGCGCGGCCCGGAGCGCGTGACCACGGCCGGTGATCGCGGCGCGCCGGGTCCGCTCTACGTCTACCGTCGGACCGGCCGTCCGTGCCGCCGCTGCGCTACACCGATCGTCAGTGGTCGCCAGGGCGCCGACCTGCCACGCACCACCTACTGGTGCCCGTCCTGCCAGGGTCCCGCGCGCCAGCATCGCGGCGCGACGCTCGATGGGTCTGGACGTCCGTCGGGGTAGGCGTACGATCCCGCAAACTTGCCCGTCACCATTGAGGCCCGTGAGATGACCGATCCGATCACCGGACGCCCCATCGACCGCCTCCCGTACCGCGAGCTGGTGCGGCTGTCCCTCTACTGGCTCGGGCTGTCGTCCATCTTTGCCGGCGTCACGTTCATCCTCGGCGCGCGCCTGGAATTCGACGGGCTCGTCCCGAACAAGGACGCGGCCGGCCGCACGCTCTTTCTCCTGACGATCGGTGGCGCGGTCATCGCCATGCTGGTGCAGCCGACGATCGGTTCAATCTCCGACTACACGATCTCGCGCTGGGGCCGGCGCAAGCCGTACATCCTGATCGGGTCGCTCCTCGATGTCGTCTTCCTGATCGGGATCGCCGTCAGCCAGGATCTGATCGCGATCGCCGCCTTTGTCGCCCTGCTGCAGTTCAGCTCCAACTTCGCCCAGGGCCCATTCCAGGGGTACGTCCCGGATCTCGTCCCGTCGCCGCAGGTCGGGGTCGCCAGCGCACTCGTCGGGATGATGCAGATCCTGGGCAATGTCAGCGGCTACGCCATCGCCGGGATCGCCGTTGCGCTTGACCAGTATGCGCTCGGGCTCATCGCGCTCGGCGTGCTGGAGCTGGTCACGATGCTGTCGGTCGTCATCAGGGTCCGGGAAGGGCCGGCGCCCAAATCGCGCGGGGGCCGCCCGTGGCGGGCGATCGCGGCCGAGGCGTGGGGGACCGACATCCTGCACGAGCGCAGCTTCCTGTGGCTGGTCGCCTCCCGGCTGGCCGTCCTGATGGGTGGCGGCATCCTGGCCAACCTGGCCGTCTTCTACCTCTCTCGCTCCCTGGGCATGAACCAGGAGGAGGCCGGCACCGCCTTCATCGTGATCGTCGGTCTGGTGGCATTGGGGACCGTGGTCGCGGTCATCCCTGCGGCCCGGGCGTCGGACCGGATCGGGCGCAAGAAGGTGATCTACGTGAGCTGCGCGGTCGGCGCCGGCGGGTTCGGCTTTGTCGCCCTGGCCCCGTCGTTCCCCGTCGCGATCATCGGGGCCGTCATGTTCGGGCTGTCAACCGGGATCTTCCTGGCGGTCGACTGGGCGTTGATGACGGACATCATTCCAAAGGCGTCATCGGGCCGCTACATGGGCCTCTCGAACGTGGCCACGGCCAGCGCCGGTGTCCTCGCCGTCGCGACGGGTGGGACCCTCATGGACATCGTCGGCGGCCCATTCGGCCCGCGGGCTGCGCTGTGGCTTGGGGTCGCCCTGTTCGGGGTCGGTGCCCTCCTGTTGCGACCGGTCGACGAACGCCGTCGCGAGGATCTGCCGGCGCCAGCGGTGGCGGTCCCCGCCGTGTCATGACGGCCCGGGTTAGAGCGATGGCCGCGCGACCCACGCTCTAAGGCCGACGGCCGCGCGCCGCCAGCTTTCTGGCCGGAGCGGGGCCAGTGGATCGGGCGCGCGATAGAACCACGGGATGAATGCCCAGAGGTAGACCAGGAAATCGAGCCGGATCGGGCGCGCGCCGAAGCCGAACAGCGTCTGCAGCTGGACGATCGTCAGCGGAAGCGTGATCAGGCTCAGCGCGATCGACACGCCGAGCCAGACCAGACCCCACGCCCGGGTGGGTGGGCCGAGGATCAGCCAGTGGAACGCGGGGATCCACTTCATCCACGTGGCGAGGGCCCACAGCAACCCGCCCAGGCGAGGTCCGGTGAACTGGGCGGCCCACAACATCAGGGTCAGCTGCAGGTTGATGTTGCCGGTGTCCAGGTTTGCCCCGAACGGGAACCCCAACAGGGCGACGCTCACCGCCGTCGTCAGGGGGCGGCGACGATACGCCCAGTCGATCGTCCAGAGCAGCAACAGGATGGTGCCGACCCGCCACGAGAACCAGGCCACATCCCATGGCAGCGCGGCCCACGGCGTAAACAGCGGCAGCATCCACGGCGCGTAGACGTACGGCAGGAACGGCCCGGTCGGGTGATACGGGTCGCCGCCGTTGACCCAGATCCGGACGCCTGCCCAGTAGGCCCGGGCATCGGCGCCGCCAGCCTCGCCGCGGGCGATCATGCCGGACAGCACGAACGCGAAGGTCAGGCTGAGGAGCACGATGGCGAGGATCCGGCGCCGGTCGTGGAGCCTGGAGACCTCGCGGCGCAGCGCGCGTCGGAAGACCCCGGCGCGGCGTCGCGTGCCCCGGTCGACGATCTCACCAAGGTCGACGACGACACGCCCGTGCCCGCGAGCGGTCCCGGGGACGGGACGCAGTTCCGGTGGCGGGGAATCGTCCATCGCGGGCGCATTCTCGCACGCGCGCAAACCTTGACCGGGACGCTACGCCCCGGCGCGTCGACCGTCGGCTATCCTCTCCCGAAGCATCCACGAGGGAGCTGCACAGCCTGTGGCCGATGGAACCGTCATCATCATCGGCGGCGCAGAGGACAAGGTCCGTGACCGCGTCATCCTTAGCCGCTTCGTCAGCCTGGCGGGGGGCCAGGACGCCACGATCGCGGTGATCAGTACCGCGTCGTCGCTGGGCCTCGAGGCGGGCGAACGTTACGGCGCCGTCTTCAGCGAGCTCGGTGTGCGCAAGGTCCGGCCGCTGCACGCGATGACCCGGCCCCAGGCCAATGACGAGACCGCCACGCGGGCGGTCCGCGACGCGACTGGCGTGTTCCTCACCGGCGGCAACCAGCTCCGGCTGTCGTCGACGATCGGCGGGACACGCCTGGCCGATTCGATTCTCGAGCGGTTCCAGCATGGCGCGGTGGTCGCGGGCACGTCCGCGGGCGCCTCGGCGATGTCGAGTCACATGATCGCGTTCGGGGCGTCCGGCGCGACGCCCAAACACCGGATGGCCCAGATTGCGGCAGGCCTCGGGGTGCTGCCCGGGGTGATCGTGGACCAGCACTTCCAGCAGCGGAACCGTCTCGGCCGGTTGCTCAGCCTGATCGCCCAGAACCCGAGCCTGCTCGGCCTGGGCGTGGACGAGGACACTGCGGGCGTGGTCGGCCCCGATCACGTGATGGAAGTCATCGGCCGTGGCTCGATCACGGTCGTCGACGGCGCCACGTCGGAGACCGACGCCTGGGAGATCCACGGACACCGACCGCTCATGATCAGCGGCGTGGTGCTCCATTCGCTACCCGCCGGCTACCGCTTCGACCTGCGCCGTCGCGAGCGCGTGGCCACGCCGACCCTGCACGCGCTCCCTGGCGGCGAGGCCGCTTCGAGCTAGGCACCAGCCGGCGACGTTCGCCACCCACAGGAGGAGTCACGTGGCCCGGACCGCTCCCGCCCCGCGCACCCGACGCACCGCCCGCCGTGCCGAGGGTAGCGTGGCGCCCGGGCCGGCCCCGACGCTGCGGATCCTCGAGACGCGTGTGCTCCGCGGCCCCAACTACTGGGCGCGTGAACCGGTCGTGCGGATGCTGGTGGATCTCGGCGTGCTCGAACAGTTCCCGTCCGACAGGATCCCGGGCTTCAACGACGCGCTCGTGGCCCTCCTGCCGACCCTGGAGGACCACGCCTGCTCGCTCGGACGGCGGGGCGGGTTCATCACGCGACTCCGCGACGGCACCTGGGCGGGTCACGTCGCCGAGCACGTCGCGCTCGAGTTCCAGATCCTGGCCGGCACCGACGTACGCCACGGCAAGACCCGCGGGGCCGGACCGGTCGGGCAGTACAACTGCATCTACGAGTACCGCGAGGAGCAGGTCGGTCTCGAAGCCGGCCGAATGGCCGTCCGCCTGATCAACCACCTCGTCGCGCCCGACGACCCGGAGGTCTTCTTCGACTTCGCACCGGAGCTCGAACGACTCATCCGGATCGCCGAACGCCAGGCGTTCGGTCCGTCCACCCGGGCGCTCATCGACGAGGCCGTCAGCCGCGACATCCCGTTCATCCGGCTCGATCGGCATTCGCTCGTCCAGTTCGGGCACGGGCTCTACCAGAAACGGATCCGCGCGACGATGACCTCGCTCACGTCGGCGATCGGCGTGGACATCGCGTCGGACAAGAGCCTGACCAACCAGCTGCTCGATTCGGCCGGCTTGCCCGTCCCGCGCGCCGATGTGGTCACGACCGAGGTCGAGGCGCTCGCCGCGGCAGGACGCCTCGGGTTCCCGTGCGTCCTCAAACCCCTGGACGGCAACCATGGTCGCGGTGTGCACCTCGACCTGCAATCGGAGGACGCGGTCAGGGCGGCGTTTCACGGAGCCCTCCGCGAGAGCCGTTCGGGCGACGTGATCGTCGAGACGTATGTCGCCGGCAACGACTACCGCTGTCTCGTGATCGGCGGAAAGGTCGCGGCGATCGCCCAGCGCGTGCCGGCCTCGGTCACGGGGGATGGCGAGCACACTGTCCGAGCGCTGGTCGACATCGCCAACGCGGATCCGCGGCGCGGCATCGGTCACGAGAAGGTGCTGACCCGGATCAGGCTCGACGAGGCAGCCGAGGATCTTGTCCGCGCCCAGGGTCACGAGGTCGACGACGTTCTCCCGGCCGGCACGTGGGTCAAGCTCGCCCTGACCGGCAACATGTCGACTGGCGGCACGTCGATCGATCGAACCATCGAGGCGCACCCCGACAACGTCGAGATCGCCGAGACGGCGGCCCGGATCGTGGGTCTCGACGTCGCCGGGATCGACTTCATCTGCCCGGACATCGCCACACCCGTGCGCGAGACCGGCGGCGCGATCGTCGAGGTCAACGCCGCACCCGGCTTCCGGATGCACACCCACCCGACGGAGGGCGAACCGCAGTACGTCGCCCGACCGGTGATCGACCTGCTCTTCCCGTCGGGTTCGGGTGCCCGGATCCCGATCATCGCCGTGACCGGCACTAACGGCAAGACCACGACGGTCCGGATGATCGCGCACATCCTGAAGCTGATGGGCCGCCGGGTCGGGATGACCTCGACAGACGGGATCGTCATCGACGGGCGGTTGATCCGCAAGGGCGACATGTCCGGCCCGAAGTCGGCCCAGATGGTGCTCCAGAACCCGACCGTGGACACGGCGGTGTTCGAGGTGGCCCGCGGCGGGATCTTGCGCGAGGGCCTCGGCTACGACCGCAACGACGTCGCCGTCGTGACCAACGTCACCGGCGACCATCTCGGGCTCGGCGGGATCGACACGATCGGCCAGCTGGCCAACGTCAAGGGTGTCGTGGTCGAAGCCGTACCACGAGCGGGGACCGCGGTGCTCAACGCGGATGATCATCACGTCTACCGGATGGGCCGTCATTGCGCCGGTCGGGTCGTGTTGTTCAGTCTGGCCTCGGCCAAGGGCGAGGACGGCTTCGACCGGGTCGACGGCCATACCAGCCGAGGCGGCGCGGCATTCTGCCTGGAGACCTCGACCGAGGGCGAGCTGATCGTCCTCCGTCTCGGATCGCGAACGATGCCGGTGCTGTACACGCACCTGATCCCTGCTACGTTCGGCGGGCGTGCCCGGATGAACGTGGCCAACGCGTTGGCTGCTGCTGCCGCCGCCTGGGCCGCCGGCGCGCACCTGCACGACATCCGACAGGGCCTCAGGACGTTCTCGACCTCCTTCTTCCAGGCGCCGGGACGGCTCAACCTGCTCGAGGTGGCCGGCGTCCGCGTCGTCATCGACTACTGCCACAACGTCGACGGGATGCGCCAGCTGGCCGATTTCGTCAACCGGATGATGGTCGAGCCGCAGACCAGGGCCGGTCGGATCGGCGCGGCCAGGGGCGGGACCCGGACCGGACGCGCGATCGGCGTGCTCGGGATCCCCGGCGACCGCCGCGACGACGATCAGCGCGAGTACGGCGCGATCGCATCGGGCGCCTTCGACGAGATCATCGTGCGGGAGGACAAGAACCTGCGTGGTCGCCAGCCGGGCGAGACCGCGGCCAACGTGGTCGAGGGGATCCGCACCGCCCGCGGCGAAGGCGCGGCGCGAGTGGCGCGGTACGACAAGGTGCTCGAGGAGATGAATGCGGTCCGGACCGCGCTCCGCCGTGCCGTCCCGGGTGACCTCGTCGTGTGCTGCGTCGACGACGCGATCGCGGTCTATCGCGAGGCGATGTCCGCCTCGGGCGCATCGCGGGGCGGAACCGCGTTCACGGATCCCGGCGAGCTCGAGGCCCCCGAGGGCTGAACCCGCGGGGACGGACTCAGCCTCGCCCCGGGCGCGCCTGCAGCCGCGGGATCAGCTCGGTCAGCTCGGTCGCGACGTCGACGGGACGCGCACCCATGTCCGCGAGCAACTCGAACACGGCCTCGCGTTCCTCGTGGCACATCAGGACGATGACCCGCCGCGCGTCGGGCCGCCCACCGCTCCCCGCGGCGGCGGCCGAACCGTTGAGCTCGGCCCGGAGGGCCTCGGTCTCCGACCGGTAAACCGGGACGTCCGCGGCGGACATTCCCGCCGCCTTGATCCCGGCCAGCAGCTCGCCGACGACCGCCTGCGCGGTCCGGCCGCGCAGGTACTTGAGCGTCTCCTTGATGACGACGCGCTGGGCGCGGCTTGCCGCGACCCGCCCGATGCCCCGGAGCGTGTCGTCCGGCCGGTCGCCCGCGGTCCCGATGATCGCCGTGATCGGGGCGGCCCGCGCGGCGGAGCCGGCGGCGATCCCCTCGGCGACATCAAGGATCGCCGCCACGCCGGCCTCGTTGTGGGCGAAGTCGACGATGATCACGCGGGCACCGAGCCGGTACAGGTTGAGCCGGCCCGGGGAACGCTCGGCGCTCGGCGCGAAGTCGACCAGCCCGTCGCGAACCTGTGCGATCGAGGCGCCCAGGCCGCGCGCCCCGCCGGCCGCGGCGAGCGCGTTGGCGACGTTGTGTGGCGCCAGCCCGCCGATCGTGAGGGGCACCCGGGCGATCTCGACGATCTCGGTCTCGTCGCTGCCGTTTGCCTCCGCCATCATTCCCCGGTGGACGAGGTAGGCCCGGCCACCCCGGGCTCGATGACGGGCGACGATCCGCGAACCGCGACCGCCGAGCGTGAAGTAGGCCACCTGCCCGCGAACCCTCCGCGACACCGCCGCCACGTGCGGATCGTCGGCGTTGAGGATCACCCAGCCGTCTGGCCGGGTGATCCGGCAGATGGTCGCCTTCACCTCGGCCAGCTCGGGCAGGGTATGGATGCCCTGCAGGTCGAGGTGGTCCGACGAGACGTTGGTCAGGACGCTGGCGTCGTTCGACTCGTAGCCGACGCCTCGCAGGACGATCCCGCCGCGCGCCGTCTCGAGCACCGCCACGTCGATGTCGTGCCGGGCGAGGACCTGCTGGGCGCCACCAGGTCCGGTCCAGTCGCCGGGCTCGACCAGCCGCTCGTCGACCAGGACCCCGTCCGATGTGGTCGTCCCGACGTGCCGGCCCGCTCGCAGCAGGATGTGGCTGATCAGGCGGGTGACGGTGCTCTTGCCGTTCGTTCCCGAGACGGACACGATTGGCAGCCGCCGCTCAGGATCGCGGATCCAGGCCGGTGGGGTTGCGCGCGCCTCGTCCAGGCGGGTCGACCAGCGATCGAGCACGCGCCGCTGAGCAGCTGTCAGTTCGTGGGTCCGGGCCGACGGAATGTCCCGCCCGGCGAGGGCCACCGCCGCCTCGGCGATGGTCAACGCACGTTCCGCCCCGATCCACGGGAACGTCACGATCCAGTGCCCCGGATCGGATGAGCGATGTACGGCCAGTTCGCGCCGACCCTCGCCGTGCTCGACCCGCAACCGGCGGATCCATGACGCGGTCGCCGCGATCTCCGTGGGCCAGACCCGCGCGGGCACCGCCGCCCCGAGCCAGACAAGCGCGTGCCGTCCCGGGTCGCGTTGCCCATAGAACGTTCGCCGCTTGCCAACGGCGAGTTCCACCTTGACCACCGGCTCCAGCCGGTAGACGTTTGGCCCCTCGAGGAGTCGGGTCTCGACCAGTCGCACGGTTTGCGCAGAATACCAAGGGATTCCGTCGCTAGACTGCGGCCAATGGACGTCGCGACGACCCTGACCGGGACCCCTTCCACTGCCGAGCTGACGGGTCTTCGGACCGCGATCGCGGCCGAGCTCCCGGCCTACCTCGCCAATCTCGAGCGTCTCGTCAACATCGACTGCGGAAGCTACACGCCGGCCGGGGTCAACGTGGTGGGTCGCTGGACGGGCGAGTTCCTGGCCGACCTCGGCGCCGCGGTCGACTACCGGCCGGACCCCGACGGGATGATCGGTGACACGGTCGTGGCCACCTTCACCGGGCAGGCGGGTGGCGCGCGGGTGTTGCTGATCGGCCATCTCGACACCGTCTTCGACCCGGGGACCGCGGCCGTCCGGCCGTTCCGGCTCGACGACGGGATCGCGCATGGCCCCGGTGTCACGGACATGAAGTCGGGCCTCCTCGCCGGGCTCTATGCGCTGAAGACGCTGATCGGAGCACGCGGCGGCATGCCGTTCGAGCGTCTCGTCTTCGTCGCCAACCCGGACGAGGAGATCGGATCGCCGTCGTCGACGCCTCACATCCGCGCGATCGCCGCCGACGTCGACGTCGCGCTCGTGCTGGAGTGTGCGCGGGCGAACGGCGACATCGTCTCGTCGCGCAAGGGGATCCTGGATGCCCGGCTCCGCGTCCACGGTCGGGCCGCGCACGCCGGCGTGGAGCCCGAGAAGGGCCGGAGCGCGATCCTGGAGGCGTCCCGGATCGTGATCGATCTCCACGCGCTGAATGGTCGGTGGCCCGGAGTCACGGTCAACGTCGGGGTGATCGGCGGGGGCACGCGACCCAACGTCGTGCCGGAGCATTGCTCGCTCGAGGTCGACGTCCGGGCGACGTCGCGCGAGGCACTCGAGGAAGCCGAGGCCGAGATCCGCCGGCTCGCCGAGGTGACCGAGGTGGAGGACACCGCGGTGGAGTTCGAGACGATGGCTCGCTGGTGGCCGATGGAGAAGCTCGCCCGGAGCGGCCGGCTCGTCGAACATGCCCAGGCGGTCGCACGTGCCCTCGGGTTCGAGGTCCGTGATGCGGCGACGGGCGGCGCATCGGATGCCAACACCACCGCCGGCATGGGTGTCGCCAGCCTCGACGGGCTGGGTCCGATCGGCGGGAACGACCACTCGCCCGCCGAGTACCTCGACGTCGATTCGATCGTGCCGCGGACGGCCATGCTCGCCGGCCTGCTGCTGGCCATTGCCGCCGACCCCGAGATACTCACCTGGCGCAAGCCTTCGGCATGACCCGCCGGCTGATCTCCTCCGGGGGCCCATGGGAGGCGCAGGCCGGCTACAGCCGAGCCGTCGTCGTGGGCGACACTTGCTGGGTAGCCGGTACGACCGACGCCGGACCCGATGGTCGGTCCCTCCACCCGGGCGACGTCGGCGCCCAGACCGCCGCGACGCTCGAGATCATCGAAGCGGCTCTGGCCGAGGCCGGCTTTGCGATGACCGACGTGGTCCGGATCCGAATGTTCGTGACCGATATCTCGCGCTCGGGCGAGGTCATGGCGGTCCAGGGCGCGACGTTCGGCTCGATCCGTCCGGCCGCCACGCTCGTCGAGGTGAGCGGTCTGATCGACCCGAGCCTGTTGATCGAGATCGAGGCGGACGCCCAGCGAGGCTGAGGGCGATCAGAGGGGAAAGCTGGCGACCCCGGTCGCCCTGGCCAGCGCGACGAGCACGACGCCACCGACGAGCCCGACCAGGAGGTTTCGGCGCCAGGCGGTCAATGCCGCGCACATCGCCACCGCGGCCCATTCGATGCCGACGTGGAAGGTCGGCTTCCCTGCCGGATCCGTGAGCACCATCACGTCGACCGCGGCGAGCGCCGCGAGCACGGCCGGTCCCACCAGCCGGAGGTACTCGAGCGCCGCGGCCGGGAGGCGTTCGATCCCCGGGGCCAGGAGCGGCAGCGCCCGCGACGGGTAGGTCGCGAGACCCATGAGCAGGGCGAGGCCGACGAGCTCGATGCTCACGGGAGGCCCTCTTCACTGTCGGGCGGCAGGGTTGGCTCGCCTCGGCCGCTTTCACGGCCGCGGTCGCGATCGACGAAGCGGGCGCCGGGCATGGCATACCGTTCCGCGGATCTGGCCGTTCCCAGCGCCGTCGCGTCGGCCGTCGGGACGCGAGGCACCAGCAGGCCAATCAGTGGCCCGCCCATCCCGCCGACGATCACGCCAACACCGGGTCCCGCGACCAGGCTCACCGTGACACCGAGGATCGCACCGCTGAGCGCCGCGACGAGCTCGCGACGCCCGGTGACCAGCCCGACCGCGAGCCCGACCATCGCCGCCGGGAACACGACGTCGAGGCCGAACCGGGTCGGGTCCGGGATCTGGCCGCCGATGGTCACGCCGGCGAACGTGGCGAGGTTCCAGGGAATGAATGTGGAGCCGATCGCTGCGATCCAGTACCCTCGTTCGTCCGCCTGGCCACGTCGTCCGAAGTGCGCGATCGAGAGCGCGAACGCCTCGTCGGTGAGCAGGTGCGCCATGAGCGCGCGCCTGGGTCGTGGCGTGTCACGCAGCCACGGCGCCAACGCCGCCGAATACAGCAGGTGGCGCGCATTGAGGAGCGCCGTCAGCAGGATCACGCCAGGCCAGGCCAATCCGCTCGCGACGTAGCCGACCGCCGCGAACTGCGCGGCGCCAGCGAACACGAACGTGCTCATCGCCATCGCCTCGACGGGCGAGAAGCCGGCATCGCGCGCGGCGAGGCCATAGACGAACCCGAATCCGGCCGCGGACACCCCGATCCCGAGCGCACCGACCGCGAGTTCGCGGCGGCTCTCGCCGAGCGCCGCCTCGTCGCTCATCCCATCACGGTGGCTGGCAGGATCCGACTAACGCAGGTAGGTCTTGCCGCAGGTCCCGTCGCAGACGACGTAGACGGCGTGTTTCTCGACCGCGTAGCCCGCGACATGCAGCAGGCCCGGGCACGCCTGGGTCGGGCACTTCCAGACCCACCATCGCTCGTTGCCGTCGAGCGGCGAGGTCTCCGCCGCGAGCTTCGCGGCGAGATCTTCCCTGGCCTCGACGAGTGCCGCGATCCGGCTCGCCCGTTCGGCTTCGGACTCGCTCGTATACGGGTAGTTCTGGCTGACGTTGGAAGTCACGGGCCCCTCCCTGCGCGTGTCGAATGCCGAGTATCGCATGGGCGATCGCTCGACGGTCAGGCGACAGTCAGATGGCGGCCGGCAGCCCCTCGCTCCGCGGGTCGGTGGCGGCGGCGAGCGACCCACCGACGGCGGGTCCGCCGTCGACGAGCTCGATCGCGTGCTCGTGACCGACCCTGGCGTCGAACGGGGCCACGATGGTCACGGGATGACCAAGGTCCTCGAGTGCGGCCGCGATCCCGGCTCGGTGGCGCGCCTCCAGGAGGACCTCGACCGGGGGCGCGAAATGCGCGGCTGGCTCCACGTACCAGCGCGGCGCGGTGATGGCCGTGCGGATGTCGGCGGCGCCATCCACGAGTGCGGACACGAGCTGGGCATGGACCTGTGGCTGGGCGTCGCCGCCCATCGACCCGGCCACCACCCATGGCCCGCGGCTGCCAGGGCGGAACAACATCCCCGGCAGGAGGGTGTGGAGGGTCCGCTTCCCAGGTTCGAGCACGTTGGGGTGTGCCGGATCGAGGCTGAAGTAGCTGCCCCGGTTCTGGTAATGGACCCCGGTCATGGGATCGACGACGCCCGATCCGAACCCCAGGTAGTTGGACTCGATGAGGCTGACCGCGTTGCCCTGTCCGTCCACGACGGCGAGGTACGCCGTCCCACCTCCGGGCGGGTTCGTCGCGGGGATCGGGCGGGCGGCATGACCCGGATCGATCTGGCCGGCGAGCCGGCGGGCATGGTCCGGATCCAGCAGCCGGGCAACGGGCACGTTTCGGAAGGCCGGATCGGTCAGGTGAGCGTCGCGATCGGCCATCGCGAGCTTGGCCGCCTCGATGCCAAGGTGGATCCACGCGGGATCCGTCACCCCGTCGGGGCCAAACAACGCCGCAGGTGGCTCGAACCGTTCCAGGATGGCCAGCAGCTCAAGCGCGACGATGCCCGAGCTGTTGGGTGGATGGGTCGTCACCCGGACGCCGCGATAGTCGATCGAGATCGGATCGCCCCAGTCGGAGCGGTGCACGGCGAGATCGGTTTCGGTGACGGCCGAGCCCGCGGCGGCCAGGCCACGAGCCAGGTGGGCTGCCAGGTCGCCGTCGTAGAAGGCATCGAACCCATCGCGCGCGAGGGCCTCGAGCGTCGCTGCCAGGGCAGGCAATCTGACCCGCTCGCCGGGTCGCCAGGGTCGTCCATGTGGCCGAAAGACCTCGACGAACCCCGCGTCGCGGGCGAGCGTCTCGGCCACGATCGGCGCCGTTGCCTCGACCGCGTCGATGAAGCCGTCCCAGGCCGGAAACCCGTCCCGTGCCAGCTCGATCGCCGGCGCCAGGATCCCCTCGGGCGACAACCGGCCGAACCGGCGGTGCGCGTCGGCCCACGAGCGGACGGCGCCCGGGACCGTGATCGTCAGCGGGCCGCGGAGCGGCATCGTGGCGTATCCGGCGTCCCGGAGAGCCGCCGGGTCTGTCGCAGCGGGAGCTCGCCCGGATCCGTTGAGGGCCAGCTGGTGCCCGCTGGCCTCGTCCCAGATCAGCCAGAACGCGTCGCCTCCCAGGCCGCACCTGCTGGGCGCCACGACACCGAGGGCCGCATTGGTCGCGATGGCCGCGTCAACGGCCGAACCACCCGCTCGCAACACGGACACGCCGGCCGCACTGGCCAGGTGGTGCGGCGCCACGACCGCTCCTCGGGCGCCGCGAACGAGTGGGACCGGCGCCCACGGCCGGCCGTCGCTCACGAGCTCTCGCCGTCGAGGAACGCCGGCGTCGCCGGACCACCGACGTAGTGTTCGTGCCGGCGGAGCTGGGCGAGTGGCAACAGCGCGACCAGCAACAACGCCATCGTCGCCACCAGGAGGCCGTCGATCCCGCGCAGGTCGGCCGCCAGGCCGCCGATCAGGGCGCCCGAGATCTGGCCGACCGCCAGGAAGACGCCGTACAGGCCCATGATCGCCCCGCGATCGGACGGGAACCGTTCGGAGATGTCGGCGAGCAGGCCGAGCGCCGCCGGTGTCGCACCCGCCAGCACGAACAGGCCGAAGAGCGCAGCGAGGATGCCGGCTGCGGGGATCACAGGGGCGAAATCGGCGCCGTGGTTGACGGCCAGCCCGCCGAGGACGAGCACACCCCCGCCGAGGATCCCGTAGAGGATGATCGTCGTCCGCCGCAACCGTCCGAAGCGATTGCCCCAGTAGATGAGCCCGACGGCAAAGATGATGCCGATAACGACGGCGGCCAGCGAGATCTCGACCGGGCTGAAGCCCCGCAACAGGAACTGGTCGGGGAACCGGGGGTCGGCCCTCGAGAACTGGAAGATGGACTGGCTGAACCACAGGCCGATGGAGGCGTTGACGGCGATCCAGGTCGGCGCCAGGAGCCAGACGTGGGAGGTCCGCAGAAGGACCCGGTAGCGCTCGAGGTCCACCCGCTTCGTGGCCGTCGCCCGGAGGGCGGCTCGTTCCTCGGCGTCGTGATCGGCCACGCCGTAGCGGTAGATCAGGTACGACACGCCGTAGAACCCGGCGTTCAGGAAGAAGGCCGCGGGACCGAGCGCCGAGAAGAGGAGCGGCGCGACGGCGAATGCGCTACCGATCCCGGCAAGGGTCACGCCCTCGAAACGGGCGGCCGCCTTCCCACGAAGCAGCTCATTACCGGCCGTGACGGCGGCGATGTAGCCGAGGATGGACGGCACGCTCGCAGCCGTCGAGGCGCCCTCGAGCAGGCGCGTCCCGCCCAGGATGACGAGGTTCGTGGTCAGGCCGGTCAGGACGACGGCGACCGCGCCGAACGCGGGCCCGAAGAGCATCACCCGGTGATGGCCGAGGCGATCCGAGATGACGCCGAACAACGGAGAGAGGCACAGCTCGGCCAGGTAGAACGACGCGTGGAGCAGCGCCAGGGTGGAGGCCGCCACCTCCTGGCCCCCGTGATCCGGGAGCTTGGCCAGGTAGGCGCTCAGCATCGCGCCGGTCAGGCCGGTGCTGAATCGAAGCGTGAAGGTCCCGGCCAGGACGGCGACCAGCGAGCGTTCCACCGCGGAAATGCTAACGGCTCGCGGCCGCCTGGGGCGGCGCGGCTCGTCCGGCTGGGGCGGCGCGGCTCGTCCGGCTGGGGCGGCGCGGCTCGTCCGGCTGGGGTGGCTCGAAACCGCGCCGGGGCCGCTCCGCGTCTGGACCCGACCCGTATCATTCCGGCAACGTCCAGGCCGGCTGTCAGGA
>JBBEBJ010000167.1:47021-49895 GCA_040882425.1 Chloroflexota bacterium | reverse complement strand
CCGCGTCTGGACCCGACCCGTATCATTCCGGCAACGTCCAGGCCGGCTGTCAGGAGGGCCCGACTTGACCCGCGTCGCGATCTTCACCGATTCCGCGTCAGACCTGGACGCCGCGCGAGCGGCCGCGATGGGCATCGGGATCGTGCCGCTGCTGGTGAACTTCGGGAATCAGAGCTTCAAGGCCGGGGTCGAGCTCTCGACCGCCGACTTCTGGGCTCGAATGGTCGCCCCCGACGCGCCGTTCCCGACGACCGCGGCCTCATCACCCGGCGACTTCAAGGACGCCTACGAGGCAGCGTTTGCCAGCGGCGCGGACGCCATCGTATCGATCCACGTCGCCGGGACCTTGTCGGCGACGATCAAGAGCGCGCAGATCGCCCGCGACATGCTGCCCGATCGGGAGATCCACGTGATCGATTCGCTCGGCGCCTCGATGGCCGAGGGGATGCTGGCCGAGATGGCCGTCGAACTGGTCGAGGAGGGGCGATCCGCAGCGGAGATCGCCGAGATCCTCGAAGCTCGAGCGCCGGACATGGTCATGTACGTCGCGCTCGAGACGCTCGAGTACTTGCGCAAGGGCGGCCGGATCAGCGGCGCCCAGGCCGCGATCGGCACGCTGCTCTCGGTCAAGCCGATCATCATTGTCAAGCACGGGGCGGTCGAGACCGGCGATCGGGTCCGGACGCGGTCCAAGGCGCGGGAGCGGCTGATCGAGATGGTCTGCGAGCGTCCGATCGAGCGGCTCGCCATCCTGCATTCGCTCAGCCCGGACGTCGAGACGTTCCGAACGGATCTTCTGGCCCGCATCCCGGACGCTCCGCCGGTCGACGACGTCCCGATCGCTCTCGTCGGGGCATCGATCGGCCCGCACGTTGGGCCGGGTTGCGTCGGAGCGGTGGCGCTCTACCGGTCGTAGCCCCCGCGGCACGCCCGAGCGCGCCCGCTCGCGCCCCGATTCGGCGGACACCCCGGCCAAACGTCCCGTGCCGTTCGGTTGCAATACGGTTGCCTTGGCATTGCGAGCCGGTACCTTTGGCAGGGTGTCCGCAACCCGCGCGAGGCTATACTCGGGCCGTAGAAGCGTTGCGCGACGGCGTCGATCCCGGTCGTCCGGGACTCCGTCGCGCCCCGTGGGGTCGTCCGGGAGACGGCCCAAACTGACGGCGTTTGACCGCCCGACACAGAGGTCTTCTCTCGATGACAACCGAGCCGATCGCTGCCACGATCAATGCCTGGGAGGTCGCACAGCGGCAGTTTGATCTCGCCGCCGAGCGCCTGGGCATGGACCAGGGGATGCGCCGCGTCCTGCGCGAGCCGCGCCGTGAGCTGACCGTTCACTTCCCCGTGACCATGGACGACGGCACGGTCCAGGTCTTCACCGGCTATCGGGTGCAGCACAACCTGGGTCGCGGCCCGGCGAAGGGCGGTATCCGGTACCACCAGGACGTGTCCATCGACGAGATCAAGGCCCTCGCCATGTGGATGACCTGGAAGTGCGCGGTCGTCGGTATCCCATACGGCGGTGGCAAGGGTGGGGTGATCGTCGACCCCAAGAAGCTCAGCATGAAGGAGCTCGAGGGCCTGAGCCGCCGGTTCTTCACCGAGATCGAGGTCCTGGTCGGGCCCGAGCGCGACATCCCCGCGCCGGACGTCAACACCACCCCGCAGGTCATGGCCTGGTTCATGGACACCTACTCCATGCACCAGGGCTACACGGTCCCGGGCGTCGTCACCGGCAAGCCGATCAGCCTCGGCGGCTCCGAGGGTCGCAACGAAGCGACCGCTCGCGGTTGCGTCTACACCATCGTGGAGGCCGCTCGACATCTCGGGCTCGACCTCAAGACCGCCCGCGTCGCGGTCCAGGGCTTTGGCAACGCGGGTTCGATCGCGGCTCGCCTGATCAGCGACGAGGGCTCCACCGTCGTGGCTGTGTCCGACTCGACCGGCGGGATCCACAACCCGAAGGGCCTCGATATCGGTCGCGTCGTGAACTGGAAGAAGGAACACGGCACGGTCCAGGGCTTCCCGGGCGCCACGGACATCAGCAATGCCCAGGTCCTGGAAATCGACTGCGACATCCTGATCCCGGCCGCCCTGGAGAACCAGATCACCGATCGGAACGCCGGCCGGATCAAGGCCAAGGTGATCGCCGAGGCGGCCAATGGGCCGACGACCCCGGATGCCGACCAGATCCTGGCGCGCAACGGCGTGTTCATGATCCCGGACATCCTGTGCAACGCCGGCGGCGTGACCGTCAGCTACTTCGAATGGGTCCAGGACCTCAACCGCGATCACTGGAGCGAAACCGTCGTCAACGAGAAGCTCCGCGAGATCATGGTCAAGGCCTTTGGCGAGACGCTCGCGATCGCCAAGCGCGAGAGCTGCGACATGCGGACGGCCGCCTACCTGCTCGCGGTCGAGCGGGTCGCGGACGCGATGGCGCTGCGCGGTCTCTACCCATAAGTCGACCCCGATAGCCATGTGAAGCCCCGAGCGCCCGCTCGGGGCTTCGTCATGTGAGGGCCGGCGATCGGCCGGCGGCCGCCGCGGGCGAACGGGTCCGAGCACTGCCGCCAATGCCCTCGCCTCGCGTCCCGGCTTCCACCCCGCCTCGCGTCCCGGCTTCCCCCGCCTCGGATTCGTGCCAAATGTCGCCCTGGTGGGCCTTCGGCAGCCTCGGGGCGGTCCGACACCGCGTTTTCGGGCGGCGACGAGCCCACGCCACGCTCGTCCGGCCGCTCCGTGCGGGCTTGCGTGGTCCTCGAAGGGCGCGCGACCCCGCCTGAGGCGCACGTGGCCGACAAATGGCAGGATAGGCCGCCGCCTGCGGCCGCGGACCCGCGGAGAACGCCCGCCTGCGGCGGCGGACCGGCG
>JBBEBJ010000167.1:44158-46921 GCA_040882425.1 Chloroflexota bacterium | reverse complement strand
GCCGCCTGCGGCCGCGGACCCGCGGAGAACGCCCGCCTGCGGCGGCGGACCGGCGGAGAACGCCCGCCTGCGGCGGCGGACCGGCGCCCGGGACCGCCATCGCCCGGTGCTACCATCCGGCGCATGCTCGACCACGAAGAGAAATTCCTGTTCAAGGAGGAAATCCTCCACCTCGCCAACGCCGTCGCGGAGCCGGGCGTCCTCGACAACGTGGAGGACCTCCTGACCGACGTCATCACCAGCCCGCGCTTCGACTCCGAGGTATTCACTCTCGAGCGAAGCCTGCAGGTGATGCTTGGGCCGAGGGCCGGCACGACGCTGGTCGGGCTCCTGACCGTCGCCCCCGAGGTGTTCGACGAGGTCGCCGAGGTCCGCATCCCGTCAGAGCTGCACGAGCGCCTCGTCGCCTGGCGCGCCCGGTTCGGGCTGGCCATCGACAACGCCCTCAACTTCCTGAACAACCCGGACGGCATCCAGGGCCACAACTTCGCGACCCAGATCGCGCACGTGGAGGACCGCCGGGTCCTCCAGGGCCGATTGACCCTGGTCCGTTACAACAACGAGCCGCAGTTCTTCATGGCCGACGCGAGCGTCTTCCTCGGTCTCGTGGCCGACATCATGGAGCGGCTCGGGCCTTACCTCGAGCCCGATGCGGTGGAGCCCGAAACGCTCGGCCGACTCCGCGACGCTATCCAGCTGATCGAGCGCAAGACCGCCAGCCGCACCTGACGGCGCGATGCGCCACGAATCCTCGCGACGATGGCTGGCAGGGGCGTCGCCTCGTCGCTCCGAGCGGCCGAAGATAACCGGATGAGGCACGTCTATTTGGCCGCCACGGGCCAGAACCGCGGCAAGACCACGGTCAGCCTGGGCGTCCTCGACGGGTTCCGCAGACGCGGCCTGTCCACCGGGTTCATGAAGCCGGTCGGCCAACGCACCGTGATCGAGGACGGCGTCCCGGCGGACGAGGACGCGGTCCTCATGCGCCAGGTCTTCGACCTGCACGAGCCGCTGACCCAGATGAGCCCGGTCCACATTCCCCGCGGGTTCACCCAGACCTACATCGAGGGCGGATCGGTGGAGGACCTGCCCGCACGCATCCGGACGGCGCACGCAGCGTTCGCGAAGGACCGTGACATCCTGCTGATCGAGGGCACCGGGCACGCCGGCGTCGGCGCGGTCATCGATCTCTCCAACGCCGTGGTCGCCGCCATGCTCGGGGCGCCCGCGGTCATCGTGTCCGAGGGCGGGGTCGGGCGCCCGATCGACGAGATCGTGCTCAGCGCCGCCCTCTTCGAGCGCCACGGCGTGCCTGTCGCGGGCGCAATCGTCAACAAGGTCGACCTCGAGGCCAAGCCGGGTCTCGCGCGCACCCTCGAGCGCGGGTTGGCCCGCCATGGCATCCCGCTGCTCGGCGTGCTGCCGTACCGGCCGCTCCTGTCCAACCCGACGCTGGCGATGGTCCTCGAGGGCGTCCACGGCGAGACGATCCACCCCGGGCCGGATCTCGACCAGGTGATCGGCGGCGTGGCGATCGGCGCGATGGAGCCCGAACACATGCTCCAGCGGGTAGGTCCACGGAGCCTGGTCATCGTGCCGGGTGACCGAACGGACGTGATCCGGGCGATCGTCGGTGTCCGCGCGGACGACGGCGGCGAGAGCGACGGACCGCTCGGGCTCGTATTGACTGGCGGCTACCGTCCCGAAGCAAGCGTCCTCGACGCCATCCGCAGGGCGAACGTGTTCGCCACCCTCGTCCCCGAGGACACCTACGCGGTCGCCTCCGAGGTCCACGACCTGCTGGTCAAGACCCACGTCTCCGACGCCGGGAAGATCGCCGAGATCAAGGCCCTCGTCTGGGAGTACCTGTTCATCGACCGCGTCCTGGGCGTCGCCGGAGACGCAGTTGGCTGACGGTTTCGCACCGGCGACGTCGCCGCCTCGCCCGGCCGGGGCTCAGGCGCGGGTCGAGCGCGACGCCGGCCGCCGTCCGCGACCGTGGAGGACGATCAGGACGACCATGGCGGCCACGACGGCAACCGCGGCAACGGTGAGGACCAGCGGCAGGAAGGGCGTGATCGCGGGCGCTGCGGTCGGATCCGGGCTGATGCCCGTCGTCTCGCCGCCGGCGGGCAACGGCGCGGCCTCGGCTCCGATGCCGGCGCCGGCCACGTTCTCGGCCAGGTTGAACATCTCGTCCGCGCGCTGGCATTGCCCGTCCGTGGTGCAGGCGGTCCCGCGGAGACCGATCTCGATCTCGCCGACTCCGCCGTTCGGAACCGTGATCGTCGCGACGTAGTGGCCGGCCCGGTCCTGCCTCGCGGCGAACTCGACCGGCTCGCCGGACGACGGCAGGAGGCGCACGAAGACGCCCTCGGCGCTGAACGGCTGCATGGATCCGTCGTCCTCGGCGATCGCAACGGTCCAGCCGATCTCCACCTCGGTCCCCGGCTGGGCATCGCCGGGCAGGGCGGCGTCGAGCATCACGACCGCGTCCTCGCTCTTCGCGAGCGCAGGGGTGACGGCGGACAGTGCCGCAGCCGCGGCGAGCAGCATCACGCCGATTGACCGAAGACGACGCATGGTCATGCTCCTGGAACGGGTTCGAATCGACCTCAATACACCGCGGACGCGCAGCCGGTTCCCGCCCGGCAGCCGGTTCCCGCCGGCACGACGTCTGGCGACGTTGGGGTCAACCCACGATCGGAGAGCCGCCGCTGCCGGGCTCGGTCGCACCGGGCGGAGGGGCGGCGCGGTCGGGCC
>JBBEBJ010000167.1:23256-44058 GCA_040882425.1 Chloroflexota bacterium | reverse complement strand
GAGCCGCCGCTGCCGGGCTCGGTCGCACCGGGCGGAGGGGCGGCGCGGTCGGGCCGCGCACCGGAAGCGGGGCCGATCGGGGAGGAGGAGCCAAGCACCGCATAACCGAGCACGATCGACCCGATCAAGCCAATGAGCGCAGACGCCGCGAACATGCCGGGGACCCCGACGGCCCCCGCGATGGTGCCACCGACAACGGACCCGATGATCGTCGCGAGCCCGGCGCTGGCCGAGAACAGTCCCTGCGCCATCCCGCCGAGAGCGGTCGGAAGCCTTGCCGCGAGCACGGTCACGCCGCCGACGAACGCGCAGGCGAACCCGAGCCCCTCGAGCGGCGCGATCAGGACGAGCGCAAGGGGATCGACTGCGATCGCCCCCAGTACCCCGCGGAGCGAGAACACCAGGGCCCCGAACACCAGGAGCCGCTCCGTCCCGAACCGGACGCCGAGTCGCGGGAAGGCGTACATCAGGGGGACCTCGATGATCGCGCCGAACGCCCACGTGATGCCGACGAGAGCCGTGCTGCCGCCGAGCGCGACGACCTGGATCGAGTAGAAGGCGTTCATCGCGGTGAGCGATGTCCAGACGATCGTGAACCCGCCGAAGAAGACGAGCATCCCCGGCGCCCCCAGGATCTGGCTGGCGCCGCGGAGCATGCTGATCGACCGGTGGGTGCCACGCCGACGGATGGTCGCGGTCACCAGCACCGTGCCGATCAAGGCGGGCAGGTAGATCCAGAAGAGCGACCGCGAACCCTGCGCCTCGAGCAGCACGCCGACCAGCAGGGCGACCACGACGAAGGACAGCGAGCCGAACGCGCGCACCTGCCCATACCGATCGCGTCCTGCCGAGCCGAGCGTCTCGAGCGTCCTCGCGTCGAGCGTCGGACCGATGCCGGCCAGGCCGGCGAACAGCAGCATCGACCCGGCGAGGCTGCTCGAGAAGTCTGTGGCCAGGAACAGGATGAAGCCCCCCGTGGCCGCCACCGCGGCAGCGAGCGGCAGCGTCAGTCCCACCCGCGGGAAGCGATCCATCAGCCCGCCCCAGACCGGTCCGAGCGCCAGCTGGGTGGCCGCCTGGATCGCGGTCAGGATGCCGATCTCCTCGAACGTGAGGCCGAGGTCGCGATAGAACACCGGCAGGTACGGATAGGCCGCGCCGATGGCGCCGAAGTAGACGAGGTAGGCGAGGAAGATCCGCCGTCCGGCAGCCACGGAGGCGACTCAGGTTGTCGCGGGGCCGTCGCCCAGCGGCTCGTTGTCGATCAGCCGCGTGCTCCCGAACCGCACGGCGAGCGAGAGGAGGGCGGGTCCGTCGACGCGGTCGAGCTCCTGGAGTGTTGCGCCGTCCGCCACCGAGACGTACTCGACGACCGCGAGCGGCTCAGCGTTCAGGTGCATCCACATCGCGTCCCGCAGGCGCTCCGTCGAGCGCTCACCGGCCGCCCATCGCTGGCGCGCCGACAGCAGGGCGCGACGGAGGACCGGCGCCGCGCCCCGTTCGGCCGGGGTGAGGTGGACGTTTCGCGACGAGAGCGCCAGGCCGTCGGGTTCGCGGACGGTCGGGCAGGCGGTGACCTGGGTGGGGATCGCGAGATCACGAGCCATCTGGCGGATCACCATCACCTGCTGCGCGTCCTTCTGCCCGAAGTACGCATGGTCGGCCCCCACCAGGCCGAACAGGATCGCGACCACCGTGGCCACGCCGTCGAAGTGACCGGGTCGGGCGGCGCCTTCGAGCGGCTGCGCGACCGCGCCCACCACGACCGTCGTGTCAAAGCCCGGCGGATAGACCTCCGACGTCTCAGGCGCGAACACGACGTCCACCCCTTCGCCCTCGCAGATGGCGAGGTCGCGCGCCTCGTCCCGCGGGTACTTCGTGTAGTCCTGCGCGACGTTGAACTGCCGCGGATTGACGAAGATCGTGACCACTGTCGTGGCATCCGCCGAACGTGCGCGACCGATCAGCGCGCGGTGGCCGTCATGGAGCCAGCCCATCGTCGGGATGAGCCCGATCGGCCGGTCGATGCCGGCGAGGGCATCGCGCAATTCGGCGCGGGTACGGACGATTCGGGTCAAGCGGGCCGGCGGTCGATCCGGGATCGCAAGCGATCAGAGGTCGCGATCGAGCGGGATGCCACCGACCGGCATGCTCCGCGCGGGCCGATCGGACGAACCACGGCCCAGGACGTCGTCGAGCACCTCGTCATCCATCCGGATCGTCTCCTGCGGACCGGGGAAGGTGCCGGCCGCCACGTCGGCGGCAAAGGCGCTCGCCGCCTCCAGGATCGTCTCGCGGATGTGGGCGTACGGCCGGGCGTGGCGGGGCACGAAATCACCGAGACCGAGCAGGTCCGTGACGACCTGGACCTGGCCGCTGCAACCGGCGCCTGCCCCGATCCCGATGGTCGGGATCCGCAGCCGCTCCGTGATCGCGGCCGCAAGCTGCTCGGGGACGAGCTCCAGCACCATCGAGAACGCGCCGGCCTGCTGGACGGCGTAGGCGTCGGCGATCAGCGAGCGGGCCTGCTCGAGCGTCTTGCCCTGCACGCGAACCTTGCCGATCGTGTTGATCGTCTGCGGGGTCAGCCCGATATGGCCCATGACCGGGATGCCCGCCCCGACGAGCGCCTCGATGACCCGGCCCGTCCTGACGCCACCCTCGACCTTCACCGCCTGGGCGCCGGCCTCGCGCATGAACTGGCCCGCGTGCTCGATTGCCTCGTCGGGGGAGGAATAACTCAGGAACGGCATGTCGGCCACGACCAACGCTCGCCGGCTGCCGCGGACGACCGCCTTGGTGTGGTGGACCATCTCGGCCATCGTCACCCGCACGGTCGTCTCGTATCCGAGCATGACCTGCCCGACCGAATCGCCGACGAGCAGGATGGGGATCCCCGCCTCGTCGAGCAGTTGCGCCGTGGGGTAGTCGTACGCCGTGAGCATCGCAATCCGCTGCCCGTCGGCGTGGAGCTTTGCGATGTCGACGATCGTCAGGCGACGGGGGGTCTCTGCAGTGGCGCTCATGCTCGCTCCGGGCTCGGTTCGATGGTCCGCTCAGTCTGGATGCCCGCATCGCGATCGTCCAGCGCCCGCGCCACGCGATCGAGCAGCCGATCGGCGACCTCGCGCTTGGAGAGGAGCGGGAGATCGTCGCGCGAGCCGTCGGCGGCGAGGATCGCCACGCGGTTGGTCTCGGTGCCAAACCCCGATCCCGGTTCCGCCACGTCGTTGGCCACCAGCAGGTCCACGCCCTTGCGCCGGAGCTTGTCGGCGGCACGGTCGAGCGAGCCGGTCTCGGCCGCGAAGCCGACGATGATCGGGGCGGGGTGGACGGGCTCCCGCGTCGCGGCGCCCTCGCTGTCGAGCCCGCGTGCGATCCGGCCGATCTCCGCGAGGATGTCCGGTGTGGGCTCGAGCTCCAGCGAGAGCCCGCTGCCGCGCTCGAGCTTGCGCTCGGCGGGACGGACCGGCCGGAAGTCCGCCACGGCCGCGACCATGACCAGGGCGTCGAAGCCTGCCCGGCCATCGGGCGCATGGATGGTCCGGAGCAGCGCCGCCCGGAGGTCGGCGGTCGACTCGACCCTGACGACCGCCGCGTCCGGTGGCAGGTCGATCTCCACGCTTCCGGCGATCAGCGTGACCCGGGCGCCTCGCGCCAGCGCCGCGTGGGCGATGGCCGCTCCCATCCTGCCGGTGGACCGGTTGCCGATGAACCGGACAGGGTCGATGGCCTCACGCGTGCCGCCCATCGTGACGACAACATGCCGGTCCGCGAGGTCCGCGTCGCGCGCGTGAGCTACAAGGGGAGGACGTGCCACGGGGTCCGGCGCCCGGATCGGGCGGTCCGCGATCGTGCCGACGACCGCGTCCACGATCCGCCCGAGCTCGGCGAGCCTTCCGACGCCCGACTGGCCCGATGCGAGCGATCCGCTCTCCGGTTCGACGATGATGAAGCCGTCCTCGCGCAGCCGCGCGACGTTGCGCGCCGTGGCGGGATGCGTCCACATGTCGCCGTCCATCGCCGGCGCCACGATCACCGGCGCTCGGGTGGCGAGGCAGGTCGCGGTCACGACGTCACCCGCGAGGCCCGTCGCCATCGCGCCCAGGTAGTGGGCGGTCGCCGGTGCGACAACGATCGCATCGGCCGTGTCGCCCACGACGATGTGGCCGATCCGTCCGTCGGCGGTCAACTCCAGCAGGTCCGTCTCGACGGGATGCCGCGACAGCGCGGCAAACGAGAGAGGACCGATGAACCGCGTGGCGGACGGCGACAACATCACCGCGACGTCCGCCCCCTCCGCCTGCAGGAGGCGGAGCAGCTCGACGGCCTTGTAGGCGGCGATCGAGCCGGTCACGCCGAGCCCGATCAGCCGGCCCTCCAGGCGCCCGCGAGCCTCCCGGCCGCCGAGGCCGTCCACGCGCGCGGTCACGTGAGCCCGAGCTCGAGCGGCTCACCGCCGCCGACTTCGGCGTGCAGGATGGCGAGGCCCTTGAGCGTGAGCTCCGGATCGATCGCATCGACGCCGCGGATCGCGTGTGCCCACGGTGCCAGCGACAGCCCGCCGGTGAGGATCGCCCTGATCTCGGAAGCCGTCACGCCCGTTGCCTCTGCCAGCTCGGCTCGAACGCGCTCGAGGAGGCCGTTCGCGAGGGCCTGGTACCCGAAGATCGTGCCGGCTTGCATGGCTGCAACGGTGTTCCGGCCGATGGCCCGGTCCGGCGTGCGCAGCTCGATGCGGGGCAGCTTGGCCGTCTGCGCCGCGAGCGCCTCGATCCCGAGCTCCAGTCCCGGGGCGATCGCCCCACCGACATAGGCGCCGTCGGCCGCGGCACATTCGAGGGTCGTGGCCGTGCCGAGATCCATGACGACGGCAGGTGTTCCGTACAGCCGCGCGGCCGCGAGCACGTTGACGAGGCGATCGGCCCCGACCTCGTCGGGCCGGTCCACCCGAACGGCGATCGGGATGCTCCCGTTCGTCGCCACCACGAGACCCTGGCCGCGGCGCTCAGCCACGACCTCGACCGCCGCCGTCAGCGACGGGACCACCGACGCGAGCGAGAAGGCGTCGATATCGGCGAGGGCGAGACCCTCGAGGCCGACCAGCCCGCTCAGGAGCTGTTCGACCTCGTCGGGGGTCGCACGGGGGTCGGTTCGTGCCCGGCGGGTGCCCAGCAGCGCCCCGGCCCTGAACAGGCCGAGCGTGACGTTGCTGTTGCCGATATCGATGGCCAGGAGCATGGCCTCGATCATACGCGCGGCGTCGCCACCGGGGTCGCCGCGCCGCCACGGCCAGAATCGGGTCGTCGCGCCTCCCGCCGTGCGGTACCATCGGGCCGACCGTCCACCCTCCGTGCCCAGAGGAGACGCCCCGCGTGACGAGCCAGCCGGCGGCGAAATTCTTCGTCAACCAGGGCGTCGTATCGAGTCGGGCGGACATGCTCCACCTCCTTCGACCGTTGCTGAAGCAGACGGTCGGCTACCGCTACCTGCGGGGCCACGAGGTCGTCGCCCACGGGACCGGCTGGGTCGAGCGAATCGTCGTCGACGCCGATGACATCTCGACCTACTTCACTCCCCTGGCGATCACCCTGAACATCGATTCCTTCGAACATCTCGAGTTCGAGACGCGTCCCGATCAGTTGCTCGTCTATACCCTCGTCCAGGGGGACGAGCGGGTCGTGGTCGAGTTCGCGCCGATCGGTCCTGCCGGTGAGGATCGGTCGCCCTTCGCTCCGCGCCAGCTCGAGTTCGACACCGGCGGTTACGTCCAGATGGAGCTGCTCGGCCTCGACGCCCACGAGGACGAGTAGCGGATCGGGAGGCCGGCCGCGCGAGCGACCGGTCGGAGGGACGCAGGCGACCGTCGAAGGACGATCGCGTGTGATGAACAGGGCGCGGTCCGGGTTCGCC
This sequence comes from Chloroflexota bacterium, assembly GCA_040882425.1. GTDB lineage: Bacteria > Chloroflexota > Limnocylindria > Limnocylindrales > CSP1-4 > SPCO01. The sequence goes on along the minus strand of JBBEBJ010000167.1, from coordinate 38,145 downwards.
CCAGGAGCCCGGCGCGCAGGTCGAGGGCAAGGAGAGGGACCCAGGTGACGTCGAGCGCAACGCCTGCCTCCGGTCGTGGAGGCGCGATCGCCGAATTCTTCAAGTTCGCCGAGCGCGGCACGGATTTCGTGACCGAGGCGAAGGCCGGCCTGACCACGTTCATGGTCATGGCCTACATCCTGTTCGTGAACCCGAGCATCCTGGCCAACGCCGGCATCTCCGTACCGGCCGCGGCGGCCGCGACGGCGCTGGTCGCCGGGGTGATGACCATCGCGATGGGCGTCGTCGCCAACGTCCCGATCGCCCTGGCGGCCGGTCTCGGGATCAACGGCGCGGTCGCGTTCGGCCTCGTCCTGACAAATGGCCTGACGCCGGAAGGCGCGATGGGCGTCATCGTGCTCGAGGGCATCGTCGTCACCATCCTCGTGCTTGTCGGCTTCCGCGAGGCCGTCATGCGCGCCGTGCCGCTGTCCCTGAAGCGCGCGATCGGCGTCGGCATCGGGCTGTTCATCCTGTTCATCGGTTTCGTGGACGGCGGCATCATCCGCCAGCCGGTTGGCGATGGGCCCGTTCCGGTGGAGTTCGTCTTCCCGACCTCGCCCGGCGCGTTCGTGTTCTTCCTCGGGCTGCTCGTCGCGGTCGGCCTGCTGGCCCGACGCGTGCCCGCCGCCCTGCTGATCAGCATCCTCGTGACCACTGTCATCGCCATCGTGACCGGGGTGCAGCCGCTCCCGGAGACCTTCACCGCGACGCCGGACTTCAGCACGGTCGGCAAGTTCGACCTCGGCAACGTGTTCACCACGCTGGGTCTGCTGGCCGCGCTGCTGACGATCTTCAGCTTCATGTTGACCGACTTCTTCGACACGATGGGCACGGCGACGGCCATCGCGGAGCAGGCCGGCCTGACCGATGACGAGGGACAGGTCCCCGGCGTCGGCCGGGTGCTCCTCGTCGACTCGATCGCCGCGATCGCCGGTGGTGCGACCGGCATCAGCTCGAACACGAGCTACATCGAGAGTGCCGCCGGCGTGGCCGAGGGCGGGCGAACCGGGTTCACCTCCCTGGTCACGGGCGTCCTCTTCCTGCTCGCCATCTTCCTCAGTCCCCTTGCCACGCTCGTGCCCTTCGTGGCCACGGCGCCGGTGCTCGTCGTGGTCGGCTTCCTGATGGTCGGGCTGATCAAGGACATCGATTTCAGCGACATCGAGGAGGGCATGCCGGCGCTGCTCGGCCTGATCCTCATGCCGCTGACGTTCAGCATCACCGTAGGTATCGGGGCGGCGTTCGTGGCCCACGTGGTGATCAAGGTCGTGCGCGGCAAGATCACCGAGATCCATCCGCTGCTGTGGGCCGTGGCCGTTGCCTTTGTCATCTACTTCGGACAGAACTGGATCAACACGATCCTCCCGGAGTAGCTCGCGCTCGATTCGATCGACGGCGCCCCGACCGGCCTGGAGGGGCGCCGCATCGATTCCTGTACCATCGGCCGGATGTTCGAACGGACCGTGCTGCCAGCCGGACCCCGGGTGATCACCGCCCGGCTCCCCGCGGCGCGCTCGGTCTCCGTCGCCGCCTACGTGCTCGCCGGCTCGCGCCTCGAGCTGCCCGGGCAGATCGGCGCCGCCCATTTCATGGAGCATCTGACCTTCAAGGGCACGGCCGCCTTCCCGACCACCCGCTCGATCAGCGAGGCGATCGAGGGTGTCGGCGGCTCGTTCAACGCGGCCACGGATCGCGAATCGACGGTCTACTGGGTCCGCGTCCCGATCCGCGAGGCCGCGCGGGCGATGGAGGTCGTGGGCGAGCTGATCGTTCGGCCCCGGTTGACCGACCGGGACATCGAGAACGAGCGGACCGTCATCGTGGAGGAGATCCGCTCGTACCTGGACGACCCGTCCGAGTACTGCCAGATCCTGTTCCAGACCGCGCTCTTCGGCTTCGGCCCGCTGGGACGCGAGATCTGCGGCGAGGAGGCCGACGTGCGGGGTCTCGCCGACACCGCCATCCGCGAGTTCTGGGCCACCACCTACCGACCCGCGAACACGGTGGTGGCGATCGTCGGTGACCTGGGTCATGCCGAGGCGACCGAGCTGGCATCGGCGGCGTTCGGCACGGGCAACGGCGTTGTTCCCTCGTTCGCTCCGGCTCCCGACCTGCCCGCCGGCCCTCACGTCATGGCCGGCAAGCGCGCCACGAGCCAGGCCCAGCTGTGCATCGGCGTGCCGGCACTGCACCGCGACCATCCCGACAGCTGGACCCTGGCGGTCCTCAACGCCGTGCTCGGAGACGGCATGAGCAGCCGTCTCTTCCTGTCGGTGCGCGAGGAGCTTGGCCTGGCATACGACGTCTCGTCGGGGATCGTCGATTACGCGGATGCCGGGGCGCTCGAGGTCTCGGCCGGCGTGGATCCGGCCGGCATGCCGTCGGCGATCGAGGCGATCATGGCCGAGCTCGCGCGGCTTCGCGATGAGCTGGTCCCCGGGGACGAGCTGGCCAAGGCCAAGCGCTATCTCTCCGGCGGGCTCGAGCTGCGGATGGACGACACGCGCCACGTCGCCTCGTGGATCGGCGGCCAGGAGGCGCTCCACGATCGGGTCCTGACGCTCGAGGAGGCCCTGGCGGCCATCGACAGGGTCGATTCGGCGGGCGTGCAGCGGCTCGCGGCACGACTGTTCCGGGACGACGCGCTCCGGCTCGCGGCGGTCGCGCCGGGCCGATATCTCCGGGGCCTCGAGGCCCGCCTCTGTCTGCCGACATGACGACCACGTCCAACGCTCCGAACCCTGAATCGGCGACGCTCGAGCCACCGTCCGAGCGTTCCGTCCATCTTGTCCTTGCCCGAGCGCATCTCAGGCTTGGCTCGTTGACCCTGGCCCGGGCGGAGCTCGAGATCCTCGCGGGTCAGGGTGCGCTCGATCTCGCCGGGCAGGTGGACCTGGCCGAGGTTCGCTGGCGGACGGGTGCCCTGGTCGCCGCGGGGGAAGCCGCGACGGTCGCGCTGGGCGGTGAGGACGAGGAGCCGGTGGCGCTGGCAATCGCCGCCGAGGCTGCCGCGGCGCTCGGACGCCCCAACGAGGCCCGACGGCTGGCACGCAGAGCGATGGAGCGGGTGGAAGGGCCGATCGACGCGTTGTTCGCCGGGATGCCCCGGTCCGCCGTCTGGCCGGCCGATCCCGCAGAACCGCCACCCACGGCCGGCACGCTCTTCCACCACGATCCCGGCCCGGGGGCGAATCGGCGGGCCGGCGACCTGGATCCGGGCGTCGTCGCGGCCCGGGCGGCCGTCGTGGAGACCGGCCCGGACGCGAGCGTCGGGAAGCCGCTGACGCTTGGCTTCTGGGATGCGGACCGTGGCGCCGCCGGTCCGGCGGCCGAGCTCCCCAATCCCGGTGACGAGCTCGAGGCCGCGCGCGCGGCGCTCCGCGCCGGGTCGACCGATGAGGCCACGCTGCGCTTTGCGCTCGCTCTGCGGCTCGCACCGGCACTGGCACCCGCGATCCTGCAGGCGACCGACGGGCTGGCAGGCCCGGCGATCAGCGTCGTTCGCGGCGACGCCTACCGGCTGGTAGGGCTCGAGTCGGAAGCCCGGCGCGCGTACGCGGCCGCGGCGTGGTCCGGGGCCCGCGATCGACGCGGCCGGACCGACGGCACGACCCGGCGGGCGACCTCGTCGGATCCCGAGCCCTGATCCAGCGCCTCGATCCGATACAATCCCGCGACCGTCCAGATCCCCGTACCCAGGATAGACATGCCACGAACCGAGCGGACCCTCGTCCTCATCAAGCCTGACGGCGTGCAGCGCCAGCTGGTCGGCCGGATCCTCGCCCGGTACGAGGCACGCGGGCTCAAGGTCGTGGGGCTCAAGCTCGTGCAGGTCGATCAAGGCCTCGCGGAACGCCACTACGAGGCACACCGCGAGAAGCCGTTCTTCGCTGGGCTGGTCGAGTTCATCACGTCGGCACCCCTGGTCGCGCTGGCCCTCGACGGGCCGAATGCCATCGCCGTCGTCCGTGCCATCAACGGGGCGACCCGTCCGCACGAAGCGGCGCCGGGCACGATCCGTGGCGACTTTGCCCTCGAGACCGGCCAGAACATCGTCCACGCCTCGGACGGGCCTGACGCCGCCGCGACCGAGCTCGCACTCTGGTTCAGGGACGATGAGCTGGTGGACTACGACCGCGACGTCGACCGCTGGGTGCTCGCCCCCGGCGAATAGGCTGCTGGCCCGACCTCCGGGACCGACCCGACCCTGGGCCACGCACGAGCCCGGGCGCACTACTCGGTCGGGATCGGCTCGGACGACGGCTCCTCGGACGACAGCGGAACCAGCGTGGCGGTGGGCGCCGGGCCGCCCACGGCCGCCGCGGCGGCCGCCTCGGGTCCACCGAACGCCCCGCCCGCGGCGGACACGGCAAGAAGGGCCAGCAGCGCGGCGACCAGCGCGCCGGTGAAGGCCCGGTTCGCCTCCCACGTCGTTCGCCACCATTCGCCCGGTGCCGTCAGGTTCACGGGCGCCACCCGGGGCCGCCACGCACCCGGCTCGGGCGGTCCGTCGGGCCGACGCAGGCCGACGGCCAGGAGCCGTCCGTAGTAGGCGACGGGGGCCAGGACAGCGACGACGACGAGCGCCGCAAACGGACCGTCGATCGCCGTGGCGACGAGGGTGCTCCGTGCCTCGAACGCGGCGAGTCCGGGGAACCCGAGGCTCGCGACGACGACCAGGCCGAATGCGAGGGCGGACAACGGCGATCGGATCACCCAGCCCCGCAGCTCGACGATCCGCCCGGTCCCAAACGAGAGGCGCAGCCCGGCGGCCCAGGCGGCGAACGCGCTGCGGGTCACGACGAGCGCGAGGATCCAGGTCCGCGCCGGCCCCCAGGCCTCGGGATCCAGGGCGACAATGGCGAGGAGGGCCACGCCCGCATCGCCGACGATCGAGTAGCCAACGACGTGCTCGAGGTCGTCCTGGATGACCGCCGCGATCGCGGCCAGGACGATCGACGCCACCGCAATCGCGAGGACGACGCCCCGTTCGGTCCCAAGGTCGACCAGGAGCGGAGCGATCGAGGCATCCGCCCAGCTGAGGCCAACCACGGCGAACGGCGCCGCCGCGAGGATGGTGGCGATCGGCAGGCCAGCATCCGGGACCGCGTCCGTGAGGCGGGCGACCCACAGGTGGAACGGGATGGCACCGAATCGGATCGCCACCGCGAGCGCGACCGCCAGGTAGGCCAGCCCGAAGACGACCGGCGGAGCGTCGAGCCGGGACAGGTCGCGGCCCATCCAGGCCATCGCCGCGACCGCCATGGTCCCCGCGATCACGACCGCGCGAAGATCGCGGATGCCAATGCTGGCTCCGGCTCGATCGCCGCCCCGCCCAACGGCCAGCAGTGCCCCGCACAACCCGCCGGCCGTCCCCGCGATCACGGCCGCGCGTGGGTCGGTCAGTGACAGCGTCAGCGAGGCAATCCCGAGCGTCGCCAGGGTCACGGTCGACAGGTCCCGCCGCGTCCCTGCCGCGAGGCCGCTGATGGCCAGCCCGAGCCCGACGAGCGATCCCATGACCAGGAAGAGCCGGAGATAGGCGCTCGCCGCAAGTCCACCTTCGCCGATGAGCAGCATTTCGTCGGGGCGGATGGCGATGGCCGCGATCGTGGCGGCGACCAGACCGCCGAGGCCGACGACCGTCCCGACGGTCCCGTGTCCCCGCGTCAGCCACGCGCCGGCCGCGAACCCGAAGGCGACGACGAGGTAGGTCGCCAGGCTCATCGCGGATCGACGGGCCGGGCGTCCGGGCGTCGTCTGACGCGCTCACCGGGTGCGACGGTCATGTCGAAGCCGGCCAGGCCGTCGGTCCTGGCCGCGACGGCGAGGGCCGCCACGACGCCGCCCAGCACCGCGACGAGTCCCGCGAAGACGAGCTGCTCGAGCGCGTCGGGGGTTCCGCCGAGGCCGGTCCTGACGAGGATCACCCCGGAGGCCAGGAGGCTCAGCCCCAGGCCGATGCGCATGACATCACGTCCGTTGAACACCGGGGCGACGGCGAGTGCGGCAAGCGCAAACCCGGCCGCCTGCGCGAGGGCCGGCCCCGCCGCCGGCGCTCCCAGCCCGTGGCTGCCGTAGCCGACCACCGCCGCCGCGCCGGCGACGAGAAGCTCGGTCGGCCATCCAAGACGCGACCCGCCGGTCCGGGCGTCCGCGTCACGGCCCGCGATCCACAGGAGATAGCCGGCCAGGACGGCTCCCACCAGCCGCGCGGCGAGACCGACCGAGTCGGGCAGGGGCTCGGCGACGAAGGCCCCGCCGACCACCGCGAGGATCAGGCCGAGGACCGCGGTCCGGGCGTTGCGTGCCGACGCGGCGATCACGCCACCGAGGACGACTGCGAGCGCGACCCCCGCGAGGGCCGGGTTCACGGCTTGGCGAACGGCGGCACGTGACCGCGGAACCCAGGCTCGCCGCTCATGGACCGGCCGTATCCAGCTCCGGGTGTGTCGGCGTGGGGAGGATCCCGAACACGTTCACGGGCCAGTACCGGAGCCAGGCGCGGCCGATGATGTTGGCGACCGGAACGGGGCCGAACGAGCGCGAATCGGCGGAGTTGGAGCGATGGTCGCCCATCAGAAAGAGCTCTTCCTCCGGTACGACCCAGCGATCCTGCGCGGCCGTCGTCGGTTGTGGTGGATCTCCCGGTTGATCAGCGTAGAGGTACGGCTCGTCGAGCGCTGTGTCGTTCACATAGACCAGGCCGTCGCGGATCTCGACCTCGTCACCGCCGATCCCGATCACCCGCTTGATGAACGGCGTCTGGTCGTCCGTCGCCCAGTCGTCGGGCGGCGTGAAGACCACGATGTCACCGCGCTTGTAGACATCCAGGCGTGGCGTCAACTTGTCGACCAGCACGTACTGATCCGGCTCCAGCGTGTGCTCCATCGATTGCTGCTGGACCTTGTACGGCTGGGCGACGAAATTCTGGATGACGAGGAAGATGATCAGGGTCAGGACGAGTGTCTCGACGATCTCGAAGAGACACCCGAGCATGGGTCGTCGGGTCACAAGACGCGCAGTATAGGGGCTGGGCAGGCGAGGGCGCCGTGGCTCGATCGCGGCTGCATATCGTCCTCCGGCGGCGAGTTTGACCCGGCTTCGCGCGCCTTGATACACTCGCCGACGGCCTGCAAGGTCCCACCCGAAGGTGCATGCCCGGGGACCACAGCCACATCTCCCGGAGACCATTCCTGAGCGGCGCGCCGCCCGCGCGCCCGTGCACGGATCGCTGTCGTCAACCCTGTCGTGGAGGAGCCGAAGACCCTGATGGATGCGAGTGCGCTCCAGCTGATCGTCCTGCCCGCCGGCCTCATCGCTGTGCTGTTCGCGGTCTATCTCGCGCGCGATGTGCTGTCCCGCGACACCGGGACCAAGGAAATGGTGGACGTCGCCGACACCATCTTCGAAGGGGCCGTCGCGTTCATCCGACGCCAGTACACGACGATCGGGATTCTGGCCGTCGTCGGGGCGGTGATCATCGGGGTCGTCATCGCCATCGTCGAGACCGCCGACGTGGCCGACGTGCCCGAGCTGGCCGGTGCCCCGATCGGCTTCCGGACCGCGATCGCGTTCCTGGTCGGTGCGGCATGCTCGATGGCGTCCGGGATCATCGGGATGTACATCAGCGTGAAGGCGAACGTACGGACCGCTTCGGCGGCCCGGCGCAGCCTGGTCGAGGCAGTCACCGTGGCGATGCGCGGCGGCGCCGTCTCGGGCTTCCTCGTCGTGGCTCTCTCGCTGCTCGGCGTCTACGGCATCTTCGCCGCGTTCGGCGGCCTGTCGGGCGACACCGTCCACCAGGCCCCATTCCTCATCGTCGGCTTTGGCTTCGGGGCGTCGTTCGTGGCCCTCTTCGCCCAGCTCGGCGGCGGGATCTACACCAAGGCCGCGGACGTCGGTGCGGACCTGGTCGGCAAGGTCGAGGCGGGCATCCCCGAGGACGATCCACGCAATGCGGGCGTCATCGCCGATCTGGTCGGCGACAACGTCGGCGACTGTGCGGGCCGTGGCGCCGACCTGTTCGAGTCGACCGCGGCGGAGAACATCGGCGCGATGATCCTCGGCGTCGGTGTCTATGCCATCGCGGTCGCATCGGGCTGGCCCAGCCCGGAGTCCTGGATCTTCTTCCCGCTGGTCGTCCGTGCGTTCGGCCTGCTTTCGACGATCGTCGCGATCTTCTTCATCCGCGGTCGCGAAGACGAGAACCCGATGAACATGCTCAACCGCGGCTACTGGGTCACCACGGTCCTGTCCGTCGGCGCGCTCCTCCTCGTCACCAACGTGATGATGCAGACCAACGGCGATGCACCGAGCGGTCTGCCAGTCTGGCTCTACTTCTTCGCCGCCGGCGTGGTCGGCCTGGCGACAAGCGTCGCCTTCGTCTACATCACCCAGTACTACACGGCGGGCACGTTCCGCCCGGTCCGTGAGATCGCCGAGGCATCGCGGACCGGCCCGGCCACCAACATCATCTCGGGTGTGGCGGTTGGCTTCGAGACCACGTTCGTCACGGCCATCACGATCGGCATCGCGCTCTTCGCCAGCCATTGGCTGGGCTCGCAGGCGGGCATCGTGACTCCCGACGGACGGGACGTGGGCGGCATCTTCGGGACCGCGGTCGCGACGATGGGCATGCTCATGACCACGGCCTACATCCTGGCCATGGACACATTCGGGCCGATCACCGACAACGCCGGCGGGATCGCCCAGTTCAGCCGGGCCGAGGCCGGCGCCCGCGAGATCACCGACCGGCTCGATGCCGTCGGCAACACGACCAAGGCGTTGACCAAGGGCTACGCGATTGCCTCGGCGTCGCTTGCGGCGTTCCTGCTCTTCTCGGCCTACATCGACAAGGTCAATCTGATCCAGACCAACCGCGGCGGCGAGCTGCTCTCCTCGGTCAACCTGGCAGACGTCAACGTGTTCATTGCCGCGCTGATGGGCGCAATGCTCGTCTACTTCTTCAGCTCGCTCGCGATCCGCGCCGTCGGAACCACCGCCCAGTCGATCATCGTCGAGGTGCGTCGACAATTCCGGGAGATGCCCGGGATCATGGACTACACCCAGCGACCCGACTACGCGCGTGTCGTCGACATCACGACCAAGGCCGCCCTGCGCGAGATGATCGCGCCAGGCGTCGTCGCCGTCGCCACGCCGATCGTCGTCGGCCTGCTCCTCGGCGCCGAGGCCGTGGCCGGTCTCCTGATGGTCGGCACCATCGCCGGTGTGCTCCTGGCGACCGTCCTGAACAACGGTGGCGGCGCCTGGGACAACGCCAAGAAGTACATCGAGGCCGGGCACCTTCTGGATGAGGCGGGTGTCCCGCTCGCCAAGAAGACCGAAGCGCACGCGGCCGCGGTCGTCGGCGACACGGTCGGCGACCCGTTCAAGGACACCGCGGGCCCATCGCTCCACGTCCTCGTCAAGCTCCTGGCCACGATCACGCTCGTCCTCGCCCCGCTGTTCATTCGATAGCGCAGCAAACTGCAAGCCCGCCCGATGTGCTGTGATCGTCAGGCGCGACAGCCGTTGACATGGACACGCTCCTCCAGGCGTTGATCATGGGGATCGTGCAGGGACTCACGGAGTTCCTGCCGATCTCGTCGTCCGGGCACCTGATCGTCGTTCCATTCCTCCTGGACGCCGATGATGTGTTCCTCAACTCGCTCGCCTTCAGCGTGATGCTGCACGTGGGCACGGTATTCGCCCTGCTCGCGTACTTCTGGAAGGACTGGGCAAGGCTGATCCCAGCCGGGCTCGCAGCCCTGCGCGACCGCTCGTTTCGCGGAGATCCGGATCGGCGTCTTGCCTGGCTCCTGGCCGCGTCGACCATCCCCGGCGGGATCGCGGCGCTGCTGTTCGAAGATGTCATCGAGACGACGTTCCGCCATGTCGGGCTCGTGGCGGTGACGCTCCTGATCGGCGCTGCCATCCTCTGGCTGGCCGACCGGTGGGGCGGCCGCCGGCGCGCCATCGCCGATCTCACGTTCCCGATTGCGGTCATGATCGGCGCGGCCCAGGCAGTCGCCCTCATCCCGGGCATCAGCCGCTCGGGCATTTCGATCTCCGCGGGACGCTTCGCCGGACTCGATCGCGAATCGGCGGCCCGCTTCAGCTTCCTGATGGCCACGCCGATCACCGCCGCGGCAGGGCTGTACCAGGCCTGGAAACTCGTCGGCGGGGACGCCGGGGTCGAACTCTCGGCGGCCCCGCTCATCGCCGGCATGCTCGCAGCTCTAGTCTCGGGGTTCCTCGCCATCCATGCCCTGCTGCGATTCCTGCGGACGCGCTCGCTCGACGTGTTCGTCGCGTATCGGATCGGCCTGGCCGCGGTCGTCCTCATCGTCTGGATGTCGTAGGGGCCCGCGATGGAAGTGATGAAGCAGATCCGGCAGCGCGCCATCCGCGACCTCGTCGACCAGCGACCGATCCGCACGCAGCAGGAGCTTGCCGCGGCGCTCCGCGACCGCGGGTTCCGGACGACCCAGGCGACCATCAGCCGCGACGTAGCGGAGCTCGGCCTGATCAAGGTCACGCGCGAAGGGACGGCCGCCTATGCGCTGCCGCCGCGCCTCATCGAGGCGGAGACGTCCGGCGAGGACCGGCTCCGCAAGCTCCTCGCCGATCTCCCGGTCGAGCTCCACGAGGCCGGGCTGCTGCTGATCATCCGCACCCTGCCGGGATCGGCGCACGCCATCGCAGCGGCGCTGGACCGGGCACGCTGGCCCGAGGTCGCGGGCTCGATCGCCGGGGACGACACGCTCTTCGTGGCCTTCCCGGACCGCGGCTCGCTCCAGCGGATCAAGCGCCGGCTGCTGCGCCTGACCGAGGGACGTTGACCGACGCGTGCGGTGCGTTGCAACGCCGCGCTGACATCCAGAGGCGAAACCGCAAGTCCCCGCAGGCGTCGTCTTTGACACTCTCACCCTGCGCGGCTACCATTCGCGTCCAGTTCGGAACTTCAGGCGCGCGGCCGGACCGCGGGTCGCCTGGAGTTCTTTCCTTTACGAAGACCGCTGTGCGGTCTTTCACATCCGAGCACCTGCATCGCGGGGTCTGTGGCCGTGAACAACAAGCCCACCTATCTCTCAAGGGACGGTCTCGAGAAGCTCCGGGCGGAGCTCGAAGAGATGGTCTCGGTCAAGCGTGCCGAGGTCGCCAACCGGATCCACGACGCCAAGGAGCACGGGGACCTGTCCGAGAACGCCGAATACGAGGACGCCAAGAACGAGCAGGCGTTCGTCGAGGGCCGGATCCAGACGCTCGAGGCGCTGATCAAGAACGCCACGATCATCGACGAGAACCACTCGACCGACCATGTCCAGATCGGCTCGACCGTGTCGGTCGAGAGTGGCGACGGCAAGGAGCGGTTCACGATCGTCGGCTCGGCCGAGGCCAAGCCCGCCGAGGGCCGGATCTCGAACGAGAGCCCGGTCGGCCGCGCCCTGCTCGGCAAGAAGAAGGGCGAGAAGGTCGTCGTTCGCGTCCCGGCCGGCGACTTCACCTACAAGATCGTCGGCATCAGTTAGCCGTCCCGGCCGCCGCCATGGATTGGGCCGACGAACTCGCGGCACAGGTCCGTGATCTCGGGCCGCAGGTCGTCAACGACTCCAAGACACCGTCGGGGACGGTCCATGTCGGGAGCCTGCGCGGCCCGGTCATCCTGGACGTGATCGCCCGCGCCCTGCGCGCCAACGGGATCGAGACGACGCTGCTGTACGGCGTCGACGACCTCGACCCGATGGACGCCCAGGCGCTGCTGACACCCGATGCGATCGAGCGCGAGATGGGCCGTCCGCTGGCACGTGTGCCCGACCCCGTCGGCGACTGCCACCCGAGCTACGCCCGCCATTTCGCCGGCGTGTTCATCGACACGTTCGCGGGGCTCGGCATCCACCCGGACCGCTACTACTGGATGAGCGACATCTACCCGACCGGGGCCCTCGATCCGTACATCCGGATCGCTCTCGACCGGGCGGCGCTCGTCCGCGAGATCTACCGGCGCGTGGCCAACGTCCAGCACCCCGACTCGTGGCACCCGCTCGCGGTCATCTGCCCGAGCTGCGGCAAGATCGGGACCACGATCGTGACGGCCTGGGACGGCGAACGCGTCTATGTCGAGTGCCGCGAGAACCTGGTCGCCTGGGCGCGCGGGTGCGGGACCAACGGCTGGATCAGCCCGTTTGGCGGCACCGCAAAGCTGCCATGGAACCTCGAGTGGGCCGCGCAGTGGTCGCACTTCGGGGTAACGATCGAGCCCGGCGGCAAGGACCTGTCGACGGCCGGCGGCTCGCGCGATCGGAGCGACGCCATCGCCCGCGAGGTGTTCGAACGGGAGCCGCCTCGCAACGTCCCGTACGAGTTCCTCAACATCGGCGGCAAGAAGATGTCGACCTCCAAGGGTCGCGGCGCCGCAGCGCACACGATGGCCGAGGTCGTTCCGCCCGAACAGCTCCGCTTCCTGTTCCTCCGCCCGCGCCCCAACCAGGCGATCGAGTTCGACCCGGAGGGCACGGACGCCATCCCCCGTCTCTTCGACGAGTTCGATCGGTTTGCCGCGGCCACGGCCGGCCAGGAGGTCAAGGGCGAGATCCCGCCCGGGTTCGAGGCGACATTCCGATATTCGCTGCTCGATCCGGCGGCTGACGTGGCAGCCGAGGCGGCCGCCTTCCGGCCCGCCTTCTCGCACCTCGCGCTCCTCCTGCAGATCCCGGGTGTCGACGTCGCCGCGCGCGTTGAGGCGGAGAAGGGGAGCGCCCTGACCGACCGCGAGCGCGCGATCTTCGACGAGCGCGCCGCAGCCGCCCGCGCCTGGCTCGATGCCTACGCGCCTGAACGCGCGCGACTCGCCGTCCAGGCGACCCTGCCGGAGACGGCGTTGGAGCTCGAGCCGGACCAGCGGGCGTTGCTCGCGGCGATTGCCGACGCAGTGGCGGCGACCTCGCCGTCCGGCGGCGATGCCTGGCAGGCGGCCATCTTCGCGGCCGCGACCGGGGCGGGGGTTCCCGCCGGCCGCGCCTTCGCGGCGATCTACCAGGCGTTCCTGGGTCGGACCAACGGCCCGCGCGCCGGCTGGCTGCTGGCCGGGCTCGAGCCGTCGTTCGTGATCGATCGGCTGCGCGAGGCGGCGGGTGGGGCGCTGGCCGCAGCGTCGATCGATCGAGGTGGAGCATGAGCGTAGGTCTCCAGCGACTGCGCGACGAGCCCGACGTCATCCGGCGCGGTGCGATCGACAAGGGCGAGGACCCGGCGCTCGTCGACCAGACCCTCGAGCACGACGCCAATCGTCGCCGACTCCTCTCGGAAATCGAGGGGTACAAGGCTCGCCGAAACGAGCTGAGCGCCGAGATCGGCAAACGAATCAAGGCGGGCGCCGACCCGAAGACCGATTCGGACGTCGTCGCGCTTCGCCGCCAATCGACGGACATCGGCGCGCAGATCGATGGACTCGAGCCGACGATCGCCAGCCTCGAATCGACCCTCGAGGACCTCCTCCTCCGCATCCCGAACCCACCCGACCCGGACATCCCGGTCGGTGGCGAGGAAGCCAACGTCACCGTTCGAACGTGGGGCGACATCCTGCCGCGCGAGGGCGACGGCTGGACGCGCCGGCCGCACTGGGAGATCGGCGACACGCTCGGTATCCTCGACAACGCGCGCGGGGCCAAGATCGCCGGATCCGGCTTCCCGGTCTACAAGGGGGCCGGGTCCGCCCTCCAGCGTGGACTGATCAACTTCTTCCTCGACGTCCATACCCGCGAGAACGGGATGACCGAGGTCTGGCCGCCGGCCGTCGTCAACGCAGATTCGGCGCGCGGCACCGGACAGATCCCGGACAAGGAAGACCAGATGTACGTGGTCACCCGTGACGAGCTCTACCTGGTCCCCACCGCGGAGGTCCCGGTCACCAACCTCCACCGCGACGAGATCCTCGACGCCGACCAGCTGCCCATCCGGTACGCGGCCTATTCGCCGTGCTTCCGGCGCGAGGCGGGCGCCGCCGGCAAGGACACCCGGGGGATCCTCCGCGTCCACCAGTTCGACAAGGTCGAGATGGTGCTCTTCGAGCGCCCGGAGGACTCGGCGGCCGCGCTCGAGTGGATGACCGAACGGGCCGAGATCCTCCTCCAGCGGCTCGGGCTGGCGTATCGCGTCCTGCTGATGAGCACCCGCGAGATGGGCTTCACCCAGGCCCGCAAGTACGACCTCGAGGTCTGGGCACCGGGCGTGGAACGCTGGCTTGAGGTCAGCTCGTGCTCGAACTTCCGCGATTTCCAGGCGCGCCGGATGGCGATCCGCTACCGCCCGGAACCCGGCGCGAAGGCAGAGCTCGTCCACACGCTCAACGGGTCCGGCCTGGCCCTTGCCCGGATCGTGGCCGCGCTGCTCGAGACCTATCAGCAGTCCGATGGGTCGGTGACCGTCCCGGAGGTGCTCCGGTCGTACGTCGGGCGCGACACCATCACCGCCTGACTCCCCGGGTGGTTCTGCGCCCCGACCTCCCTTGATCGTCGCCGGCTCCGCGGTATCCTGCCCGTTGCGGGAGAGGTGGCCGAGCGGTTGAAGGCGGCGCTCTTGAAAAGCGCAGAGTCGAGAGACTTCGTGGGTTCGAATCCCACCCTCTCCGCCATCGTCCGGCGAGTGGTCCAGACGCATGCCCCGAGCCCACCCCGACGCGTGCCCGGGGCGCGGTTCCTGGCGACCGCCGGCGTGGCTCCTCACAGCCCCCGCTTCCTCAGGCGCGCATCTTCTTCATGATCGCCTCGTCGTCGGTCGCCAGAACGACGCAAGATGTCCGATTGGGCCACCGATCACGCTCGAATATCGACGGCGTGCGCATGA
>JBBEBJ010000167.1:11210-23156 GCA_040882425.1 Chloroflexota bacterium | reverse complement strand
GCGCATGAGACGAGCATGCCAACCCGGGCCGGTCCAGCGGCGGGGGCCGGTCCAGGCGGCGGGCCCGGTTCCGGGCAGCCATCCGGTCCGCGGGCACGCCCGACACGGCTCAGCCCTGACCCGGTCCGCTGGTCCGCCAGTCGGATCCGTCAGCCTGGCGTCGGTCCCTCCAGGACCTCCCTGACCTTGCGAGCGAGCTCCGCCGGAACGAACGGCTTGGCCAGGAACGCCACGCTCGTATCGAGCACGCCCTGTGCCGACAGCGCCTCGCCGGCATACCCGGACATGTACAGGACGCGGGCCTCCGGGTGGATCGCGGCGAACCGGTCGGCGAGCTGTCGACCGTTGAGCCCGGGCATGATCACGTCGGTCAGCAGGAGATCGATCCTGCCGTCGTGCGCTCCAGCTGCGTCCAGCGCCGCCGTCCCATCGGGCGCAGAGATGACGCGATACCCGCTCCGCTCGAGGAGCATCGCCGTCAGTCGCCGGACCGATTCCTCGTCCTCGGCGAGCAGGATCGTCTCGTGCCCCCGGTCGGGGAGCTCGCTCGTGCCTGAATCCGGCGCCCCGACGCGGCGCGGATCGGCCTGTCGCGGGAGGTAGACACGGAACGTTGTGCCCTCGCCGACCGTGCTGCTGACGTCGATGTGACCGCCCGACTGTTCGACGATGCCCAGGACCGTGGCGAGGCCGAGGCCGGTGCCGCGCCCCCGGTCCTTGGTGGTGAAGTACGGCTCGAAGATCCGGCCGAGCGTCGCTTCGTCGATCCCGACCCCGGTGTCGCTCACCGAGACCATCACGAAGCGACCGACGCCTGCGCCTGGATGTTCGGCCGCGTCGGCTTCGTCGAGCTCGACATTGGCCGTGGACAGCTCGATTGAGCCGCCGCCGCTCAGCGCATCACGGGCGTTGACGACGAGATTGAGGATGACCTGGTCCAGCTGGCCGACGTCGGCGTGCACCCAGCCGAGATCGGACGCGAGCTCGGTCCGCAGCTCGATGTCCTCACCGATCAGGCGTCGGAGCATCGGCTCGATATCGGACACGACGGCGTTGAGATCGACTGGCTCGGGCCGAAGGAGGCTCTGACGCCCGTAGGCGAGCAGCTGGCGGGTCAGGGTCGCCGCCCGCGCGGCCGCCGCGTTGATCGCCGCCACGTCGACCTGGAGCTGATCCTCCGGCTCGAGCGACTGGGCGAGGAGGTCGCCATGCCCGGTGATTGCGGTCAGCAGGTTGTTGAAGTCGTGGGCGATCCCACCCGCCAGGCGCCCGACGGTCTCCATCTTCTGCGCGTGCCGGAGCTGGCTCTCGAGCTCGCGTCGCGCAGTCACGTCGAGCGCGACGCCGACCAGCCGAACCGGCTCGCCGAACGCGTCGCGGACGACGCGGCCCTGGGCGACGATCTGGACGTTCTGTGCGCCCGCAGGGCCCATCCGGCATTCCGCGACGTACTCACCATCCGTCGCCGTGGCACGCTCCAGCGCCTGGCGCAGGGTCTGCCGGTCGTCGGGGTGGACGAGCTCGACGAAGGCCTCGTAGGTGCCCCCGAACGAACCGGCCGGGATCCCGACGATCCGCTCGAGGCTCTCCGACCAGCGGATCGAGCCCTCCGTCATGTGCCAGTCCCAGGTCCCCATCCGCCCCGCCTCGAGGGCGAACGCCAGCCGCTCCTGGCTCTCACGCAGCGCGTTCTCTGCCGCGTGCCGCTCGCTCACGTCGCGGAAGATCACGGTCGTGCCGGGCTCATGGCCGAGACCGAGATCGGCGACCGTGGACTCCGCCCAGAACCTCGTGCCGTTCGCACGCCGGGCCTCGAGATCGATCGGGCGCCGAACCGCCGGCACCGGATTCCCCGCGCCAGAACTGGCTCCGGCCGATCGGCTCGAACGTGCGCGATCGAGCTCGATCACGGACGACACCGGTCGGCCAAGTACCTCGTCCGCGGACGACCCCACGATCCGTTCCGCCGCCTCGTTGAACAGCACCACGCGATCGTCGCGGTCGGTCACCACGATGGCGTCCGGCGCCGCCGCGAGCAGCAACCGGTAGCGACTCTCCGATCTGCGGATCCGCCGAACGAACCAGATGAAGACGGTTCCCGCGATCGCCAGCAGCAGCGCGGTGGCGACCGAGGCGATCACGAACAGCAGGTCACGGACCCAGCGCGCGCCTTCGCCGAGCACCGCCG
Source organism: Chloroflexota bacterium (assembly GCA_040882425.1). Classification (GTDB taxonomy): domain Bacteria; phylum Chloroflexota; class Limnocylindria; order Limnocylindrales; family CSP1-4; genus SPCO01. The sequence goes on along the minus strand of JBBEBJ010000167.1, from coordinate 20,968 downwards.
AGAAGCGATCCTCGAGGACCGTGAGCCGGTCGTTGAGGGCGCCGATGTCGGCGACGATGGCATCGATCTCGGCCGGGTCGGCGCCGCCCGACGAGATCAGGGCCTGCAAGCGGTCGCCAGCGGCGACGAGCTGGTCGATCAGCCCGTCGCCCTCGGTCCAGATCGCGATTGCCTGGTCGATGTAGCTGACGTTGCGGAAGACCCGGAATGTGGTCATGAGCGTGGGAATGTCAGCCGGGTGATTGCGGCCCTGGGCGAACCCGGCATAGGCCACATCCAGGTCGGGGTTCGGCTTCTCCAGCTCGAGCCGCGCGATCTCGTCGCCGAGCGGGATCGCGATCGCATCCAGGTACGCCTCGTACTCCGCCTCATCGTGCGTATCCGCGTATCGGATGAGGTGGAAGACCGCGTCCTTCTGGCCCTTGCTGTACAAGCCTTCGCCGCCTACGAAGGCGCGAACGCCGGTTTCGATCTGCAGGCTGAAATAGATGATCCCGAGGAGCCCGATGGCCATGAGCACGAGCATCGCGATGCCCGCCCACAGTCGCCCCCACTGGGAGTCGCCGCCGCTTCGGACACGGGTGACGGACAAGGGACACCCCCAGGGTCGGGTCTACCGTCGCTGGCTACCATACCCTGCGGCGATGTGTCCGCCACCAGTACCAGTAGCGGATCGCGACAGTTGACGGTCCACCCTGGCCGACCCATACTCCGCGGACATCATGAAGAACGGCAGTGAACGGGACGAGTACCCGTCGCACGTCGACCCAGAGATCCGGCGGTTGGTGCGAGCCGGAACGACGACGACAGGGAATGGACCCGGGAGCCTCCGGACCGAACGCGAAGCGGCAGTGCCGCAGGCGTCAGTAGGCTCCGGCGCAGAGCGCCAGCGATAGAGGGCAGCGCCGATCGGTCGCCGCGACAGCGGCACGGCCCGTCGGTCACGAGAGTGCGGCATCGCCGAATGAGGGTGGCACCGCGGAAGGCACGGCCTTTCGTCCCGGGAGACGAAGGTCGTTCTTGATTCCGAGGCCGAACGCATGAGCACCGCAGACCCGATCAGCCTGGCGCAAACCCAGCGCCTGGCCGCCAATGCCGACACGATCCTCCTGCGTGCCACGCGTCCGGCCGACCTCGAGACGCCGATCGGTGCGTTCCTGCGCCTCGATAACGGCGGCCCAGCGTACCTGCTCGAATCGGTCGAGGGTGGCGAGCGCCTCGGGCGCTACTCGTTCCTGGGTGTCGGCCCGCGGCGACTGCTCGAGGTGCGCAGCGGCCAGGCCCGCATCCAGACCCGACCGGTGACCGTGCCGATCTACGACCCGGATCTGCCGGTCGAGATCGTGGCCGCGCCAGACCCGCTGACCGCGATCCGCGACTTCGTGCCGCGTCGTCGCGTCCAGCCCACCGAGGGCATGCCGCGATTCACCGGCGGCGCGGTCGGGGCGCTCGCGTATGACGCGATCAGCAGCTTCGAACCCAGCGTCCCGCTTCCGGACCGCGACCCGCTCGGTGTGCCGCTCGCCGCGTTCATCGAAACCGATCTGGTGCTGGTCTTCGACCACCTCACCCACACGCTGTCGGCGATCGCGTCGCTGCACACCGAGGCGCCGAACATCGAGGCTCGCTACAGGATCGCGGAGGCCGCCATCTTCGAGGCGCTCGAGCGGACGTCGCGGCCGAGTGCCGCGGAGTTGAATGGCGCGGGAACGCGACCCGCTCGAGACGGCTCGTCCGGCGGTGCGACGACCGTTGCGCCCGGTCGCCCGGTCGAGACGAGCCTCGGTCGGGAGGAGTACATCCATGCGGTGGAGGTGGCCAAGGACGCGATCGCCGCCGGGGAGGCAATCCAGGTCGTGCTCGCCCGTCGCCAGTCGTTCGACCTGCCGGCCGATCCGGCCACCGGTGCCACCCTCGAGGGGGTGGGGCTCTACCGCGCGCTGCGGCGGATCAACCCAAGCCCGTACCTCTTCTTCGTCCGAACGCCGAGCTTCGAGGTGGTCGGGGCGTCCCCGGAGCTCCTCCTCCAGGTCGAGGGTGATCGCCTGACCACGCATCCGATCGCGGGCACGCGACCGAGAGGCGCGGACGCGCGCGAGGATGCCCTGCTATCGGAAGAGCTGCAGCGCGACCCAAAGGAGCGCGCCGAGCACGTCATGCTCGTCGATCTCGGTCGCAACGACCTGGGTCGGGTGGCTCGCCCCGGCACGGTCACCGTCAGCAAGTACATGGAGGTCGAGCGCTACAGCCACGTCCTCCACCTGGTGAGCCACGTCGAGGGCCGGCTGAAGCCGGAGCTGGACGCGCTCGACGCGCTCCGGTCCGTCTTCCCGGCAGGCACGCTCTCGGGCGCGCCCAAGATCCGGGCGATGCAGCTGATCGCCGCGGCCGAAGGCGAGCGACGCGGGCTCTACGGCGGCGCGGTGGGCTATCTCGGCTACGACGGCAACCTCGACACGGCGATCACGATCCGGAGCGCCGTGCTCAAGGACGGCCAGGCCCACGTCCACACGGGCGCGGGCATCGTTGCCGGTTCGGTCCCGGAGCGCGAGTTCGAGGAAACCGAACACAAGGCCGCGGCCCTGCACCGCGCGATCGACATGGCCGCGGGTGTCCCCGACGCGCCAAGTGCCGATACAGACGAGCCGCTCGCCGTTGGGGCAGCCGATCGCGCCGCTGCCGGTGGCCCAGGAGGCGCGCGGTGATCCTCGTCATCGACAACTACGACAGCTTCACGTTCAACCTGGTCCAGGCGCTCCAGGCATCGGGGGCCGACGTCCAGGTGGTGCGCAACGACGCGATGAGCGGCGACGAGATGCGCGCCCTCGCCGACGACCCGACAGCCGAGCTCCGCGGGATCGTGATCTCGCCCGGCCCCGGCGATCCGGATAGCGCCGGTGTGTCCGTCGAATCGGTGCGCGTTGCCGCCGAACGCAAGATCCCCCTGCTGGGCGTCTGTCTCGGCATGCAGTCGATGGCCGCGGCGTTCGGGGCCGCGATCGTCCGCGCGCCCACGCTCGTCCACGGCGAGGCGACCGAGGTGACGCACGACGGCGCCGGCCTGCTCGAAGGCATGCCGCCCTCGTTCATGGCCGCCCGCTACCACTCGCTCGCGGTCGATCCAGCCACGCTCCCGCCCGAGCTCCGGGTCACCGCGATGAGCGAGGTCGATCGCGTCGTGATGGGCATCCGCCACGTGGCGCTCCCGCTCGAGGGCGTGCAGTTCCACCCGGAATCGGTCCTCACCCCTGACGGTCCTCACCTGCTCGCCAACTTCCTGCGCCAGGCCGGCGAAGGCGAGGCGTCGCGGCTCGATGCCGTGAGTGGGTCGTTCGCCACGGCCGGCATGGCGGACCCCGCGGAGGCGCCGCGCCCCGCGGAGGCGCCGCGCCCCGGGGACGCCGCAGACGGCATCGAGCGTGCCCCGGCCGGGACCGGGACCCGATGAGCGAACAGGTTCGCGCCGCGCTCGCGACGATCGTCGAGGGCGGCATGCTCTCGTTCGAAGACGCCCGGGGCGCGATGGGCGCCGTGATGGATGGCGAGGCGACCCCGGCGCAGCTGGCCGCGTTGCTCATGGGCCTGCGGATGCGGGGCGAGACGGTTGACGAACTGGCCGGTTTTGCCTCCGCGATGCGGGAGCGCGTCGTCCGGGTCGAGGCGCCCGACGGGGCGATCGACGTCGTCGGCACCGGCGGTGACGGGAGCGGCACCTTCAACATCTCGACCACGGCCGCGCTCGTCACCGCGGCAGCCGGGGTTCCCGTTGCGAAACACGGCAACCGGGCCGTCACGTCGCGGGCGGGCTCCGCGGACGTCCTCGATGCCCTGGGCATCCGGATCGACCACGACGCGGCGTCCGCCGGCGCGGCCCTGCGTGACGTCGGCTTCGCCTTCCTGTTCGCCCCCAATTTCCATCCGGCGATGAAACACGCGGGCCCGACCCGCCGCGAGATCGGCGTCCGGACGGCGTTCAACATGCTCGGCCCGCTGACGAACCCCGCCGCGACCACACGCCAGCTGCTGGGCGTCGGGGACCCGGCCGCGGCGGAACGCATGGCCGAGGTGGTCCGGCGTCTAGGCACCGAGCGGACGTTCGTCATCCACGGTGATGGCGTGGATGAGCTGCCGCTCGACGGTAGTGGGGTCGCCTACGTCGTGACCGGCGATACGGTGGAGCGGCACGTCATCGACGCGGCGGCGCTCGGGTTCAAGCGCGCCGCAACGGCTCGCCTGTCCGGGGGGTCGCCCGACGAGAACGCCCGAATGACGGAGGCGGTGTTGCGCGGGGAGCCGGGCATCCGCCGCGACGTCGTACTGCTCAACGCGGGCGCTGCCCTCCTGGTCGCCGGTGTCGTCGAACAGATGGAGGAAGGGATCGAACGGGCAGCGCTCACCATCGACGCCGGTCTCGGGGTCGAGCTCCTCGAGCGACTCCGAGCCGAACGGCGGACCGCCGACGCCGCGAGGACCGCGGCCACGGCGACCGAGATGGACCCAGGGCGGGCCACCGGCGCCGGAGCGCCGGCATGACCGCCGCGCCGCCGCGCCCCGCCAACCCGCGTCGAGCCGGCGCGAGCCGCCCGAACGTGGTGGAGACGATCGCGGCTCGTCGTCGCGCGGACGTCCGGGAAGCGCTCGACGGCACCTCACCGGCGGCCCTTCGGCGCGCCGCCATTGCCGCGCCGGCTCCGCGATCGATCGCGGACCGGCTGGCCGCGCCGGGCCTTCACCTCATCGCGGAGGTCAAGCGCGCCTCGCCGTCAGCCGGCCGGATCGCGGACCGGGATGTCGACGTGGTGGCCCGAGCTCGCGCCTACGAAGCCGGCGGCGCCACCGCGATCTCGGTCCTGTGCGAACCGCACTGGTTCGGCGGGTCGATCGACGACCTGCGGCGAGTTCGCGCTGCGGTCGCCCTCCCCGTCCTTGCCAAGGACTTCGTCGTCGAGGCGGCCCAGCTCCCCATGCTCCGCGCAGCCGGCGCCGACCTCGTGCTGCTGCTCGCGGTGCTCCACCCGGCCAGACGCCTGGCGCGACTCGTTACGGACGCGCTCGAGCTCGGCCTTGAACCGTTCGTCGAAGTGCACGACGCGCGCGAGCTGGAGCGGACGCTTGCCACGGACGCGCGCCTGATCGGGCTCAACAACCGGGATCTGCGAACGCTCGACGTGGATGTCGAACGGGCCGGTCGTCTTCGCGACCACGTGCCGGACGACCGGCTCGTCATCGCCGAATCCGGCGTCCGCGATCCGTCGCAGGTCGCTCGATGGCGCGCGCTGGCCTTCGACGGCGCGTTGGTCGGCGAAGCGCTGATGCGCGACCCGGATCCGGCGGCGGCGGTGGCGGCGTTCGTCGCGGCCGGCCGGCCGCCCATTGACCCGGCGAACATCGCCCGCCGCCCAATGGTGAAGATCTGCGGCGTGACCGACGCAGACGGCGCGCTGGCCGCGGTCCGCGCGGGTGCCGATGCGATCGGGATGAACTTCGTCGCCGGGACCCCGCGGGCGCTCGGGCTCGATGAGGCGGCCGTCGTCGCCCGGGTGATCCGATCGGCCGCACCGCCCGATCACCGGCCGTTGATCGTGGCCGTCACCGCCGACGCCGGCGCAGACCTCCTCGCCGCGATCGAGGCCGCGATCGACCCTGATGTCATCCAGCTGAACGGCAGCGAGTCGGTCCAGGACGCCGCGGGAGTCGGCCGGCGGACGTGGAAGGTCCTCCATCTCCCCGCCGCCACGCCCGTCCAACGGCCAAAGGACGCGGCGTCGACCCGCGCAGGAAGCGAGGCTGCCGTCGTGGCGAACCTCGTGTCGCGCGGGCATGCCTACCTCGCCGGCGGTGTCGAACGGCTCCTCCTCGACACCGCCGGCGGGCCACATCCGGGCGGGACCGGCATTCGCGTTGCCGAGCGGCTCGCCGCCGCTGTCGCCCGGGAGCTGCCCGTGGTCCTCGCCGGTGGCCTGAACCCTGCGAACGTCGCCGACGCGGTCCGGGCGGTCCCGCTGGTGGGCGTCGACGTCGCGTCGGGTGTCGAACGACCGCGTCGGAACGACGAGCGCCCAGCCAAGGACGCATTCCGAGTTGCGCTCTTCACGAAGCGTGCCCGGGCGGCTCGCGACGACCGTCCCAACCTGCCGTTCGCACCTACGCCCGTCCACGCCGGTCTCCTCGACGCCGACGGGGCCGGGCGCTGGGGGATGGAGCGCGACTTCGGTGGTCGGTATGTCCCCGAAACGCTGATGGCCGCGCTCGAGCAGCTCGAGACGGCCTATGACGCGATTCGCCAGGACCCGGTGTTCTGGGCCGAGCTCCGCGAGCTGCTCGAGCATTTCGCCGGCCGACCCACCGCGCTCTATCGCGCCGACCGGCTCGCCGATGCAGTCCGCGCGCACGCCGAGCGGCTCGTGCTGCCGGGCGCGTCGCAACCGGCCATTCCCGCGCTTCGTCTCTACCTCAAACGCGAAGACCTTGCCCACACCGGCGCGCACAAGATCAACAACGCGCTGGGGCAGGCGCTGCTGACCCGCCGCCTGGGCAAGACGCGGGTCATCGCCGAGACCGGTGCCGGGCAGCACGGCGTCGCGACGGCGACGGCCTGCGCCCTCCTGGACCTGCCGTGCGTCGTCTACATGGGCGCGGAGGACATCGAGCGCCAGGGACCGAACGTGCTTCGCATGCACGCGCTCGGGGCCGAGGTCCGTTCGGTCACGTCCGGGACGGCCACCCTCAAGGACGCGGTCAACGAGGCGATGCGCGACTGGGTCACCAATGTCGAGACGACGCACTACGTCCTCGGCTCGGCGATGGGCCCGCACCCGTACCCGACCATAGTCCGTGACCTCCAGCGCCGGATCGGCGACGAGGCCGCCGCGCAACTCGTCGCGGTCGAGGGCCGGTTGCCCGATCTTGCCGTTGCCTGTGTCGGCGGCGGCTCGAACGCGATCGGGCTCCTGGCCCGGTTCATCGGCGAGCCGTCGGTCCGTCTGGCGGTCGTCGAAGCGGCCGGTGACGGCATCGAGACCGGGCGCCACGCCGCCGCGATCCTCGGTGGCACGCCGGGGATCCTGCACGGATCGCGCTCGTTGATGCTCCAGGACATGGACGGCCAGGTGACCGAGGCGCACTCGGCGTCGGCCGGGCTCGACTACCCGGGGATCGGGCCCCAGCTCGCGGCCCTCGCCGAGGGCGGTCGGATCGAGGTCGCGGCCGCCACCGACCGCGAAGCGGTCGCGGCGATGCGCACCACGACCCGGACCGAAGGAATCCTGCCGGCCCTCGAGACCGCGCACGCAGTGGCGGCCCTGCCAGGGCTTCTCGCCGGGGTCGGCGGTCTCGGTGGCTCGTGGCCGGACGACCTGCTCGCGCTGGTCGGCTTCTCCGGACGCGGTGACAAGGACCTCGCGGCGCTCGAACGCTTCGCCGATGTCCGGCCGTGGGGGAGCGAGCCGTGACCGTGCCTTCGACCTCGAGCGGCGATCCGACAATCACAGCCACGGCGCACGAAGCCGCGGTTGAGCTCGGTACCAATGGGACCGCCGGCGCCCGCCGCATTGCCGCGGCGTTCGCCCGTGCCCGCGCCGACGGTCGTACCGCGCTGATCCCGTACGTCGTGGCCGGCTACCCGGACGCCGAGACGAGCCTTGCGGCGGCGCTCGCCGCCGCCGATTCGGGCGCCGACCTGCTCGAAGTCGGATTGCCGTATTCGGACCCGCTCGCCGACGGGGCCACGCTGCAGCGCGCGTCCGGGGTCGCACTCGCGGCCGGCGCCACGCTCGAGCGATCGCTTCTCCTGATCGAACGGATCGGCGCCGCCCGGCCGGATCTCCCGCTCGTGCCGATGGCCTACGCCAACCAGGTCCTCGGTGGTGGCGACGGCGAGTCGGTCGCTCGGCGGTTGGCGGGTGCGGGCGCCGCCGGCGTGATCGTGGCTGACCTGACCCCCGACGAGGGCGCGCCATTCGAGGCGGTCGCCCGGAGCGTCGGGCTCGCGGTCGTCTACCTGGTCGCGCCGACAACGCCGCGGGCTCGAGTGGCCAGGATCGCCGCGAGGAGCGGGGGGTTCCTCTACTGCGTGTCCCTCGTCGGGGTCACCGGTGCCCGTGCCTCCCTGCCGTCCACCGTCGGCCGGCTCATCCGTGAGGTTCGAGCTGTTTCGCCCGTCCCGGTCGCCGTCGGGTTCGGGGTCAGTCGCCCGGCCCACGTTCGCGCGATCGCTCGTGCCGGCGCCGATGGCGTGATCGTCGCCTCCGCGCTGGTCGATGCCCTGGGACCCGATGGCAGGGACGTCGTCGGCATGGCCAGGCTCATCGGCCACCTCGTGGAGGCTACGCGCCGGTGAGTCGCGCGATCCGGGTGGCCATCGAGGCGACCTCGAAGAAGGCATTCGCGACGGCGATCGACTGGCCCGGTTGGTCACGATCGGGCAAGACGGCCGAACTGGCGCTGGAGGCCCTCGCCGCGTACGCCGCCCGGTACGGGGCCGTTGTCGATGAGGCCGGCGAGGTGCTTTCCGAGGAGCCGGGCGACCGTGATCGGTTCGAGATCGTCGAGGAGGCGGCGGGCAGCACCGGCACCGTATTCGGGGTCCCAGGCCGTGTGACCGATGCCGATCGGCGCCCAACCTCCGCCGCCGAGGCCGATCGGCTGCGCCGTCTCGTCGCGGCCGCGTGGACAACCTTCGATCGCGTCGCCGCCATCGCTCCGGCCGAGCTGCGCAAGGGTCCACGCGGCGGTGGACGCGACCGCGACAAGATGATCGACCACGTGATCGAGGCCGACGGCGCCTACGCTCGACAGATCGGCCTGCGGATCAAGGTGCCGACCACCCAGGATCGAGCGGCGGTCGAGGCCATGCGCGCAGCCGTGCTCGAGGTCATCGGCGCGCCGTCGGACGGGTCACCCCTGGCCCGCCGGAAGTGGACCGCCCGCTACGCCGCGAGCCGGATCGCCTGGCACGCCCTGGACCACGCCTGGGAGATGGAGGACCGGACGGAGCCGGCACACGAACCACCCTGGCGCCCTCGTGCCGGATGAGGTTGAGCACCGCGGGCCTGGCGTACCTTCACAGGCTCCGCCTCCATTCGCCGAGCCACCCGAGGACGAGCGCGCTCGCCCAGGCGGCATCGACCGATCTCGCAATCGGAATCAACCCGACCGCCGCCGCCGCGGCACCGATCACCGACGCCGGGCTCCGACCAGCCGCACGGAGCTCGCGGATCCCGGTGTCGCCGTCGGCCTTGGAGAGCTTGGCGCCACCCGGCTTGCGAATGAGCGGATGGTGAGCGAAGACCGGCGGATCGCGGCGGCCGAGGAGGCGACCCAGGCGGACCTGTGCCGGCGTGGCATCGGAGAGGTCGTCCCCGCGCACGACGAGCGTGATCGACTGGCGAAGGTCGTCGACCACCACCGCGAAGCCGTAGGTCCAGTTGCCGTGTCGATCGCGGACCGGCGCGTCGCCGGCCACGGAGAGGTCGCCCGTTCGCCGTCCAAGGAGGCGATCGTGCCAGGCCTCATCGCCCGTGCCCAGGACGACCCGCAATGCAAGATCGTCGTCCTCCGCGAGCCCCCGCTCTCGGCAGCCGCCCGGGCAACCTGGTCCGCGCCACCGGCTGGCGTTCTCGCGCGCCCACGCAGCGATCGTGGCGCGCGTGCAGTCGCAGGCGTACACCCGCCGGTGCATCCGGAGCAGGTCGAGCGCCGTCTGGTACGGCTCTGGGTTCTCGCGTTGTCGGACCGGCCCGGCATCGGGCGTGAACCCG
>JBBEBJ010000167.1:0-11110 GCA_040882425.1 Chloroflexota bacterium | reverse complement strand
GTACGGCTCTGGGTTCTCGCGTTGTCGGACCGGCCCGGCATCGGGCGTGAACCCGAGCCAGTCGAGGTCCTCTAGGATTGCGGCGTCAAACGCGGCGCGACTCCGTTCGCGATCATGGTCCTCGATCCGGAGCAGGACGCGGGAGCCGGTGGCCCTGGCCAGGCCCCACACCCAGATCGCGTTGGCCACGTGCCCCAGATGCATGTACCCGGTTGGCGCCGGGGCAAAGCGCGTCCACCCGGCGCCCGCGTTCGGTGGCGGGACGAAGCCCGCCGTCGCTCGCCGCGGATCCCGCTCAGTCGACGTCGTCCGTCCTCGTCGCGGCACGCTCGCGATCCCGCGCCTCGAGCGCTCGCGTGGCCGCCATCAGCCGCCGGTAGAGCGCCAGCAGGTCGGCCTGCGGCAGCGGGCCCTGGTTGGCCATCGTCACCCGCAGGAGCACCTCGCGCTCCCGGTCGCCGTCGCGGATCGTCCGCCGGCCGAGCGCGGCCTTCGCGCGCCCGACCTCGCGCGCGAGCTCGGCACGCTCGTTGAGGAGTCCCACGATCCGCCGATCGAGCGCGTTGATCCGCTGCCGGAGCCGTCGCAGCTCGGCGGTTTCGAGCTCACGTTTCGTCACGCCCCGCCTCCGAACCGCGCGGCGATCGACTCGAGCGCCTGGTGATAGCCGCGCGCTCCCAACCCGACGATCGATTCGAGCGCGATGTCGTGCAGGAAATTGACGTGACGGAACGGCTCGCGCGTCGATGGATCGGACAGGTGGACCTCGATGAACGGGCGCTGCACCGCGAGCAGCGCATCGCGCAACGCCACGCTCGTGTGCGTCAGCCCGCCCGCGTTGACGATGGCGACGTCGAAATCGCGTTGGTGGATACGGTCGATCAGCGCGCCTTCGTGGTTCGACTGGAAGAAAGTGACGTCCAGGCCGAGCTCGCCGGCCCGGGTCGCGATCCCGGCGTGGATCTCCTCGAGGGACGCGCGGCCGTAGATCTCCGGTTCCCGTGTGCCGACCAGGTTGAGGTTCGGGCCCTGGAGCACAAGCACGGTCGTCACGCGGCGCTCCCGGCCGCCAGCAGCGAGGATGCGGCTCGCTCGACCACGTCGCTCGGGATGTCGTCGCGAACGACGATCCCGTCAGCGGTCGGGAGGACCCAGCGGAGGTGGCCCCCGGCATGCTTCTTGTCCGTGCCGAGGTGGCCCAGCACGGTCTCGAGCGAGTAGGGGAGCGGTTCGGTCGCCAGTCCCAGCCGATCGAGCAGCTGCGTGACACGCGCCGCGCGCTCCGGCGGCGTGACGCCGACCTCGACGCCGATCCGCGCGGCGGCGCGCAGGCCATAGGCAACGGCCTCGCCGTGCAGGAGTCCTCCGTAGCCCGCCGCCGCCTCCACGGCGTGACCGAGCGAATGGCCCAGGTTCAGCGCGATGCGCCCGGCCGCCGCGCGCTCGCGCTCGTCCACGATGACGACCTCCACCTTGGCCCAGGCGGCCCGCTCGACGACCTCCGCGACGGCGCCGGACTCGAAGCCGCGCGGATTGCCCGTGGCGATGTCGTCGCCATCCGACTCCAACACTGCGAACAGGCGCTCATCCCCGAGGGCAGCCATCTTGACCGCCTCGCCAAGCGCGGCTCGCAACTGGCGTCCGGGGAGTGTCCGCAATGTGGCAACGTCGATCACGATTGCCGCCGGCTGGTGGAAGGCCCCCACGAGGTTCTTGCCCTCCGGCAGATCCACCCCGGTCTTGCCGCCGATCGCCGAATCGATCTGGGCCACGAGGGTGGTGGGGACCTGGATGAAACGGACGCCGCGCAGGTAGGTCGCGGCCAGGAACCCCGCCGTGTCGCCGAGGGCACCACCACCGATCGCCACGAGCGGTTCCGTGCGCTCGACTCGGAGCGAAGCCAGCTCGCTGGCGGCCGCTTCGACGACGGCGAGGCGCTTGGCCGCCTCGCCCTCTGGGAGCATGATCTGGACCACGGTCTGGCCGCGTTCGCGCAGGCCTGCCGCGATACCCGCGCCGACGGCGTTCCAGGCACCCGGCTCGCTGACCAGGACCGCCCGCGGCGCTCGCAGCAGCTCGAGCTCCGCGGCGAGCGCATCGACCAGGATCCCCGTCCCTAAGACGACCCGTCCGATCGGGGTGGTCGCGCGCAGGAGCACGGTGCCGTCGGCCACGGCACCGACCAGGTACGAGAGGCGGCGTTCGATCGCATCGACCACGCCAGCCACCTCGGCGACGCCCAACTGGTGGATCGTGGCCGCGGCGTAGAACCGCTGGCGGCGGCTGGCGAGGTCGCGGATCGTCCCGATCGAGTCGCGCCCGGAGATCAACGGACGGACGTGCGGGGAGCGTCGGAGCCGCTGCGCGAGCACCTCGGGACGGCCGTCGAGCCAGACCGGCAGCCGGCCTCGGAAGAGGGCCCAGCGGTTCCGCGGGTCGACGACCGCGCCGCCACCGGTGGCGATGACTCGACGGACGTCGGGTTCCTTGTCGGCCGGTCCGAGGTCGGCGATCGCCGAGCGCTCGAGCGCGCGGAACGCTGGCTCTCCGTCCGCGGCGAAGATCTCGGAGATCGCCCGGCCTGCAGCGGACTCGATCCGCTCGTCGAGGTCGATGAACGAGGCCGCGTGGCGGTGGGCCAGGCGCTTGCCGATGACGCTCTTGCCGCTTCCCGGCAGCCCGACCAGCACGACGTCCACGATCGCCTCAGTCGTCCCCACCGGACCCGGCCTCGTCCGTGCCGGTCAGGCCATGCCGGGGCGCCGCCGCAGCCGTCGCCGTGCCCGACGCCGCTGGTGCCCCCGCCGTGGCCGACGGTCGCGGGCCACCGGCGACCGGCGCCTCCGGCGCCGCCGCGATCCGCGCGAGGTAGCGGTCCAACGCCGCCCGAACGTCGTCGATCGTGTCGCCGCCGAACTTCTCGAGCAGGAACGAGGCGAGGGTCAGCATCACCATCGCCTCGGCCACGACGCCGGCCGCCGGGACCACGCTGATGTCGCTCCGCTCGTAGTGCGCCTTGTCGACGGACTCGCCCGTCACGAGGTCGGCGGACGGGAGTGGCCGCGCCAGCGTCGAGATCGGCTTGACCGCCCCACGCACCACGAGCGGCTCGCCGTTCGTCACGCCGCCGGTCAGCCCGCCCGCGTTGTTGGAGCGGTGGACCCACCGGCCGTCACCGGTCCGGCCTTCGATCACGTCGTGGACGCCCGACCCGAACCGCCGGGTCTGCTCGAAGCCGAGCCCGAATTCGACGCCCTTGACGATGTTGATGCTCATGACCGCGGCACCGAGGGCCGCGTCGAGCCGGCGATCCCAGTGGACGTACGACCCGAGGCCGATCGGCAGCCCGTGGACCACCACTTCGAACACGCCGCCGACCGTGTCCCCGGCCGACCGCGCCTCGTCGATCCGGGCGATCATCCGCTCCTCGGCGGCGGGATCCGGGCAGCGCAGTGGCGACGCGTCCGCCTCGTCGCGCGACCGGGTGCAGGCTGCGGGGTCGACCGCCACGCCGCCCACCTCGGCCGTGAACGACCAGGTCTCGATGCCGAATTCGTGCAGGAAGGCTCGGGCCACGCCGCCCGCGGCGACCCGCGCCGCGGTCTCGCGCGCCGACGCCCGCTCGAGCACGTTGCGAACGTCGTTGAAACCGTATTTGAGGGCGCCGGCGAGGTCCGCATGCCCCGGTCGCACCCTGGTCACCGGGGTCGCCCGCTTGTTGCCCTCGGCCGCGGCCGTGAACAGCGATTCCGCAGCCTCACCGTCGAGTGGCTCGACGGCCATCACCTGGGTCCAGTTTTCCCAGTCGCGGTTGCGGACGAGCAGCAGGATCGGCGAGCCGAGGGTCAGGCCGTGGCGGACCCCGCCGAGGATCTCGGCGCGGTCCTGCTCGATGGTCTGGCGGGCTCCACGGCCGTAGCCGCGCTGGCGACGGGCCAGGTCCACCGCGAGATCGTCGGCCGTGACGGCCAGGCCGGCCGGGACGCCCTCGATCGTGACCCCGAGCGAGGGGCCATGGGATTCACCCGCCGTCAGGAATCGAAAGGCGCCCATCCTCCGCGTCGTCCGCCCGTCGCCGATCGGCCGTCAGTCGGCCGCGCCGGCGGTGGCCGCTTCGGCGGCGTCGGTCTTCTCGCCTGTCGGCTCGCCCTCGGCCGATCGGAGACCGCCGGCGCGGGCCTCGGCCAGCCGCTCCTGCATCAGCTCGAGCGGCGCTGACTGACCGGTCCACAGCGTGAACGCCGCCGCGCCCTGGTTGAGCAGCATCAGCTCGCCATCGGCCACCGTGCAACCCGCCGCCGCCGCATCGCGGAGCAGGCGGGTCCGGGCATAGATGAGGTCCAGGACCATGAGCTCGGGGTTGAGCGTTTCGGCTGGGATCGGGCTCACGTCGCTCGTCAGCCCGACGGACGTGGCATTGACCAGCACCTTGGCCTTGGCCAGCTCGGCCTCGATGATCGACTCGTGCCACGGCATCGCCCGCAGCTCCATGTGGGCCGCGCTCCGGCCGAAGTGCTTGACCATCGTCTCGGCCCGGTGGAGATGCCGGTTGAACACGATGATCCGCAGGAACCCCTCGGTGATGAGCCCGTAGACGACCGCCCGCGCTCCGCCACCGGCCCCGAGGACAACGGCCTGGCGCGGCATCTTCTGCTTTCCGACGAGCCGATCGAGCGCGAATTTGAAGCCCGGGACGTCCGTGTTGTGGCCGATCAGGCGCTTGCCCTCGCGCGTGATCGTGTTGACGGCTCCCGTGGCGTGCGCCTCCTCGGTCAGCCGATCCACCAGGGGAACGACCCGCTCCTTGTGGGGGATCGTGACGTTGGCGCCCAGGAACGCGTCCGTACGCAGCTCGGCGACGGCATCGGCGAGCTCCATCGGGGCGCGGTCCCACAGCTCATAGGTAGCGTCGATGCCGAGCGCGTCGAACGCCGCCTGGTGCATCGCACCGGACAGGGAATGGGCCACGGGGTGGCCGATCAGGACGACGCGCTTGGTCATGCTCGCACCCTTTCGAGGTCGTCAAAGAAGCCGGGATAGGAAATGGCGGCCGATGCCGGTCGTTCGACGAACGTGTCGCCTGAAGCGAGCAGGGCCGCGACCGCGAAGGTCATGGCGAGGCGATGGTCGTCGAGGCTGTCGGTGGTGGCGCCGCGCAGGGCGGTCCCGCCGTCGATGCGGAGGTCGTCGCCGTCGATCGAGATGCGGGCGCCCATCGCCCGAAGGCCGCTGGCGACGCCCGTGATCCGGTCGGATTCCTTGTGCCGCAGCTCACCGGCGCCGCGGATGATGGTCGTGCCCCGGGCGGCGGTCGCGGCCAGGCAGAGCACCGGGATCTCGTCGATGGCCGCCACGACATTCGACGGGTCAAGATCGATCGCCCGCAAGGCCGAGGAGCGGACCACGAGGTCGGCGACCGGCTCACCGACGCCGTCGTCGGTCGCGTCGGGCCGGAGGTCCACGCCGCCGCTCGGTCGCTCCTCGATATCGGCGCCCATCGACCGCAGGATGTCGATGACCGCCCGGCGGGTCGGGTTCACTCCGACGCCGCGAAGGGTCAACTCGGCATCCGGATGGACGGCGCCGACGACGAGCCAGAAGGCAGCCGCCGAGACGTCGCCCGGGACCCGCTCCACGACCGTCTGCACCGAGATCCCTCCTTGCACCGTCCAGGCCACTCGCCCGTCGGGTGCATCCTCGCGCTCAACCCGGACCCCCCGCGCCCTGAGCATCCGCTCCGTGTGGTCGCGCGTGGCGACCGCCTCGCGGACCGTTGTCCGACCGTCGGCTCGCAGCCCGGCCAGCAGGATCGCCGACTTCACCTGTGCGCTCGGCACCGGGGTTGTGATGTCGATCGACCGGAGCGGCGTATGGCCGACCACGGTCAAGGGAGGAAGGGAGTCGTTCCGTCGGGCGTGGAGCACCGCGCCCATCGAGCGCAGTGGCTCGATGATACGAGCGACCGGGCGGCGGCGCAACGAGGCGTCGCCGTCGAGGATGCAGGTCATGGGCAGGCCCGCGAGCAGGCCGGCCAGGAGCCGCAGGCTGGTCCCCGAATTCCCGCAGTCGAGGACACCCCCGGGTTCCGTCAGGCCGTCTGCTCCCGGCGAGACGACCCGGTAGGTGACGGTCCGGCCATCGTCATCGAGTCGCTCGACCGACGCGCCGAGGGCCGCGACGATCCCGGCCGTCGAGCGCACATCCGCGCCGTCGCCGGCGCCCTCGATCCGGCTTTCGCCCGCCGCCAGTGCGGCCAGCATGAGCGCGCGGTGGCTGATCGACTTGTCGCCGGGCAGGTGCAGCTCACCCCGGAGCCGGGCGCTCCCGACGATCCGGGCGGCGTCGCCGGAGGGGCTGGCAGCGGGCGCGTGCAGCGAGCTCAATGTCGGGCCAGCCCGCCGTTGCCGACGTCCCCGCCGATGCCCAGCGCGCTGGCGGACAACATCGGATCGCCGTGGAGTGAGCGGACATGCTCATGGACCGGGACGAGCGCGGCCATCATGTCGCGGAACTGGTCGAGGGTGAGCTGCTGCTCGGCGTCCGACAGCGCCTCGTCCGGGCGCGGATGGACCTCGACCATCACCCCGTCCGCGCCCACGGCCACGCCGCCAATCGCCAGCGGCTTGACCAGCCAGCGTTTGCCCGTGGCATGTGAGGGGTCGACGATCACGGGCAGATGGGTCAGGTGGTGCGCCAGCGGCACCGCGGCCAGGTCCATCGTGTTCCGGGTGTACGTCTCGAAGGTCCGGATCCCCCGCTCGCACAGGATCACGTTCGGGTTGCCGGAGCTGACGATGTACTCGGCGGCCATCAGCCATTCCTCGACGGTCGCGCCGTAGCCGCGCTTGAGCATGACCGGCCGCGCGACCCGGCCCACGTCACGCAGGAGCGAGTAGTTCTGCATGTTGCGGGTGCCGATCTGGAGGATGTCGGCGTATTCGGCGACGACATCGACCTGGCTGGGCTCCATCACCTCGGTGATCACCGGCAGACCGGTTCGCTCGCGCGCCTCGGCGAGGTAGCGCAGGGCCTGGACGCCGAGGCCCTGGAAGGCATAGGGGCTGGTGCGGGGCTTGAACGCGCCACCGCGCAGGATGGTGGCGCCCGCGGCTTTGACCGCATCCGCCGTCTCGAACAGCTGCTCGCGACTCTCCACCGAGCAGGGTCCGGCCATCACCGTCAGCGAGCCGTCCCCGATGGCGGCATCGAGCACCTGGATCACCGTGTCCTCGGGGTGGAACTCGCGCGACGTCAGCTTGAACGGGCGGCTGATCGGCGTGACCGCCTCAACGCCGGGCATGGCGGCCAGGCGCTCACTGAGGACCTGGCGCCGTCCGCCCATCTCGCCGACGACCGCGATCACCGTGTGGTGGTCGGCGACGTGATCGAACGGCGTCATCCCCTCGGCCAGGATCTGGCCCTTGACCCCGAGGACCTCGGCCTCGCTGGCGCCGACGGCCATCACGACGAACATCTGCGCGTGTCTCCCTCAGTCGGTTGCAGTGGGTCGCTCAGCCAAACAAAAAGGCAGAGGTCTGACCTCTGCCTTGCTTGCCCGACACGACGCGTGCCCCGGTCTAGCGACCGGAAGCAATCATGCCGGGCATCGAAAGTAGAACGGGTGGTTCATGTGCGTGCCTGGACGGTAGCCACTGCCACGCTCGCTGTCAACGCGACGGGCCGTCCGCGTGTTGCGATCGTGTCCAGAAGCCTGTCGGCCGCCATGTCTCGCTACCGCCTCGCCAGGGCCCGAGCCATGATCGCGGCGACGACCTGGGTCTTTGCGTCCGCGTAGTGCTGGACGTACTTCCACTCGCGCGCCGCGAGCTCTCGCTTCGTCCGCTCGTACAGGAGGCGGTCCTCGTCGTGGCTTCGCAGCCAATCCCGGAACGCGAGCATCCGGTCGATCTCCGACGTCCCTTCCGAGAAGACGTGGATGTTCGATGCAGGATCCGTTCCCTTGAACAGCCGGTGCTCGAACCACTCCGGCTCGCGGATGCGCAGAACGTAGCCCGCGGCTTCCATCGGCGGGACGTAGTCGTCCTCGGCCGTGGACTCCGGAACCGCCAGCACCATGTCGATGATCGGCTTCGCCGCCAGACCCGGCACGGACGTCGAGCCAGCGTGCTCCAGCAGCCGCACGCGATCGCCCAGCGCTCGTCGAATGCGCGTCGCCTCGCGTTCGAACAGCCCAGGCCAGCCAAGGTCGTAGTCGGAGAGCAACACCGGCCCGGCGAGGACCGCAGGCTCGCCGATGGTCACGGCACGGAGCGTCTCCTCGCTGGTCGCCTGGGACATCGGCGGTCGATCATGCGTCACGGGTGCTCGCTCCCCTGCGTCACAGCGGGCCAGCCTACCCGATCCCAGGGGAACGAGGCCGACCCTCGTGATAGCATGTCGCCCGCTGTCGCGACGGAGAGGTCGCATAGAGGCCTAGTGCAGCGGTTTGCTAAACCGCCATGTGGGGTAACCTGCATCGAGGGTTCGAATCCCTCCCTCTCCGCCAGCCGTCACAGCATCGCGTGCGCCCGTAGCTCAGTGGATAGAGCGTTAGGTTGCGGACCTAAAGGTCGTGAGTTCGAGTCTCGCCGGGCGCGCCACGGTTCTCCTCCTCCTTGGGAATCGTGACTAGGTCTCGACCACCTTGCAGGGTTAGGGTCGACCACGATTCCAGGCTACGTCACGAGCACTGCGACACGCGGTCGTCATCAGCCAGCCCGTCGCCGAGCGTAGACAACGGCCCATTGACGCGTCCAGTAAGGTCGGCCCAGCGGGCTCGCTGGCGGTCCGCTCGAGCGGAGTCGAACCTGTGAGGGGACCCGTCGGGGCGGTGCTGCTGGTCGTGGCGGCGGTGCAGGCGGTCGTCGGCCTGCTGTTCGTGTTCGACGTCTCGTGGGCGGTTGGGCTGCTTCCGTTCGAGGGCCGGACGCCGCTCTCGAACATCTTCGTCGGATCGATCTTCCTGGCGGCGGCCGCATCGACTGCCTGGTGCATTACCGAGGGCTCCGGACGGGCCATCGCCGGCATCGCGCTCGACTACGTCGCGATCTTCATCCCGTTCACGATCGTGTCGTTCGCGGCGGCGGCCGGTGCCTCGTCCGATCGTGCTCCGGCCCTCGCGGCGTTCGGCGTGAGCACCGCGGTCGGGGCGCTCGTCGGCGTGTGGCTCCTTCGCTGGGCCATGGCGCGGCCGTGGACCGATCCACGATCGCTCCCGTCGCCCATCCGGGTGGCCTTCGTCGTCTTCGTCCTGGCCCTGGTTCCGGTCGGGCTCGTGCTCGTCCTGCAGGTTCCGAACATCCTGCCGTGGCCGGTCACCCCCGAGCTGTCGACGTTGTTCGGCCTGATGTTCCTTGGCGCGGCGGCCTACTTCTCGTTCGGACTCCTTGACCCGCGCTGGGAGAACGCGGGTGGACAGCTCGCGGGCTTCCTCGCCTACGACCTCGTCCTCGTCGTGCCGTTCCTCGTGCGCCTGCCGACGATCGAACCGAGCCTGCTTCCGAACCTCGTCGTCTACACGGTCGTCGTCATCGGCAGCGGCATCCTTGCATTGTTCTACCTGGCAATCCACGCGCCGACGCGTGTTCGCATCCGGACGGCGGAGACGCCTCCTCAGCCGGCCGATCGACCGATGCCGCCCGAGGCCGCGTGACGCGAGCGGTCGTCGTCGGCGCGAGCATCGCCGGGCTCGTCGCGGCCAGGGTGCTCAGCGACGTCGTCGAGGAGGTCCTCGTCGTCGAACGCGACGAACTCCCGGCCGACGCCGCCTCCCGGGCCGGCGTTCCCCACTCGGGTCACGTCCACGTCCTCCTCCGCCGCGGCTACCACGAGCTGTGCCGGCTGTTCCCCGCGTTCGACGCGCGGCTCGCGGCCGGTGGCTCACCCTCCGTGGACTGGGCTCGCGACGCCGTGTGGATCACGGCCGATGGCGAGGCGCCACGTTTCCCGTCGCGGCTTCGGTCGCGCGCCGCCTCGCGACCGCTCTTCGAGGCCGTGATCCGCGATCTCGTCTGCGAGCGTTCGAACGTGCGGTTCGTCGACGGCCACGAGGTTGTCGGCCTCCGTGGCGACGCGTCCGGCGTGACCGGCGTCCGCATGCGGAAGCGCGGCTCTGCTCATCCGGCCGAGGGTGACGGTGGCGGCGAGGAGCTCGCGGCTTGGCTCGTGGTCGACGCCTCGGGCCGAAGCTCGCGGGTGCCTGCCTTCCTCGTCGGGTTCGGGCTGGCCCCGCCCGAGGAAACCGTGGTTGACGCATCACTCCGCTACGCGACCCGGATCTACCGGATCCCTCCCGGGGAGCGCGACTGGGTCGCGCTCCTGGTCCGCGACCGACCCCCGGGGAGCACGCGCGGCGGTGGCGTCTTCCGGATCGAGGGCGACCGGTGGCTCGTCACGCTCGGCGGGGCCGGTGAGACCGACCATCCCCCGACCGACGACGCCGCGTTCCTCGAGTTCACCAGGACGTTCATCTCGCTGCGCCTCCACGACGCGATCCGCGACGCCGAGCCGCTCACACCGACGCGCGGCTGGGCACGGACCGCCAACCGCTGGCGACATGCCGAACGGATGCCCGACTGGCCGGCCGGCTTGACGCTGTTCGGTGACTCACTCTGCTCGTTCAACCCGGTGTATGGACAGGGGATGAGTGTCGCGGCGATGGAGGGACCGATCCTCGCGCGGTGGCTCCGGAGCGGGCCGGTCGAGGCGGCACGTCGATCGGGCCGGCCGCCGGACACCAGGCCGCTCCTGCGGGAGATCGCGGCGACGGCTCGCCTGCCCTGGTTCCTCGCGGTCGGCGAGGACGCGCGGATCCCGGGTGTCGTCGGGGCCCCGCCGGTCGGCCTCGCCGCCAGGCTCGCCCGGCGCTACGTCGACGCCGTGCTCCGCACGTCCGCGCGGGATGCGGATGCATTCCGGCGCTTCACCGAGGTGACGCAGCTCGTTCGCCCGCCCGTCGCGCTGTTCGATCCGATGCTCATGTGGCGCGTGGCGCGGGTGCGGTTCGCGCGCTGACGACACCGGTCCCAGTCGCCGATCTCGACGCTGCACTCGGCGACTGGCATAGTCCAATCTAAGTCGCGGGGCAGGGGCGATTTTGCGATGCCTAACC
>JBBEBJ010000166.1:0-2605 GCA_040882425.1 Chloroflexota bacterium | reverse complement strand
TCGGAGATCTCGGCCGCGGTCACGTTGATGGGCGGGATCCAGCGGACGACCTGGTGGCTGTGACCGCAGGTCAGCACGAGCAGTCCGGCATCGGCGCAGGCGGCCATCAGGCGGTCCGGTAGCGTCGAATCCGGTTCCCGAGTCGCGCGATCGCGCACGAATTCGACGCCGATCATCAAGCCGAGGCCGCGTACGTCGCCGACCCGGTCGTCCTCCGCGGCAATCTTGCCGAGACCGGTGACCAACTCGGCCCCGCGCGCACGGGCGTTCGCCAGCAGATCCTCATCGCGGATCGTCTCGAGCACCGCGAGCCCCGCCGCGCAGGCCACCGGGTTCCCGCCGTACGTCGAACCGTGCGCGCCACGACCCCACCGCTCCTGGAGTTCGCGGTTCGAGATGATCGCGGAGAGTGGCAGCCCGTTGGCGATCGCCTTGGCCATGCAGACCACGTCCGGGACGATCCCGGCATGCTCAAATGCCCACATGTCGCCGGTTCGACCAAAGCCGGTCTGGACCTCGTCGATGACGAGCAGGATCCCGTGTCGGTCGCAGATGTCCCGGAGCCCACGCAGGAATGAAGCGGGGGCGGGCACGTAGCCACCCTCGCCCAGGACCGGCTCGATCAGGACGCACGCGACCTGGGAGGGTGCGATGACCGTGCTGAACAGCGAGCGAAGGATCTCGAGCGCCGCCGCCGACGCCGCCTCTTCGTCACCGCCGAAGTCCCGGTAGGCGGACGGGTACGGCGCGAAGTAGACGCCAGGCAGCAACGGCTCGTAGCCGGTGCGGTAGTTGAGGTTCGAGGTGGTGACGCTGGTCGCCCCAAACGTCCGGCCGTGGAACCCACCGCGAAAGGCCACGATCCCGGGCCGGCCGGTGACGCGGCGGGCGAGCTTGAGCGCAGCCTCGATCGCCTCCGATCCGGAGTTCAGGAACATCACCGAATCGAGCGGATCAGGAAACGTGGCATCCAACTCGGACGCCAGGCGCGAGATCGGCTCGGAAAACCCAATGGCCGAGACGGGACCGATGAGCTTGTCGACCTGCTCGTGGATGGCGGCGGTGACCCGCGGATGGGCATGGCCGAGCGCGGTCACGGCGATCCCGTTCGCGAAGTCGAGGTAGGCCTTTCCGGCGGTGTCGTAGAGGCGGTGGCCAATCCCGTGCGTCCAGGTGCGCTCGAAGTAGCGCCCCAGGACCGGTGTCAGGCTGGCGGCGGTCGCGGTGAGGTCGTCGCGCTGGGCATGGGCCGTCATGATCGGGTCGAACTCCTGGCGGACGGGGCCGATCGAGTATACGGGGCCTCCAGGCAGTGAGGCCCGGCGTCCTCGGGATCGGGGTCCGGCCAACTGCTAGCATCGCCGCGTGGTCGACTTCACCCTGACCAACGAGAACCGACTCGTCCAGCAAGCCGCCCGCGCCTTTGCCGAGGCGGAGATCCTCCCGTACATCCGCGAGTGGGACGAGAAGGGCGAGGTCCATCGAGACCTGTTCGACAAGATGGGCGAGCAGGGGTTCCTTGGCGCGCCGATCCCCGAGGTGTACGGCGGCGCCGGGATGGACTACATCAGCTTCGCCATCCTGTGCGAGGAACTCGAACGGGCCGACACGGCGTTCCGGGTCGTCCAGAGCGTCCACGTCGGGCTCAACTCGCTCACCCTGCTGCAATGGGCGACCGAGGAGCAGCGCCGGCGCTGGCTGGTGCCGCAGGCGCGCGGCGAGAAGCTGGCCACCTTCGCCCTGACCGAACCGGGGGTCGGGACCGATGCCGCCAACCTCGCCACGATGGCGCGGCGTGACGGCGACGTCTACCGCCTCAACGGCCAGAAGATCTGGATCTCGCTCGCGGACATCGCGGATCACTTCCTCGTCTTCGCGACGGTCGACCGGGCGAAGCGGCACAAGGGCGTAACCGCATTCCTGCTGGAGCGCGGCATGGCCGGTCTGACCACGGGTTCGCTCCACGGCAAGCTCGGGATCCGGGCCGGCAACACCGGCCTGATCAACCTCGACGACGTCCCGGTGCCCATCGAAAACCGGATCGGCGAGGAAGGCGAGGGGTTCCTGATCGCGATGAGCGCCATCGACCAGGGCCGCTACACGGTGGCGGCGGGCGCGGTCGGACTCGCCCAGGCGTGCCTCGACGCCAGCCTGAAATACGCCCACGAACGCGAGACCTTCGGACAGGAGATCGGCCGGCACCAGCTGGTGAAGCAGCTGATCGCGAAAATGGCGGCGGGCACGGAGATGGGCCGGCTCCTCGTCTGGCGCGCCGGCTGGCTCAAGAACCAGGGCCTGCGGAACACCCGCGAGACCAGCCTGGCCAAGTGGCACGCCACCGAACACGCCGTCCAGAGCGCGCTCGACGCGATCCAGATCCACGGCGCCAACGGGTATTCCAACGAGTTCCCGGTCGAGCGCTACCTGCGCAACTCGAAGGCGGCCGTCATCTACGAGGGGACCAGCCAGCTCCACACGCTGATCCAGGCCGACTACGCCCTCGGCTATCGTGAGGACCGGCCGCTCCGCTGCGAGCCGTGGCCGGCGCAGGGCTGGACCCGACCCGGCGGCTGAGCGACCCGGCGGCTGAGCGACCCGGCGGCTG
>JBBEBJ010000165.1:0-2627 GCA_040882425.1 Chloroflexota bacterium | reverse complement strand
GTCCGTTGGGTCATCCCGGCGGGATGTTGTGGTTGAGCCTGAATACGTTGTCCGGGTCGTACTGGCGCTTGAGCGCGACCAGCCGGTCCAGCTTCGGACGGCCGTACACCGCGAGCGCCGATGACGACGCCTCCACCGGCTCGCGCTCCTGGCCGAGGAAGTTGAGGTACAGCCCGCCCGAGGCGTGCGGCTCCATGTCGGCGGCGAACTGGCGAACCCAGGCGGTCCGACGCGCGTCGTCGGCCGGGTCACTCCAGAAGCCGTAAATGTTCAGCCAGTACCGGGCGGAGCGGTTCGGGAAGGGCGTGTCCTCCTCTGGCACGCGGCCAAAGGCCCCACCCATGTGGTGGACGTCAAACGCGGTGCCACGCCACGTCAGCTCCCGCGCGTGGTCCACGAGCGTCGCGATCGTCGAGTCGTCGAGGTTGTCGAACGAGGTGTTCTTCCAGTAGGCGCGGGCACCCTTCGGAAACAGCCCGTCGGCGGCGCTCTGCCAGGCCGTCCAGGTGGTCGGGTCCAGGACCTCGGCGCTTGGACGTGTCGCCGCCCGGAGCCGGTCGATCCATCGTTCGCCCTCCGCTCGATCCGGGGATGCCCAGGCGAACCCGACGAGCATCAGCAGCTCGTCGCCCAGATCCCAGTCCGCCGGCGGGACGACGAAGGAGATGATCGAGGTCATCGCGTCGGGCAGCTCGGCCGTCCAGGCCGCATACGCCCGGAGCGCCTCCGTCCACTGCGGGGCGTCGAAAACGAAGGTGCCCGCCAGGACGTCGGGCCCGAGCGGGTGCGCCCGGAAACTGAAGCCGGACACGACACCAAAGTTGCCACCGCCGCCCCGTAGCCCCCAGAAGAGTTCCCCGTTCTCCGTCGGGCTCGCGTGGACGAGCTCGCCGGCTGCCGTGACGACGTCGGCGCTCAGCAGGTTGTCGACCGACAGGCCGTGGGCGCGCGTGAGCCAGCCGACGCCGCCGCCGAGCGTCAGGCCGGCCATGCCCGTGCCCGATACGACGCCGCTCGGAACGGCGAGCCCGTGCGGTTCCGTGGCCTGATCGACGTCCGCCAGCGTGGCCCCCGGTCCCACGCGGACTTCACGCGTCGCAGGATCGACCTCCACCGTGTTGAGCGAACCGAGATCCAGGACGATGCCATCGTCCACGGTGCCGTTCCCGGCCACGTTGTGGCCACCGCCACGAACGGCGAGCGGTAGGCCAAGGTCCTGGGCGAGCCGGATCGTTGGGGCGATGTCGGCGGTCGAGGCGGCGCGGACGATGGCCGCCGGCCGGCGGTCGATCATGCCGTTCCAGACGCTGCGTGCGTCGCCGTAGGCGGCGTCGTTCGGCCTGACGACGTTCCCGACGAGATCGCCTTGCAGCGCGTCGAGTGCCTGGGAGATGGATGTTGATTGGGACGCAGGAGTGCTCATCCCTAGATTGTGCCCGCTGTCGTCCGACTCTGGCATGGACGACCGACGATATCAGGCGCCGCGCAGCACGCGGCTATGCCGGAAGGCGCCGGATCCCGTGCCGGAGGCGCGACGGCGAGATCAACAGGCAACAGCCAACCAGCGCCACGCCGACCAGGACGAGGATCCACAGGCTCGCCTCGAAATTGCCGGTCGCATCCCTGGCCGCGCCAAGCGCGAAGGGACCCAGGGCCGACACGGTGTACCCGCCGAGCAGCATGAGCGCCGCGACGGACCCGACCTGGCGCGGCTCGTCAGTTACGTCGAGCGGCAACGTCAGGACGAGCGGGAAGACAGATCCGAGGCCGAGACCAAGGATCGCGACCCAGAGAAACGCGTACGCCGGTGCGACGACGATCGCCAGCGTGGCCGCCGTCGAACCGATTGCCGAGGCGACCAGCTGGCGTCGGCGGCCACCGAACCGGTCCGCGACCAGCGGAACGCCGAGCGTCGTGATCAAACCGACCCCGTTGCAGACCGCAACGAGCGAACCCGCAGCGGCGGCTGTCCAGCCGCGTTCCACGAAGACGTTGGGCAGCCACGCGACGACCCCGTAATAAATACATGAGCGATTGAAGGCCAAAGGCCGCGACCAACAACCAGGCCGTTGCGTGCCGCCAGGGCAGGTGCGGGACCGTCACCCGAATGGCGCCACCAGACCGGTCACCGCCCACGAGCACGACCCAGGCCCCGATCGAAAGCAGCGAGGCGGCCGAGATGACAAGCAACGATTGCCGCCAGTCGCCATCGACAGCCAGGGGGACCGCAGCAGCCGCGGCAAGCGTCGAGCCGGCAACAATGCCCCCCGCGTAGGCGCCGGTGCCGAGGGCGGGCCTCGACGCGACGCGCCGCGACACGATCATCGAGGGGATCGCGCCCGCGGTCCCAATGGCGATGCCGATGCCCAGGGTCGTCAGGAGAAGCAACGGGAAGTTCGGCGCGATCGCGCGCGCCATACCCAGTCCGACAACAAGCCCCAGGCAAACCCCAAAGGCCAACCTGGGTCCGAGGCGGGCGGCGAAGAAGGGGCCGACAGGGGCAAACACGCCCATGCAGAGGACCGGAATGGTCGTCAGCAGGCCTGCCGCGCCGGCGGACAGCTCCAGGTCGTCGCGGATGAGCGGCAACAGCGGCCCGATGGCGAGGAGCTGCGGACGCAACGCGA
>JBBEBJ010000164.1:0-2640 GCA_040882425.1 Chloroflexota bacterium | reverse complement strand
CTCCGGTTCGCGTACGCGCGAACGGCCTGGCTGCACACGAGGATCGTGTAGGCAAGCCAGCGGGCGTGGTCGTCGCCCCCCGGATGGGTCACCATCACGAGGAGCGCAGCCACCGCGCTGAACCCGCCCGCCAGGCCGATTCGTCCGATGATCCCGGTCGTCAGGAGCGGCTCCCTCTGCTTGCGCGGCGGGCGTCGCATCAGGTCCGGCTCGGACTTCTCGAGCTCGAAGGCGACCGATGCCGACAGGTCGATGAACAGCTCCAGCCAGAGGATCTGGATGGGGAGCAGCGGCTGACCAAACCCGTAGACCGTCGCGATCAGGATGAAGCCGAGCAGCGCGACGTGGGTCGAGACGAGGAAGATCAGGCCTTTCTGCACGTTGTCGACGATCCGGCGGCCCTCGGACAACCCATATAGCAGGGTCGCGAACGAGTCGTCGCCAAGGACAAGGTCCGCCGCCTCGCGGGCGACGGCGGTTCCAGAACCCATCGCCACGGCAACGTCCGCGCGGCTGAGCGCGGGCGCGTCGTTGACGCCGTCGCCCGTCACCGCCACCGTCCGGCCGGCGGCCCGTGCAAGGCGGACCAGCCGCTCCTTCTGGTCGGGTGTCGATCGGGCCACCACCTGGAGGTCCGGCAGCGCGGCGGTCAGCTCCGCATCGTCCATCGCCGCCAGCCGCTCGCCGACGACGATCCGTTCACGGTCGAGCCCGGCCTCGCCGGCGATGGCGGCCGCCGTCGCGGGGTGGTCGCCGGTGACGACGATGACCTCGATCCCGGCGTCCCGCGCCGTCTGAAGGGCCTCGCGGATCCCTTCCCGCAGCGGATCGGCAAAGCCGATGAGCGCCCGGACCTCCCACCGGCCGCCCTCGGGGCGGCGTGCGAGGGCCACGAGCCGCTCGCCGGCAGCCGCCTGGGTTTCGAGCCGCTCGTGCCAGCGGGGGCGCTCCCGGTCGGGGACGGACGCGAGGTCGAGAATTGATTCTGGCGCCCCGATCGCGAGCTCGACCTCCCCGTTGGGGGCACGGCTGCGCGTATGCGAGACGGGCCGATCGCTTTCGGCGGGCACGGTATCGAGCAGGTCCGCTGGATCGAGCCGGGCATCGCCGCCCGCCTCCTCGATCGCCCGTGCGAGCGACGCGGTGAATGAGCCGGGCACCGTCCCTTCCGCTCGTACCCAGGCATCGTCCTCGGCGCGCAGGGCGTCGCCGAGGATCTCGAGGCGCTGCGCACCCTCCAGCGCCCCGTTCGGTCCCGTGACCGACGCGACGTCAAGACGGTTGCGCGTCAACGTCCCGGTCTTGTCGGTCACGATCAGGCCGATCGCACCGAGGGTCTCCTCCGCGTTCAGGCGTCGCACCAGCACGCCACGCTTGAGCAACCGGTATGCCCCCAGGCCGAGGATCACCGCGAGCAGGATCGGCGGCTCCTCCGGGATCGCCGCGATCGCGGCTGAGATCCCGGCGAGCAGGTTGGCCCCGAGCTCCTGTCCTCGGAGGAACCCGAGCCCGGTCACGATCACGATCAGACCAATGGCGACCATGAGGAGGATCCGGACGAGCCGATCGAGCTCGAGCTGGAGCGGCGAACGCCGCCGCCCACGGTCCGAAAGCCCACCGGCGATCCGACCCACCTCCGACGCCTGGCCGATGGCGATCACGATGCCCTCACCACGGCCGCCGACGACACTCGTCCCGCTGTAGGCGATGGACCGCCGATCCGCGAGCGGCGCGTCGGCGGCGTCCGGGTCCGGTGTCGATGGCTCAGGGACCGATTCACCGGTCAGCGCGCTGCGATCGACGAGAAGACGCTCCGCTCGCAGCACGCGCAGGTCCGCCGGGACGACGTCTCCGGCGCGCACCAGCACGATGTCGCCCGGCACGAGTTCGGCGGCATTGACGTCGTCGACCTCCCCGTCCCGCCGGACCCGGGCTCGAGGCGCCGAGGCGTCGCGCAGCGCCTCCAGGGCCCGCTCGCCGCGATATTCCGTCACCACGTCGGCACCGACGATCGGGATGAGAGCGGCGAGGATCAGCAAACCGTCCCGGACCTCGCCGAGGACAACGGCAAGCGCGCCGGCCGCCAGCAGGAGCAACACGAATGGCTCCGTGGCCGCGTCCCAGACCATGCTGGCGATCGAGGCTCGGCGAGCCGGCTCCAGCTCGTTCGGGCCACTGGCCTCGGCGCGCCGCCGGACCTCGTCAATGTCGAGACCGCGCGCGCGGTCGACGCCAAGCGCTCGGGCGACCTCCTCGCCCGGGCGCGCGTGCGCGGAACCGGGCATCTCGGTCGCTGGGCCAGTCATCACTCCCCATCATCGCGGAACGGCGTAGCATCCATCGCGTGACCGATCGCACCATTGCCGTGGGCCAACTCGCCCCTTCGTCGATCCACGCCGACCGGACGACCGGTCGCCTCGAGATCGGTTGGGCGGACGGCCACCAGACGATCTTCGACACGACGACCCTTCGCTGGCTTTGCCCGTGTGCCTTCTGTCGCGGCGAGGCGGGCATGCCCGGCTGGCTCGACAGCGGCCCGACCCTCACCGATGAGCAGACGCGCCTGGTTGACGTGGCCCTCGTCGGTGGCTACGCCATCGCCCCGACGTGGGGCGATGGGCACCACACCGGCTACTACAC
>JBBEBJ010000163.1:0-17437 GCA_040882425.1 Chloroflexota bacterium | reverse complement strand
GTGGGTCGAGGCTCGTGGGGTCCGGCGGGGTCATCGCCAGGATCGGCTTGATGAACCGCGCCATCTCGACCATCAGCTGGCCGTATTCCTCGTAGGCCTCGGCGTCGATGGCCGACCAGCGACGCAGCTCGCGGATCGTCCGGCCGTGGTCGTTGACCCGCCAGACGTAATCGCCACCCCCGGCTGTCGGACCCTCGCCCTTGCGGAGTGGGGTGAACGTCCCGTCGAGTGGGAGGATGTCGAGACCGTGCTTTGGCAGCTGGAGGTCGCGGATGATCTCGGGGCGCAGGAGCGACACCACGTAGCTGAAGATCGAGAAGCGAAAGCCCGGGAACACCTCCTCCGTGACGGCCGCGCCGCCAAGGACGTGGCGCTGCTCGAGGACGAGGGTCTTGAGGCCGGCGCGCGCGAGATACGCGCCGCTGACGAGGCCGTTGTGGCCGCCGCCAATGATGATCGCGTCGTACGTCGGCGCCACGGACCCTCCTCGGCCCCCTGGTGACGGCGGGCCGGCTATCCAGCCTGCATACGTTTCATGCAGTCTAGCCGAGGGCGATGCCGCCCGGCGGGTGTGCTACGATCTGTGCAATACATTCACACTCGGAGTCACACATGGGACTCGTCCGCACCAACATCACGTTGCCCGAGGAGACACTTGCCCTGGTCGACGCCGTCGCCGGCCCGCGCGGGCGCAGCCGGTACATCGCCGACGTCGTCGCCCGGCAGGTTCGTCGTGATAACGCCCGGATGGTCTTCGAGAAGTACGCGGGCTTCCTCAAGGACTCGGATGCCTGGGGTCGGACGCCCGAGGAGACCGACCGCCTCCTGCGCGAGGCGCGCGAGTCGTGGGACCGACCGTGGATCTGGGAGGAAACAGATGCGCTACGTCCTGGACACGACGCTGCTGATCGACCACTCGAAGGGTCGGCCGGGCGTCGCCGAACTCGTCGCGTCGCTGTTCGCGGAGTCGAGTGACTTGTACGTCTGTGACGTGGTCGTCACAGAGGCGCTGACTGGCGGCGACGAAACGCAGCGGACCACGATCGAATCCTTGATCCGCGCGCTCGAGTACGTATCGACAGCTCCAGATGCCGCCGTATGGGCAGCCGACTCGCGACGGCTCCGCAGGGCTACGGGCCTGCGGTCCCTCGCCGATGCCCTCATCGCCGCCGTCGCCTGGTTCCACGACGCGACCGTCGTGACGCGCAACCCCCGCGACTTCGAGGTGCAGGGCGTCCGGGCCCTCGGCTACGACTGATCGTCAGCGCGTGCACTGATACGCTGCGACGATGATCGAGCTGCACGCCGCGCTGGCGTCACGTATGCCCTCGAGGGCCCTGATCGTGGAGCGCCGGGCGTGACCAAGCGCGTCGTGCGCGAGCGGATCGATCCGCGATTGACCGCCTCGCTGTTCGCCAACTACCGCTCCGCGATCGATGCCCTGCTGGAGCTCGTCGACAACGCGGTGGATTCGCGCGTGCCCGATCGCGCGCTGCGCGTGGACCTAGTCGTTCGGCCAGAATCGATCGCGTTGACCGCGATCGGCGGGACCGGCATGGGCCCAGCCGAGCTCGAGCGGGACTACCTGCGGTGGGGCGCCTCGGGCAAGCGCGCGGTCGACCGAATCGGGCGTTACGGGCAGGGCGGCAAGGCCGCCATCGGCCACCTGGGCAGCCGCTTCACGGTCACTGCGTCTCGGGCCGGCGATCCTAAAGCATTCACCTTTGAAGATTCGGCCTACCGGGACCGCGCCAAGCTTCGGACCTACGAACTGCGGGACCGGCCGAAACCGGTCGATCCCGACCTTGGCTACGTGCGGATCGAGATCGGCGACGTCGACCGCAAGGTCGACCTGCGGCGTCTGCCGGCGCGCCTGGCCGACGTCTACCGGCCCCTGATTGAGCATGGCGCCCTGGCCATAACCGTCAATCGCGCACCGGTGGCTGTTCCATCATGGGTCCTCGACGAACGTCACGAGGTGGCCGTTCGCGCCGGCGGCCGGATCGTCCGCGGCTGGCAAGGCCTGCTGCCCGATCCGGCGCCGCCGTCCGCGGAGCCGGGGATCAGGATCTATCACCTTGGCCGGCTGATCGGAGCACCGGAGTGGTTCGGCCACCCAGGTCCCGCGCAACATCCGGCAATGAACCGCCTGGTCGGCGAAATTGAGCTCCCGCACGTTCCCGTGACGATGAACAAGTCAGACGTCGATCGCGACAGCCCGGAGTGGACGGCCGTCGAGACGCGTTTGCACGCGTTGCTCGCTCCTGTCGTTCGACGGCTGGCACGCGAGGGAGGCGCACAGATCGATCCCGGGGCAGTCCGCACCGCCGATCAGGTCCGCCGGATCCTTGCCCGTGCGCTGCGGCTCCTCGAGTCGGGGAAGCTCTTCGAGAGTGAGCTCGGGACCGCCGGCGAAGGTCCCGACGGGCAACTGACGCTCGCGGCTGCGACGCCGAATGAGCCGACCGCCGAGATCGAGCCAGCGGACGACGCGGATGCAGGAGCCGAGGCGAACGGCGACGAACCCGACCGAACGCCGCGGATGCCGAGAACAACCGGCAAAGGAGCCGGGCGCGGGGTCGGCGAAGTCGTCGTCCGGGCGCTCGATCCCCGACTGCGCAGCGCAATGGTCATCGAGGATGGAGTCCGACGGATCGTCATCAACTCGAGGTATCCGCTCTACGAGGTCCGGCGTGGGGACCTCTGGTACCAACTCGAAACCGCGTTGCGCGAGGTCTGCGTCACGATCCCGGAGGCCACGGTGCCCGAGTTCGAGCGCAAGGTCAACGAGCTCATGCTGGTGTCGTTATCGCTGACGGGCCCCCGGACGCGGCGCCGAACGCGGCCGGTCGTCCGCCAGGCGAAGGGCGCCTGGGCCGGCTGAAGGAAGCGCCCGGCGCGGCCAGGCGCGGACGCGATGCGGAACGCCTCGCCGTTCCAGCCTGATTGGTCTACGGGACCATGCCTCCGCCAAACAGGTCAGGGATTCCCGGCACACCGGAGGGCACGCCCGGTTCGATGCCAACGAGGTTTCATGTTCCATTCCGGCTGGAGGTTCGGAAGGCTTGCGGGCGCCTAGGCCAGCCAGCCTGGAACCGGGGCTGACGCCCCACCTCCGAGTCGCGGGTGCACCCTGCCCGTACTACGCTGGCGCCGCGCCGTCGACGATCCGGCCGTCGCGCAGCTCGATCGTGCGATCGGCAAGATCGATCAGCATGGGGTCGTGGGTGGCGATGATCGCGGTCAACCCCTCGCTCCGGACAATCGACCGCAGCAGCGTCATGATCGAGCGGCCCGTTCCCGAGTCGAGCTGACCGGTTGGCTCGTCGGCGAGGAGCACGTCGGGCCGGTTGGCGAGGGCCCGGGCGATCGCGACGCGCTGCTGCTCGCCGCCCGACAGCTCGTGCGGCCGATGCCGAGCGCGCTCCCCGAGCCCGACCAGGTTGAGGAGCACCGCCACCCGTTCCTCGCGTTCGTGGGGATCTGCGGCCACCAGCCTGAGCGGCACCTCGACGTTCTCGGCCGCCGACAGGATCGACAGCAGGCCGAACGCCTGGAAGATGAACCCGATCTTGCGGCGTCGCAGCTCGACCAGGGCGTCCTGACGCATCTCGCTGACACTCGAGCCGTCGACGAGGACGCGGCCGCTGGTCGGGCGGTCAAGACCGCCGATCAGCGAGAGGAGCGTGGTCTTGCCCGAGCCCGAGCGGCCGCGGACGGCGACGAGCTCGCCACGCTCGACCCGCAGGTTGACCGCGTGCAGGGCATGCACCACGTTCGAGCCCATCCGGAAGTCCCGGCTCAGCTCCTGGGTCTCGACCATGGGCGCACTGCCCTCGGAGGGCCGCGGTGCGGGCCGGACCACGCCCGGGCGGTACGGGGCGGTGTTCATGGCCGGTCTTCGGGCTTGCGGCGCCGATAGCGCTCGTCGGCATCGCCAGCGTCGCCGTGATCAACGCCGTGGCCATCGCCGGCACCGTCGCCGCGGTCGACGCCATCGCCGCGGGCGCCACCGTCCTCGCGGCCGCCACCGTCACCTGCGCCGCCTCGGTCGGCGGGACGCGGCGGACCCCCGTTCGACCGGTCCGGCCAGACCCCGATGTGGTCGTCCTCGAGCTCGAGTCGCACGCGTCGTTCAAGTCCGAGCGCCTCGACGTGGGCGCGCGGCAGCTGCAACCGTCCGGCGCGGTCCAGGACCGCGTATTCAGTCGCGATCACGTGGTGCTCGCCGGCAGCTGACACCGTCCGATGGCGCAGGACCTCGCTGCTCACCCGGCCGTCCCGGATCGAGACCGTCCGGTTGACCTGGTCGCTGACCAGCGGATCGTGGGTGGCCACAATGATCGTCACCCCGAGCTCCCGGTTGAGATGGCGGAAGAGGTCGAAGATCTGGTGCGCCGTGGCCGTGTCGAGCTCGCCTGTCGGCTCATCGGCCAGCAGGACTTCGGGCCGGTTGGCCAGGGCGACCGCGATCGCCGTGCGCTGCTGCTCGCCGCCGGACATCCGGTCGGGACGATGGTCGGCACGATCGCCCAGGCCGACCTGCTCGAGCAGGTCGCGGGCCATCGTCTCGCGCTCCCGGGGCGGGATCCCGTCGAGGACCATCGGCAGGGCGACGTTCTCGAGCGCCGTCAGGTACGGCAACAGGTTCCGCGACGTCTGCTGCCAGACGAACCCGATGACATGGCGGAGATAGCGGGTCTGTTCGCGAGACCCCATTTCCGCGAGCTGATGACCGGCAACGACGACGCGACCGGCCGAGGGGACGTCGAGGCCGCCGAGGATGTTGAGCAGGGTGCTCTTGCCCGACCCCGACGCGCCGATCAGGGCAATGAACTCGCCCGATTCGACAAGGAGATCCAGCCCCTGGAGCGCCACCACCTCGAGGTCGGCGACCTTGTAGATCTTGACCAGGTTGTCGCACACGATCAGCGCCTGGTCCCCAAACCGCGGCCGCGCCCGCCGGGCGCGCCGTTCGGCGCTCGGGAGGTCGATGATCTCGGCAATGGGTTCGTTCATCCGCGCTCCATGGTTGCCGATCCGTTCATTCCTCGCCGATCCGCAGCGCATGGCCGAGGTCCAGCCGTCGAGCGAACCACGAGCTCAGGGCAACGGCCAGCACGACGACGCCCACGATCGAGGCGGCAATGACTGCGACCGATGGCCAGTCGACCTGGAGCGTGACAAGCGCACCCGGGCTGCTGAAGGCATCGAGCTCGATCCCGGGCTCCAGCAGCCACGCGAGTCCCAGGCCGAGACCAACGCCCACCGCCAGTGCGAGGATCACCGGGAGACCCTGCTCGACCACGGTCAGGCCCGCGACCTGGCGGTCGGTCATGCCGAGCGTCCGCAGGAAGGCCACCTCTCGCGATCGCCGCTGGGCGTGGAGCACCACCACGGCCACGACGGCCAGCGCCGCATATGCGAGCGCGACGGCGAGCGCCAGCACGAAGCCGTTCGTGACCGCGGCGACGAGCGGCGCATCGTGCATCTGGGCGTACCGCTGGTATCGCGAGACGAGCACCGGCCCGCCCGGTTCCGCCGGCAGCAGCCCCCGGATCGAAACGTCGCTGGCGGCCGGGGCCCGGATCAGGAACACGTTCGGCTGAAAGGGCGTCCCGGACCAGCCCGCGGCCACCGATTCGAACGGAACGATGACGAACGGTTCGAGGGGTGCGATGCCGGGGAAGGTGTCCCGACGGCCGGAGACCTGGAAGGTCATCGGGCGGCCCCTGATCGTGATCTCGACGATGCTGCCGAGCGGGATCTGCGCGGTGCCTGCGGGCAGGCGCGTGGAGAGGACGACCGGAATCGGCGCCTCCGGCCTGCCCGCGTCCGGACCCGTCGGCGGCGCACCGAGGAAGGCGGCGACGTTCGTCTCGACCGGTGAACCGGCCAGCACGCTGTTGTAGGCCCGAGTCTCGACCGCCGCCACGAGGATGCTGAAGCGGCGTCCCGGGCCCGTCGAGAGGGGCGCATCGGGTTCGACGTGCCCGGCCGCGACCTCCTGCACACCGGGCAGGCCGTGCGGGGTCAGGCCCGGGTCCAGGCCGCTGCGGGCGGACGACTCGATCCGGTAGTCCGCTCCGATCTCGCGCCAGGACACCTCCGTCTGGCTGCGCTCGATGCTCACGGCAACGACCGACGAGAAGGTCCCAATCGCCACCGTCAGCATCAGGATCAGCACCGGCAGGTAACCCGACGTCGGATGGCGCCCGAGATTGCGCAGCCCGAGCACCGGCACGAGATCGCGGCGCCTCGCGCTCAACCAGCCCAGGGCCCGGACCGGGATCGGATAGAGACGGATGGTGAGCAACCCGACCGACAGCCCGATCAGCAGCGGCGACGCCGCAAGGAACGGATCAAAGCCGCGGCTCGCACCGGCCTGGCCACCGCTCGCCACGCCACGCTCTCGAAGCAACCAGGCGGCGGCGAGCGAGAGCCCGATGATCAGAGACTCGAAGACGAGCCGGCGCGGCGCCAGCCGGAAGATCGGTGGGTCATCGCGTTCCAGGTCGCGCCGGGCCCGCCGGGCCAGCGGCCAGGTCGCGCCGAGCAGGAGTATGGTCGCCCCGAGCGCGACCAGCACCGCGCCCGTCGACGAGAGCTCGCTCGGCCGGGAGCTGATCAGCGCGGTCGCGGCCAGGAGGCCGACCACGGCCGCCGGCACCGTCACGAGCAGGCCCTCCCAGAGCTGTGTCGCGAGCAGCTGCCCGGCGGACGCGCCACGACCGCGGGCCAGGGCGAGCCCCGGGCGTCTCCGTCGCACGATGAGCATCCCGATGAGGCCCACGGCTCCGGCCGCGACGGCCAGGGGTCCGAGCGCCGCCACGGACAACGCGGCTACGCTCGTCGACCGCTGACCGCGATAGCGCTCGAGGATGTCGAGCAGCCCGGACCGGAACTGGGTTGAGCCGGCCCGCAGCGCGCCCGTGGTGTTGTTCGCGGCCGCGACGCGGCGAAGGTCCGCCGAGAGGACGTCCAGTTGCCCGGCGTCGAGGCGGTCGATATCGACGAACAGCCGCCAGCGGTAGCGCAGGGGCAGCCCGAGCGCCAGCACATCAACGTACGCGTCAGGCGCGAACACGCCCGTGGCAAAGGCGATCGGGGAATCGTCGGTACCGCCGATCACGGTCTCGCCCAGGCCCCGATCGTCGTACCAGTGCGGCGCGGCCGGGTCGCGCACCGAGAAGCGGCCGACGACGTCCACCTCGACCGCGGTGGTGGGTCGCGGGAAGATGTTCCGCAGCAGCGGGTCATTCGGATCGACGTTCGCCGCCAGGGTGTCGCCGACCTCGACCCCGATCGCGTCGGCGGTGGCATCGGAGAGAGCGACCTCGAACCGCGAGGGCGCATCCGCGTCGGTCCCTGGAGCGGGTTCGAACCGGACCGGCCAGCGACCTTCGGAGAGCTCGGTCTGGGCGTCGAGCCCATCCTGTTGGCGGAGTGTCACGAACGTGGTGAAGCGGGGCGGATCGGCCAGCCCGAACCGTGGCGCATCGACGACGAAACGGCCCTCGGAGATGAGCGCCTGGATCGACTCGGGCAGGCGCGCGCGGAGCGATTCGCCACGGGCAGCGATGCGCCCGAACGGATCGTCCCTCCTGGAGGGCAGTGAGCCGACGAAGGTGAACTGCAGGTTCCGCTGGATGGCCGTTCCGCGTTCCGCCTCGTACCTGAGTCCGTCGTCGGCCACATGGTTGAAGAGGCGTGGCCCGGCGGCCACGGCAAAGCTCGTGACCGCGACCAGCACGAACAGGAGGGCCGCCACGCCACGCTCGACGCGGATGCGCCGCAGCAATGCCGCGACGGCGGCCACCAGGCGCATGGTCAGTCCTCGCTCATGCGCAGCACGGAGGCAAGCCCGATCCGGCGCAACAGCCAGGCGAGGAAGCCGACCGTGAGCGTCAGCGCCACCACCCCGATCGCTTCAAGCGCCGCGATCGTCGCCCAGGGAACATCCACCTCCACCGGCGGGAATGGCGTGGTCGCCCCCTGGGTCACCGTGATGAACGGGAGGACGACCCAGGCGATCACCAACCCGAGGGCCGTTCCGGTCACGAGGCTGACGAGGGCCAGCACGGCATTCTCGAGCGACAACCAGACCGACAGCTGGTTTGCCGAAAGACCGAGCGCGCGCAGCAGGGCGAACTCGGTGATCCGCTCGCGGGCGGACACCGCGGCGCTGACCATGAACCCGACGACCGCGAAGAGGGCGGCCGCCACGAACCCGATGACGAGGGCGCCGATGATCCCGAGCGCGACCGGATCGGTCGACAGGGTCCGGCTCCGCTCCTCCTGGCTGAGCACGACCTGGCTGCCGATCGGTGGTCCGGCCAGGGCATCCGCAACGGCCGCCGCCGCGCCCTGATCCACGGACAGCCACCACTCGTCGGGCGCCTCGACGGCATCGTTGCCTTCGAACCGGAGGAGCGTCAGGGTCGCCAAATCCATGACGACGATCGGGTCGTCGGGGGGCGTGGCCGGGAACGCCTGCATGACCGCGGTCACGAGGACCTCCCGGCGAACGCCATCGACCAGGAGAGCCACCTCGTCGCCGACCTGGCTCGACGTCGCCTCGAGGAACGGCTCGGTCGCGATGACCGGGATCGGGTCGTCCGCCACGTGGCCGATCGCGGCCGGTGCGAAGGTCAGGACCGTGGCTCGGCCGAAGCGATCGACCCCGGACAGCAGATTGATCCCGAGCTCACCGGCGACCGCCTCGAGTGCGGGGCCGTGGAGAGCGTCGGCAACCGCCTGGTGGGGGCGGCCAAAGAATGCGACCGTACTTCGCCAGCCGCTCGTGAGCTCGAGCGCGACGGCCTGCCAGCGCCCGTCCCCGGCCGCGGCCTCGAGGTTGGCCAGGGTCACGGTGGCGTCGGGCGTCTGGTAGCCCTCGGGAAGGCTGACGAACAGCTCGAGCGCGACCAGGTCCAGCGGATAGGCAAACGAGACCGCGCCCTCGTCGGGCCGGACCCCGAGCGGCACCACGAGCTGGTGTGGACCACCGTCGACCGTCGCGTCGCCGCCGCCGAAACGGTGCAGGATCCCGCGCTGGTCACGGACCACGACCGACGCCGCGAGGCCGCGCCATCCGGCAATCTCGGACGGCTCGGCCGGCTCGTTGACCAGGATCCCGAGCTCCGAGTCGAACTCCGGGCGCTCGAGCGCCCGGATCTCCAGGTTCACGTCCAGTCGAACCTGGCTGGGCTCGCCGGGGAGCCGGACGACCTCGATCGTGGGTCGCCGGGCCGCGAGCGGCACCAGGAGCACCGAGAGGGGCTCGCTCGACAGGTCGGATCGAACGTTCACCACGGAGGCGGCGGCCGACGCATCGAGCGCCACGATCTGGCCGCCACCCGTGGAACCCGTGAGCCGGACCGACTCACGATCGACGGGCGAGCGCTCGACCACGCCGGGCAGCCCGGCCAGGGCCCGATCGAGCGCCCAACGCGGCATCGCGCCGTGCTGGCCGCCTGGCTGGATCCGCACGTCCGCGCCGATGTCGTGGGTCGCCTGGTCGCGCTGCGAGGCCGACCAGGTCCAGGTGTAGGAGACGGCGAACACCCCGAGCGCCATCGCCAGCATCAGGAGCAGGGCCGATCGGGTGTAGCGGAGTGGGCGTCGGGCGAGCTGGCGAGCACCCAGGGACGGCACGAGGCCCTGCGTCCGGTTGGTGGCCCGTTCGATCAGCTGGGCGAGGAGCGGCACGATCCGGAGCGCGACGATGGCACCGGCCAGCAGGCCGATCGCGGGCGTCGCCACCAGCAGCGGGTCGAGCCCGAGCGTGCCCTGGACCGAGCGGGTCAGTGGCGCGCCGTAATGCCGCAGCTGCCAGAGCCCGACCCCGGCGATCGCCAGGAGCGCGATGTCGAGTCCGAGGCGCTGGCCAATGCTCGCCGTCTCGCCGCGGGCGAGCTTGCCGTGCGTCGACGCGAACGATCGGGCGGTTCGCAGCGCGGGCAGGACCAGCGCAAGCAGGCAGACCAGGGCGGCTGCTCCGGCGGCGAGATACGCGTCGGAAGAGACCTCCGGCTCGATCGCCAGACCGATCTCGGCAAGCGGACCCACCAGGTTGAAGATCCCGAGCGCGGCCGCGCCGAGCCACGGCCCGACCAGTGCCGCCGGGACGGTCAGGACGAGGCCCTCGATCGCGGCCAGCCCGACGATCCGCCACGTTCCCGCGCCTCGCGATCGGAGCATCGCCGTGTCGACGCGCCGATGTTCGATCAGGAGCGCCGCGCTCAACAGCACGGCATACGCGGCCAGAACGACCAGCTGGATCGTCAAAAGGAGCACCCCGGTCCGGCTGACGAGCAGTGAACGCTCGGCCACCTGCAGGATCTGCGGAAGCCCGGTTTCGACGGTCACGCTCGCGGCGAGCTCCTCGCTGAGCCGCCCCGGTAGCTGGCCGGTCCGCGTCCGCAGGTCCCCGATATCGGAGACCCGGACCGCGACCGCGTCGGGCCGGCCGTGCCACGTGACCTGGATCCGATTCGAGGTCGCCCTCGCCAGGAGATCGTTCCTCGTGGCGAAGAGGGGCCCGTACGTATCGAATCGCTCGCTGCTGACCGTGCCCTCGAGCACCAACGGCTCGTCCCACCAGAACGGATCGGTCGGATCGCCGATCCGGAAGATGGCGACGACGCGAACCGGGACGACCAGACCGTCTTCGATCTGGCTTCGAAGCGGGATGCGCTGGCCCAATTCAAGCCCGAGCCCGGAGGCGACGCGCTCGGCGACTGCGACCGGCACGTCTTCCCCGGCCGCTGCCGCTCCGTCCGGCCAGGCCCCATCGAGCAGCAGGGCATGCTCGGCCAGTCCCTCCGCGTAGCCCAGCACCGTGAGCGCGCGGACCTCGCCCTGCGGCTGGTCGGGCAGCGCGAACGAATCCGACCTGGCGGACTGCAGGACCTCCCCGCCAACCGATCCGAAAACCCGCCCGAGCTCGCTCTCGACGACCGCATCGACGGCATCGGCATCGGTGGTCGGGATCCGGGTCGAGACGGCGATGTTGGCCGCCCGGACCGGGGCGTCGGCGAGCACCCGGTGGAGGCCCGCGATCGAGACCGCGTTGGCGTAGATCGCGCCGGCCGCCAGGAGTGTCGCCGCCAGCAGGCAGATCAAGCCGGCCGCGACCACGATCGGCCAGTCGGCTCGCGAGCGGCGAAGGCTGATCCGCAGCATGGAGCCGAGCGACGAGATCAACGGCAGGCTTCCCCTGGGTGGCTGGCTGGCGATCGACCGCGGGCACACCGTTCCGGCCTGACCGGTCGCGACCCGGCCGCCGGCGGCCGGACGCAGTCCGAACCGGCGGCTTGGACCGTCCAAGCCGGCGCGAGTATAGCCCGGCTCGGCCGCCGATCCCGTCAGCCGGGCCATCCAGACTGCATAGGAAACCTGCATACTGGAACCTCCGCAGGGAGACCGCAGGTGAGCGTCGGCACCGCCTTCCATCCGCGCACCGCTCCACTGAACCGCAAGATGCAGTGGCGTGAGTGGTCGGGCTACTTCGCCTCGAGCGTCTACGCCGACTTCCACGACATCGAGTACAACGCGATCCGCGAAGCGGCGGCGCTCATCGACGTCTCGCCGCTCTACAAGTACCTCGTCACCGGTCCGGACGCGACGCGCCTGGTGGACCGAGTCATCACCCGGGATGCGACCAAGCTGGCCGTGGGTGGCGTCGTCTACACGCCCTGGTGCGATGAGAACGGCAAGGTCGTCGACGACGGCACCGTCCATCGCCTCGATGAACGTCGGTACCGCTGGACCGCCGCCGATCCCCAGCTCCGCTGGCTGCGCCAGAACAGCACCGGGCTCGACGTCACGATCACCGAGGAGACCGAGGCGACAGCCGCGCTCGCGCTCCAGGGACCGCTGTCACGCGACGTGCTCGAGGCCGCGACCGGCGAATCGTTCGCCGATCTCGGCTACTTCCGGCGGCGGACCGCGAAGATCGGCCGCGTGGCGCTGGACGTCTCGCGGACCGGCTACACGGGCGACCTCGGCTACGAGCTATGGATCCCGACCGAGCGCGCGGTCGCCGTCTGGGATGCCCTGGTGAAGGCGGGCCGGGCGTACGGGCTTCGACCGGCTGGCATGGTCGCCCTCGACGTCGTCCGGCTGGAGGCCGGGCTGATCCTGCTCGAGGTCGACTACACCTCCGCCCGTCACGCGATGAACCCCGACCAGCATTACTCGCCGTTCGAGATCGGGCTGGGCCGGCTGGTCAACTTCGACAAGGGCGACTTCGTGGGGCGTCTCGCGCTCGAGCGAGAGACCCGCGCGGGTGGACCGGCCCGCCGGCTGGTCGGCCTGCAGCTCGACTGGTACGACATCGAGGGGCTCTACGACGCCCAGGGTCTGCCGCCCGCGATCAGCCCGACCGTCGACCGCTCGCCGGTTCCCGTTTACTCCGGGAGCCGACAGGTCGGCCGCGTGACCAGCCATGGCTGGAGCCCGATCCTCAAGCAGGCGATCGCGCTGGCATCCGTCCCGCCGCAGCACGGGGGTGTCGGCAGCCGCCTCGAGGTGGAGTGGACCGTCGAGGGCCGCCGCGGGCGCGTGGCCGCGACCGTCGTTCCGTTGCCCTTCCTGGACCTTGCGCGCAAGCGCGAGCGCAAACGCGCCTGATCAGCGCGGAGGGCCGATCGCTGGCGATCCGGTTCAACGCAGGGTTCGCCGCGCAAACGCCTCGAGATGCGCCAGCGCTTCGGGCAGGTTCGCCCGGCCGAACCCCAGCCGGAAGTGGTTCCCCGGGTGCCCGAACTGCGACCCGGGAAGGAGCAGCACGCCCTCCGACTCGACGAGGTCCGCCGCCCAGTCGTCGATCCGGACGCCCGGGACGGTCAACCGCGGGTAGCCGATGGAGCCCGCCCTCGGGCGGACCCAGCTGAAGCGATCGGCCCAGTCGCCGAAGAACCCGTCGAGATGGTCGAGGTTCGCGGCCACGATCGCCCGCGACCGGGCGAGGACCCGTTCGCGGGCGCGCAGCGCGATGATCGCCAGGATCTCCGATGGGGCAGATGAGCAGATCGTCGTGTAGTCCTTGAACCGGGCGACGCGATCGGTCAGGTCGCGGTCGTGCATCGCCAGCCAGCCGATCCGGAGCCCGGCCATGGCGAAGGACTTCGACATCACGCCGAGGGAGATGCCCAGCGGCGTGGCATCGGCGCCCGCGGGGAGGCGATCGGCGGGGTCGAGCTCCAGACCCCGGTAGACCTCGTCGACGAGCAGGTACGCGCCGGCCCCGCTCGCCAGTTCCACGAGCCGGTCGAAGGTCTCCCGATCCGCCAGCATGCCGGTCGGGTTGTGCGGGAGGTTGACGACGATGAGCCGGGTTGTCGGCGTCAACTGTCGCCGCAGCAGGTCGAGGTCGATCGCCCAGCCGCTGTGTTCGTGGAGCTCGTGCAACGTGACCTCGGCGCCACAGGCGCGGGCCACCTCGTAGAGGCTCTGGTAGCCGGGCCAGGTGACGACGGCGTGGTCGCCCGGTCCGGCGAGCACGTTCATCAGGCAGAAGACGGCCTCCTCGGCGCCGGCAAACGTGAGCACCTCGTCGGCGCCGACGGTCTCGTAGAGCGAGGCGATCTCGCGGCGCAGTAGCGGATGCCCGGTCGATTCCGTGTACCCGAGGGCGAGGCCGTCCCAGAGTTCGCGTGTCTCGTCGTCGGCAAGGTCAAGAAGTTCGGCCATCGGGTAGCCATCGACGTCCGAGGCGCACAACAGGTAGCGGGCGTTGAACTCCCAGCGGGCGAAATAGCGCTCCAGCGCAAAGTCGGCGATACGCACGGGGCCATGATGCGTCACCACCGCCGCGATCGGTGGGTCAGCGGGCCCGGACGAACCAGCCGGCCGGCGACGGGTCAGCGGGCGACGGCGTGGAGATCCGCGGCGATCGTGCGGGCGCCGGCCTCGTCGAGACCCGCCACCACGATGACCCAGCAGATCGGCTCGCCACGATCGACCACGACCGCCCATCCGCCGGTGCTGACATCGATGAGCACGCCCGTTTGATCGCCAAAGGCCGCGGTGTCGAGCTGGGGACCGGGTGGAAAGCACCCACCCGCGGTATCGCCAAGCGCGCCCTGGCGCAGGCTGATCGCGGCATCACCGGGGCCGTCGTAGACGATCTCCATCCAGCCGCCATTGGCCAGCCGGTAGTGGCCGTCCTGGACGAACCAGCCGTCGGGCAGGACCGGGCAATAGACCGTCCAGTTGACCGCCGCGGCCATCGACGCAAAGAAGTCGCGGTTCTCGTCACTGCCGCTGCAGGCGGCGGCACGGTCCGTCCCCGTTGAAGGACCGGCCGGCGAACTCGTCGCGGCGGTCTCGGTCGGTTCGGGTGTCGTAGGCCCGGCAGTCACCGAAGGATCGCCGGTCGGCGCAGCCGTCGACGGGTCGGTGGTCGCCGTCCCGATCGGGACGCCATCGGACGAAGACCCGGCCGAGGCCGTTGGCAGGTCGGTTCCCGTGGCCGCGCCACAGGCCGCCAGGAGCACGGCAGCGAGGGCGACAAGCAGGATCGAAGGGGACCGGCGGCCGTCGGGACGGAGCCACCCCGGCGCGCTCGATCGACGGCGCTTCACGCGGGGAATCGTAGCACGGGGCTCCGTCTACGCCGCCACACGGTGCCAGGAGCGGGCACGGTGACGTCGGCCGGTGAGACGTCGAGCGCCAGCGCGATCGCGATCCGGAGCGGGCCGCCGTGCGACACGACGACGACGGATCCGGGCCGCTCGGCCAGGTCGCGCCAAGCCGCCTCCACGCGCGTCCGCAGGGCGCTCGCGGTTTCGCCTGCCGGCCAGTCGATCATGGCGTGGCCGCGCACGAGCCGCGCGGCGACCTGTGGCAGTGCCCGCTCGAGCTCGTCGTAGGTCAGGCCTTCCGCCGCGCCGAAATCCGTCTCCGCCCATCGATCGTCGACGACGAGCTCGTCGGATGCGGATGCGGCGGCAATCGCCGTGGCCGTCTGGCGAGCGCGAAGCAGGGGACTCGAGACGATCCGAACGGCCCGCGGCAGGGAGTCGGCGAGCTCCCGGCCGAGACGCTTCGCCATCGCTTCGCCGCGTGTTGTCAGCGGCAGGTCCGTCCGGCCGCAGTAGCGTCGTCCGGACCACTCGGTCTCGGCGTGCCGAACGAGGACCAGCTCATCCATCGCTTGGACCGGACACCGCGGCGGATTCGAACGTCGCCATCTCATCTCTGATCAGACATGCCGAGCTGAGGAGGCCGAGGAGCAGCGCTGCCCCACTGCCTTCGCCGAGTCGCATTCCCAGATCGAGGTACGGGCGCAGACCGAGCCGCTCGAGAACAAGGGCATGGCCCGGCTCGGTCGATCGATGCGATGCGATCAGGCGCGCGGCCAGCGCCGGCTGGAGG
This sequence comes from Chloroflexota bacterium, assembly GCA_040882425.1. Classification (GTDB taxonomy): domain Bacteria; phylum Chloroflexota; class Limnocylindria; order Limnocylindrales; family CSP1-4; genus SPCO01. The sequence continues at coordinate 2,053 of JBBEBJ010000163.1, read as the reverse complement.
GTCGCGCCGACCAGCGCCGCGGCCGCGGTGATGAACCCGTCGAGGACCACGGGGATCCGGGCGGCGGCAGCGCCGAGCATCAGGCCGACGAGCGCCGCGATCTCGAGGCCGCCTACCGCCGCCAGCACCCCGAGCGGGTCCCCCGGGTCGGGCCGGTTCACCTCGAGCGCGTGTTCGATCACGGCGATCTTGTGCGCTCGGCGGTCCTCGTCGATGCCCGTCCCCGTCCCCGTCACACGCCAAACCGCCGCGCCGGTCAGCGCCGCGACGGTCGCACTGGCCGCCGTCGTGTTGCCGATCCCCATCTCGCCAAGCCCGAGGATGTCGACCCCGCCGTCCGACCGCAGGTCCTCGACGATCCGGAGTCCGACCGCGACGGCGCGCAACATGTCGGTCCGTCGCATCGCCGGGCCGATGGTCATGCTGGCCGTGCCATCGGCGATCCGCGCGCGCAAGAGGCGACCACCGCGGCCGTGGTCCTGGCCCAGCCAGCCGGTCCTCGGGATCGGCGTGGCCACGCCGACATCGACGACCGCCAACGACGCACCGGCAGCCGCAGCGAGGATGTTGATGGCGGCGCCGCCCGTGACGAAGTTCGCGACCATCTGGGCCGTCACCTCGGGTGGGTACGCGGACACGCCCTCGGACGCCACGCCGTGATCGCCTGCCGCGACCACGATCCAGCGCCGCCCTACGGACGCGTCCGGCCGGCCGGTGATGCCCGCGAGGCTGATCACCAGCTCCTCGAGACGGCCCAGGCTGCCCGGTGGCTTGGTCAGCCGGTCGAGATGCGCGGCGGCGACCGTCATCGCGTTGCCATCGAGCGGGCCGATCGCGCCGATCGACTCGACGGCGGCCGCGATGCGTCGCTCGTCCGCCGTGTCGCTCCTCATCCTCGCGCCGATGGCTTGAGCGTGAGCGGCAGCCCGGCAACCACCAGGTGGACATCGTCGGCTTCGGCCGCAAAGCGCTGGTGGGCCAGCCCGACCAGGTCACGGAATGCTCGCGACCCGGGATGCATCGGGACCATCCCGAGACCGATCTCGTCGCTCACAACCACCATGGGTCCGAGGTGCGCCCGGATGGCCTCGAGTGCGTCGGCCACCGGCCCGCCGAGGATCGGATCGGGATCCTCGAGGTCATCGCCGACGAGGGCGCTCAACCAGAGGGTGAGGCCCTCGACGAGGACCGGCCGGTCCGGGTCGGTGCGGCGAACAGCTCCCGCGAGGTCCGTCCCCACGTCGATCGTCGGCCAGGTCGCCGGCCGGTGCTGCCGGTGGAGGGCGATGCGACGCTCCATCTCTGGGTCGCCGCGCAGCGCCGTGGCCAGCACCGTTGCCGGACCGGCGCCCGCGAAACGACGGGTCAGGTCCAGGCCGAACCGGCTCTTTCCGCTCCTGGTCCCGCCGAGGACAAGGATCAGCGGGCTGGCCATCGGCTCATCTTCCCGTCAGTCATCGACCGACCCCGCCGACGATGGCCGCCGCGGCCACGAGGGTCAGGACAAACGACAGCTCGACGCTGGCGCCGAGGAGGTCGCCGTCGAGCTGGCCGCGGGTCCGGACCAGCCCCATTCCCAGGGTCAACCCACCGATCCCGCCGACGCCGGCGGCGGCGATGACGGTCGGCGAGCCGAGCACGAACGCACCGGCCAGACACAGAACGGCAGCGCTCGCCACCACCAGGCTGGCCGCCACGTTCGTGGTTCGGGCAGCGAACCAGCCCCCCAGGCCGATGGGCTGCGCATTGCGGTGCGCAACGCGCACCAGGATCACGGGCACGGCCCGGGACACGCCACCCGCGGCCACGCAGGCGATACCGGCGGCCAGCGGGCTCGCGTCGATCGCCAGGAGCGCGAGCGATGCCGCCTCGCTGCCTAGCACCAGGATGAGCGTTGCCGCCCCGCCGACGCCGATCGCTGGGTCCTTCCGCGCACGCTCGGCGCCGTCGGGACCGAGCGCGACCAGGGCGTCCGCGGTGTCGGCGAGCCCATCGAGGTGGACCGCGCCCGAGACCATGACGATTCCGGCAATCGCGAGGATGGCCGCCACTG
>JBBEBJ010000162.1:4028-17449 GCA_040882425.1 Chloroflexota bacterium | reverse complement strand
GGGGTCAGCGGGGCCCCTGCGCCAGCATGAACAGGATGAGGGCCCCGGCGAGACAGCCTGCCCCCACGATGGCCGCGCCGCCACCCGCGAGTGCCATGAGGAACGCTCGATCGGTGCGTCCGGCGATCCCGGCGTGCCAGGTAGCCCGACCCGCATAGGCGGCGAGAGCGCAGAACGCGAGCCCGAGCACCGCGGCGCCCGACGCGAGCAGTGGGATCTGCGACGCGTCCCGGACCGTGATCGTGTACAGCGCGAAGAGCACCGAGCCACCGAGGGCGACCGCCAGCATGACGCCACCGGGCGATACGCGCCTCGAGGGTGACCGACCGGGTCGCGAGACGTGGGCTGTCCGCCGGGCGCCCGTCGCCCGATTCATTCCGCCGCCCTGGCGACCGAGGGCGTCGAGGTCGCCTCCGCCCGGGTGCCTTCGGTCGGGACAGCCTCCTTGCCGCTGCCGTCGGAGGCCGCCGCCTCGCCGAACGTCCGGTGGTAGATCGCCAGGTTGTAGGAGAGCCGTGGCCGCTTGAGCCCGGCGGCGACCTTCTCGCCGGCGCCATCGAAGGCGGCCGCCAGGAACGCTGCGCACTCCTCGGCCGAGGCAAAGGTCCAGAAGCAGTGCACGACGCGAACCCTGAACCCGTCGCTCAGGAACGGGCCACTCGGCCGGCTCCAGGCGCCGTACTCCGGCCGTTCGCCGTGGAGGTGCGACACGTCGTCACGTCCGTAGTCGTGGACCACGAGCAACCGGCCGCCCGGGCGCAGGACCCGTCTGGCCTCCGCAAGCTCCGCGGGAGCCGCACCACGGAACGACGTCCAGTAGCTGATCACGACATCCGTGGACGCGTCAGGGGCGCCGAAACCGCCAGATCCGCCCTCGGCCAGCGCCACCCGAGCGCCGAGCTCGCGGAGCTGGCGGGCGCGGATCCCGTCCACGGTGTCGAGCAGCAGCACGTCCCGATCCGCAACGGGCCCGAGAGCCTCGATGGCGCGCGGGATCTTGCCCTCGGCATCGAGGACGCGGGCCAGGGTCTCATCGAGCCCATCCGACAGTACGAGCGGGAGATCAGCCACGAGACCGGGAGTATACGAGCGACTCGTCTCAGACGATCCGGAGCACCGAGGCCGCCAGCGGCGCAACGTCGAGGGTCGCGGTCCCATCCAGGATCGCCGCCTCGCCAACGCCTCCCAGGCCGGGCAACACCATTGGGGCGAGGTGTCCGCCGTGACCCGATGGGGCATCGCCGAACCTGAGCGGCAGGCGCGCCGCGGTCGCGCCCGGGTTGGCAACCACGACAAAGCGGGCGACCCCGGAACCCCGCTCGTAGGCCACGGCCGAGCCGGAGGAGCCAACGACGGTCACCCGCCCGTCTCGCAGCGCGGGTTCCGCGGTTCGGAGGCGGTACAGCGCCCGGACCGATCCGCGGAGTCCGGGTTCCCAGTGCGCCTCGTCCCAGGGAAAGGCGCCGCGGCACTCGGGGTCGTTGCCGCCGGTCAGTCCGACCTCGTCGCCGTAGTACAGGCATGGCGCGCCCGGCAACGTCGCCTGCAGCAGGGTCGCGATGCGAACCCGCGCCGCACTCCCACCGACCACGGTGCGGAGCCTCGGCGCATCATGCGACCCCAGCAGGTTGAGCTGGACGGCCACGGTCGACGGGTCATAGGCGGACAGCAGCTCGACGAGCTTCGCGGCAAACGCCGCACCGTCGCGCGGCACAACGCTGCCGGCGTACTCGTGGTGCGCTCGAACCACGACGGTGTCCAGCTCGACCCCTCCGGCGAACCCGAGGATCGCCTCGGCGAGGGGGTAGTTCATGAGCGCGTCGAAGCGGTCGCCGAGGAGCCAGTCCGGCGCGAGGTGCCAGATCTCGCCGACCAGGTAGGCGTCCGGCCGGACCGCGCGGCAGCGCGCCCGGAATTCCTGCCAGAACGCCTCGTCATCGATCTCGGCCGGCACATCCAGCCGCCAGCCGTCGATCCCGAACCGCAGCCAGTGCTCGGCCACCCCGAACAGGTATTCGCGGACGGCTGGCTCGTCAGTGTTCAGCTTGGGCAGCGCCGGCATCCCCCACCACGCCCGGTAGCCTAGCGCGCTCGCCGGGGTCCCGGCGGGCGGGTACGCGAGCAGCGGCCGCCCGGCGTCGAGCGCGGCGTCGTCGAGGTGAAACCAGCGCCGGTACGGCGACGAAGCCCCGGTTTCCAGCACGTGGTGAAACGGCCAGAAGCCGCGGCCCGTGTGGTTGAAGACGCCGTCGAGGATGACCCGCATGTCGCGCTCGTGGGCGGCGTCGAGCAGCTCGCGCAACGCCTCATTGCCGCCGAGCAGCGGATCGACGGCCAGGTAGTCGTAGGTGTGGTAGCGGTGGTTCGAGGCCGACGCGAAGACCGGGGTCAGGTAGAGGGCGTTGATCCCGAGGTCCGCCAGGTAGTCCAGGTGCTCGACGATACCGAGCAGGTCGCCGCCCTTGAACCCGTGGCTGGTCGGCGACGCATCCCAGGCCTCCAGCGGACCTGGCTTGGCCACCCGGGGCGAAACGGCGAACCGGTCCGGAATGATCTGGTAGAAGATCGCGTCCCGGACCCAGGCCGGCGCATCGGCGCTCACGGCCGGCTGCCTCCATACTCGCGCCGATGTCGTCGCATCCGGTCCTTCCTCCGCTGCTGCGCGTGGTCGTGATCGTGGTTGTCGCCGCGATCCTGGCGTCCTGTGGCGCCACGACCGTCAGCCCGTCCCCGTCGGCGGCCGTCCAGACTCCCGCGAGCAGCCCGGTCGCCACGGCCAGTGCCGCCGGAGCGCCTGCCTGCGACCCGGCGTCGAACGCCCCGCCGACCGCGGCCGCACCGTGGTGGCGTGACCGCATCTTCTACGAAGTGTTCGTACGCAGCTTCGCCGATTCGGACGGCGACGGCATCGGCGATCTGCGGGGCCTGACCGAACGGCTTGACTACCTCAACGACGGCGACCCGGCGACGACGGACGATCTCGGGGTGACTGCACTCTGGCTCATGCCGGTGGCCGAGTCGCCCAGCTACCACGGCTACGATGTCACCGACTACCGTCGGGTCGAGGAGGACTACGGGACCGCCGCGGATTTCCAGGCGTTGATGGCCGCGGCCCGCGAACGCGGGATCGCCGTCGTGGTCGATCTCGTCCTCAATCACACCTCGATCGATCATCCCTGGTTCCAGGATGCGCGCACGCCGGGGTCTGAGCGCGACGACTGGTACGTCTGGGCGACCGGCGCGCCGCCCGGGACCGGGCCGGCCGGCCAGCCGGTCTGGCATCGCGACGGCGACCGCTGGTACTACGGCTATTTCTGGGAGGGCATGCCCGACCTGAACGTTGCCAATCCCGAGGTGACGACCGAACTGAACGACGTCGCCCGCTTCTGGCTCGAGGAAATGGGCGTCGACGGCTTCCGTCTCGACGCGGCCCGGCACCTCGTCGAGGACGGGCAACAGCTGGAGAACACGCCCGCGACGTTCGCATGGCTCAGGGACTTCCGGTCGGGGGTCAAGACCGTGGACCCCGACGCGCTCGTCCTCGGCGAGGTGTGGGACGCCACCACCACCACCGCACGCTACGTCTCGGAGGGCTCCCTCGACCTCGCGTTCGAGTTCGGACTGGCCGGGGCGTTCCTCGGCAGCGTGCGCCTCGGCGACGCGGACACGATCGCGAATGTCCAGGCGGAGGTGACGGCGGCCTACCCTGAGGGCGGCTACGCCGCGTTCCTGACCAACCACGACCAGAACCGCACGATCGACGTCCTTGGTCGCGATCGGGCGGCGGCCGGTCTCGCGGCGGGGCTCCTGCTGACGAACCCCGGCGTGCCGTTCATCTACTACGGCGAGGAGCTCGGGCTTCGCGGGCGCAAGCCGGACGAGGAGATCCGCACGCCGATGCCGTGGACCACGGACGCTCCGGGCTACGGCTTCACGACGGGCGAACCGTGGGAGGCCCTCGCGCCCGACGCGGAGGCCGTCGCCGTCTCGCTCCAGTCGGACGATCCGACGTCGCTCCTCGGCACCTACCGAACCCTCATCCGGCTGCGCGCGGACCACGCCGCGCTGCGCACGGGCGCGCTCGCCCCGATCGAGGCCGCACCGCGCGGCGTCTATGCCTTCCTCCGTCACGACGCCGCCGAGACGATCGCGATCGTCGCCAACCTCGGTGACGAAGCGGTCGACGATGTCGTGCTGCGCCTGGCGGACGGGCCGCTGTGCGGCACCCCGGCGACCGAGTCGCTTCTTGGGCCGGCCGTGCGCGCTCCGGTGGTGACCGCGACGGGCGGGTTCGAGGCGTACCGGCCGATCGACAACCTGGACCCGCGCCAGGTCGTCGTCTTCCGGCTCAGCCCTTGACGCCGCCGACGGCCAGTCCGGACGTGATGTAGCGCTGAGCGAAGAAGTAGACGACGGCCGGGGGGATCGCAAACAGGATCGCGAAGGCGGAGAACTGCGACCACGGCGTGCTCGCGAACTGCCCCTGCATGGCGTACAGCGCCATCGCCAGCGTCTGGTCCTCGACCTTGTTGAGGAACATCCAGGAGAAGTAGAACTCGGTCCAGCCGGACACGAAGCCCAGGAAGCCGGTGACGGCCAGCGCCGGCAGGGCAAGCGGCAGGATGATCCGGATGAACGTCTGGTTGGGTCCCGCGCCATCAACCCAGGCCGCCTCCTCGAGATCACGCGGGATCGTGTCGAGGTAACCCTTCAGGTTCCAGATCGCGAAGGGCAGCAACCCGGAGATGATCGCCAGGCCGACACCCAGGAGCGAGGCTCGCAGGTTGAATGAACCCAGCAGCGGCAGATCCAGCTGGATCTGGTTGAGCATCACGAAGAGCGGCGTCAAGGTCGCGACCGGCGGCAGCATCAGGACGCCGAGGATCGCGAGCATCAGGGCTTCGCGGCCGCGGAACTTGAAGCGGGCGAAGGCATAGGCCGCGACGACGCCGATGATCACCGAGATCACCGACGTGCTCAGCGCGATCTTGAGGCTGTTGAGCGCCAGCTCCAGGAACGAGATCGGGTTGTTGGTCGGCTGGGCAAGGACCTGGCCGTAGGCCTCGAGCGTCGCGTTCGCCGGGATCAGGCTCAGGCCTTCTGGGCGGGACCGGTTCAGCGGGTCAAGCGAGATGGCGATCACCCAGACGATCGGGAACAGGACCGTGAGCAGGACCATGATCGTCACGGCCTGGAGGAGCGCCTGGCGTACCAGGGATGGCTGTCCGCGCCGGCTGCGGGTGAGCGACGGGCGCGACGGGCCGCGGGGGATGGCGAGGGGCGTCGCGGTGTTGGCGGTCATCGCACGGCCCTCACTGGTCCTGGTAACTGGCGGTCGCCTTGGCCAACCGGTTGGTGACCAGGGTGATCCCGAGCAGGATGAAGAACATGATGACGGCGAATGACGCTCCAACGCCGTACAGGCGTTGGTCGTTGACAAGGCGGTAGGCCTGGGTGACAAGCAGCTCCGTGCGACCCTGTGGGCCGCCCGCCGACATGAAGTAGGCCAGGTGGAACAGGTTGAACGTGATCACGAAGCCGTAGATCGCGTACGGGATCATGGCCGGTCGAAGGAAGACGAGGGTCACGTTCTTGAACTGCTGCCAGCGGCCGGCGCCGTCGATCTCGGCGGCCTCGTACAGCTCGCCCGGGATGCTCTGCAGCGCGCCGGTGGCGACCACCGCGTTGAGCGGCCAGCCCAGCCAGGTGTTGGTCACCAGCATCGCGTAGAACGCCAGCGGCAGCGGGATGAACGAGATCGGGTCCTCGACCTGGCGCAGCCAGTCGGCTCCGAACAGGCTGGCCGGCAACCCGACCAGGCCGCCGGCGCCGGCGAGCAGCTGGTTGATCGCCCCGTTCTGGGCGTCGAACATGTTCTTCCAGACGGTCGCCACGATGATCGGCGGAACGACCACTGGCAGGATGAACAGCGATCGGTAGAAACGCTTGAACCAGAGGCCCTTCGTGTGGACCAGGAGCGCGATCCCGACACCCAGGATCACGTGGATGGTCACGTTGGCGAAGGCCCAGACCAGGTTGTACAGCAGCAGCCGGACGAAGTAGTAGTTGGGGATGCTCAGCTGGCTGGACAGGACGTCGATGTAGTTCCTGGCCCCGACCCAGGTCGGCGCGGCCGACCCGGCCCGCAGGTTCTGGATCCCGTAGTCCGTGAACGACATCCACACCTGGTAGATGAGCGGGTAGAGCGTGATGACGCCCATCACCAGGAGCGCGGGGGCCAGGTAGACGTAGGGCATCCGGGTGCGCCGGGGCCGTCGGCCCAGCGATGCGCCCGAGGCCCTGATTCCGGTGACCGCCGCGGTCATCGTCCTTCCTCCCTGTCCGGTGGATCAGCTTCCGATGGATTCGGCCACCCCGGGTTGCCCCGGGGTGGCCACGATGCCGGCAGGATCGCCGTGGGCGATCCCGCGCTCACCGCTACTTGCCGTTCGCCGTATCCATGGCGGCACATGCCTCGGCGACCGCTGCGGTCGGATCCGCACCGGCGGTGAGGACGTCGGCCCACGCCTTGTCGAAGTTGCCCCAGTAGTTGTTCATCTCTTCGCGCTGCGGGCGAGCGTCACCGGCGTTGATCGCGTCGGAGAACGAAGCCACGAGCGGATCGATGATGCTGATGCCGGTGTTCGCCGGGACGTGGCCGGCAACGTCAACCTCGATGGTCTGGGCGTCCTTGCTGACGAGCAGCGAGGCCACCGCGATCGCGAGATCCAGGTTCTGGCTGGCCGCGTTGATGTACCAGCCGTCGACGCCGGTCATCGTGCGCGCCACGCCACCGGGTCCAGCCGGCACGGGGCCGACCGCGAGAGCCGGGCGAGCGGCGCGGTAGTCGCCGAGCGTCCAGTTCCCGTTGAACATGACGTCGATTTCCTTGTTCAGGAACGCGTCGTTGACCTTTCCGTAGTCGGCGTCGACGAGCGCGCCGGCGCCCTTGAGGTCGTTGACGAACTTGATGGCGTCGGCCACGCCGCTGTTGGCGGTCGCGGCGCACGAGCCGTCCTCGTTGAAGATCGCCCCGCCGAAGGCGGAGTAGAAGCCCCAACCGAAGTAGGCGCCCGTCAGGACGCCGAGCTTGCCGCCGCCCTGGACGAAGGCGAGGAGCTCGTCGGTGGTGGCGGGCGGTGTCGGGACCGCCTCCGAGTCGTAGTACATGGCTACGGCCTTGAGCGATTCGGGGACCATGTAGACCTTGCCGTCGACCTGGCTGCCCGCGACCGAAACCTCGTTCGTCTCGGCGAGGACCGGGTCGATCTTGCCGGTCAGGTCGACCAGGAACGCGCCGCGCGCCTCCGAGCCGAGGCTGTCGTTCGGACCGATGAACATGTCGGGTCCACCACCCGCGGCCGATTCGGTCTCGAACTTCTTGTAGATGTCGGAGAAGGGAACCTCGAGGATCGTGAGGTTGAGGCCGGGGTTGGCGGCCTGGATGCCCTCGACGATCCTGGAGAAGGCCTTGAACTCGGCGTTGCCACCGGACGAGCCGTAGGCGTGCCAGATGGTGAGCGAACCGCTCAGGGTCTCCGGCGCCATCGATTCGGGCGCCGTGGACTCGGGGGCGGCGCTCGGCGCCGTGGTTTCGGGTACCGCGCTCGGCGCGGGGCTGGCCGCTCCGGTCGTACAGGCGGCGGCCAGGATGACCACCCCCATGACCAGGCCGGCGAGGCGTACGTGTCGCTTCATCGGTTTCGTGTTGCTCCTCTCTCTCGGGTGACCGGTCTCGATCACCCATCTCCATTGGTTGCGCCGGCGGCGCCGGCAATGGGCCGGGAGGCCCGCGCTCCGATCGTCTCGGTCGTCGTCAGCGGGCCGACACGTCCGTGGTGGACGATCCGTGTCCGCCCGTCGATCGCCGACGGGTCGATCTCAGTGGTTAGCCCCGGCCACCTCCTCATGCCGTGGTGCCGGCACCGGCCCGGTCGAGTCGCGCACGATCAGGCGCGTCTCCAGCCGGCGGTGCTCGGGGTTGGCTTGATCCCGTCGTTGGACGACGGTCAGAAGCAGGCGGACCGCCTCGGCGCCCTTGCGACGGATCGGTTGATGCACCGTCGTGAGCGGGGGATCCACGTGCGGAGCGAGATCGATGTCATCGAACCCAACGACGCTCACGTCGCCGGGAATCGTCAGGCGCAGGTCACGCAGCGCGCGCATCGCCCCGATCGCCATCGCGTCGCTCATGGCCAGGACCACGGTCGGGCGGAGGCCATCCTCCCAGGCCCGGTTGAGCGCGGCGATCCCGCCTTCGATGCTGGCCGGTCCGACCACCACCCGCTCATCGGGGATCGTCATGCCGACGGCGGCGAACCCCTCGCGATAGCCCCGCAGGCGGCGGCTGGTGACGCCATCGGGGTCCATGGCGAGGGACGGGACGGGCGGCTCGACGCCAATGACCAGCACGTCGCGGTGGCCAAGCCCCGTCACGTGCTCTGCGGCAGCTCGTGCGCCGCCGACGTCGTCGATCTCCACCGAGCCGTGCTCGGGCAGGGCGGTCGAGTCGACGAGGACGATGGGAACACCCGCCCGCCGGATCTGCTCGACCTCCGGGTGATCGTCGGACAGGCCGATCGCCACCACCCCGTCGACGGTGGCACGGCTCATCGCCCGGGCGAGCGACCCGCGCAGCGGCGAGATGAAGTAGAGGCCGTAGCCGGATTCCTCGGCCGCGCCGGCCACCCCCTCGCTGAATGCGCCGAAGAACGGGTTCGAGAAGATCACCGACAGCGCCTGGGGCGTCAGGACACCGATCGTCTGCGTCCGGCGTTGCGTCAGCATGCGGGCCACCGGGTGCGGGGTGTAGCCGAGCTGCTCGGCCACGTCGCGGATCCTGACCGCGGTCTCGGGGGCGAGCCGATCCGGGCTGTTGAACGCAAACGAGACCGCCGTCTTGGAAACCCCTGCCTCCCGGGCGACGTCGGCGATGCGCGGACGGATCGTGCGTTGTTCCACTCGGGTCCGACTCCCTGCGCGGCTGTCTGGCCCTCGCCCGCGCGGCCGTCTCCACTCGGCCGGCAGAACTCGCTCCGGCGGCGGCGGTGACGCGCCAGCGGGTAGTAGCAAACCGGTTTAGCAAACCGGTTTAGTGAAGATACGGGGACCAGCCGGCGGTGTCAAGACCCTTCGGGGTACGATCGGGCCCATGCTCCAGACCCTTCGTGACATGCCGGGCGGGCTGCGCCTGTTTCTCGGCTACGCGTTCCTGATCCTGGCCGGCGTCGGACTGGCCCTGCGGTTCGTCGTCGACCAGGCCGTGGAGGCCTCGGTCAGCCTCCCGGGCGTGGTCGTGATGGCGCTGCTCGCCTACACCATCTTCACCACCACGCTGGTCCTCCAGCGCAAGGAGGCGGCGCGCGGGCTGGCCCTGGGACTGGCCAGCCTGACGGTCCCATTGGTGCCGCTGCTCCTGCTCAGCCGCCTGCCCATCGAGGCGCTGTTCGTGGCCGTCCTTGGCGTCCTCCTGTTTCGCGGACTCCTCCGTCCGGAGGTCCGAGCCTTTCTCAACGAGCCATGACCCCGCTGACGACGGTCCACCCGGTCCGGCGCACGTCGGGCTCGGCCCGACGCAGGATCGGCGCGGGACGGTACCCTCTCGTTGGGCGCCGTCCGGGTCGCTCATCCGAGCATCGACCAACACCGTCCCCAACCCATCTACCGAGGCCATCCACGTGAGCAAATCCAGCCGCCGGCGGCAAGCGCCGGGCTCGACCGCCGGAACCCAGCCCGCTTCGCCCGCCGCGAGCGCGCCGCAGGGACCGGCCAAACCGTCGACGTCACCCACGGGCAGCCCCCGGATCGGGCGCCGTGAACGCGCCCGTGTGGCCTATCAGCCATCGTTCATGGAACGCTATCGGACGCCGATGGTGGCGATCGCGGCGATCGCCGGAGTCGTATTGATCTCGGCGTTCGTGTTCGCCTCGGCGGCCGCACCCGCCTATGCCTGCTCCACGGAATGGACGCCGAGCCCGACCGCGAGTCCGGCTCCCGACGCGTCGCCCAATCCGGGGTACGTCCAGCAGGACATGGGCAACCGGCACCCCAACACCGGCGAGCAGGTCACCTACACCTACTGCCCGCCGGCGTCCGGCTCGCATTACAACGATCTTCCCCTCGGACCGATCACGCCGCGCCTCTACGGACCGGGCGACCGGGCGCTACCCCAGGGCTGGATCCACAACCTCGAGCACGGGGCCATGGTCATCCTGTATCGCGGGCGCGACGGCGACCCGGGACCGGGCCCGGACGGACAGGCGGCCCTCCGGGGTCTGTTCGACGAGTTCCCGCCAAGTCCCGTTTGCGGGATCCAGCCCGGGACCAGCCAGGGGCCCGTGATGGCCCGATTCGACGACATGGCTACGCCCTACGCTGCGCTGGTCTGGGGGCGCGTCCTGCCGCTCGCGGAGTTCGATGCCGCCCAGATCCTCGAGTTCTGGCAGGTGTGGGGCGAACGCACCAACCCCGAGCCGCAGTGCGCCCCGCCGAGTCCCACCCCAGGCGCCTCGACCAGCAGCGTCTCGTCCGGCTCGAGCTGAGCGGGCGCCGTCCGTGCGTCAGACCGACTACCGGCCGAACCCGTCCAAGATCGTGTGCGTGGGCCTGAATTACCGCGACCACGTGACCGAGGGCGGTCGGCCGGCCCCGACGCGGCCGTTGCTGTTCGCCAAGTTCGCGAACACGATCGTGGCCGACGGGGCGCCCATCGTTCGGCCGGAGGGGACACACGCGCTCGACCTCGAGGTCGAGCTCGGCGTCGTCATCGGCTCGGTCGCCCGCCGCGTCCGCCGCCAGGACGCCCTGGACCACGTCGCCGGCTATGTCGTGGCCAATGACGTCAGCGCCCGCGACTGGCAGGGCGTCAAGGCGGCACTCGGCCCAGGCGAGGTCGGCGACGGTCAGTGGCTCCGCGCCAAGGGCTCGGATACGTTCCTCCCGGTGGGACCCGTCATGGTCGCGCCGGACGAGATCCCGGACCCCCAGCAACTCCGCCTGCGCTCGTGGCGGATCCCTGGATCAGGACCGGATGCCGGTCGTGCCATCCTCATGCAGGACGGCTCGACTGCTGACATGATCTGGAGTGTCGCCGAGCTGATCGAGTACATCAGCGCCGTCATCACCCTCGAGACCGGCGACATTGTCGTGACCGGAACGCCATCGGGGGTCGGTGTCTTTCGCGATCCGCCGGTCTTTCTCGAGCCGGGCGATCGCGCCCGCTGCGAGATCGACGCGATCGGCGCGGTGGAGAATCCGGTCGTCGATTGGAGCGCCCGCGACGGGTGACCCGCGGCGCGGTTCGTCATGGAGGTCTGGTTCGATGCTCGCGCTTGTCAAGACCGGCCCCGGTCCCGGGCTCGAACTCAAGGACGTTCCCGTGCCGGCGATCGGCATCAATGACGTCCTGATCAAGGTGCGCAAGACCGGGATCTGCGGCACGGACCTGCACATCGAGGCGTGGGATCCGTGGGCCGCCGGTGCGATCACGCCGCCGCTCGTGGTCGGCCACGAGTTCGTCGGCGAGATCGTCGAGGTTGGATCCAACGTCTCCGACTTCCATCCGGGCGAGATCGTGAGCGGCGAGGGACACGTCGTGTGCGGCCGTTGCCGGCATTGCCTGGCCGGCCGGCGGAACCTGTGCGCGCGCGCGATCGGGCTCGGTGTCGGCCGCGACGGAGCCTTCGCCGAGTATGTCGCCCTGCCCATGACCAACGTCTGGCATCACTGGCCCGGCATCGACGAGGAGGTGGCGGCGATCTTCGACCCGTTCGGGAACGCCGTCCACACCGCCCTCGCCTTTCCGGTGCTCGGTGAGGACGTCCTGGTCTCCGGCGCCGGGCCAATCGGGCTGATGGCGACCGCGGGCGCCCGACACGCGGGCGCCCGGCACGTGGTGGTCAGCGAACCCAATGCCTACCGTCGCGAGCTGGCGACGCAGATGGGAGCCACGCTCGTCGTCGATCCGCGCGCGCGGGCTCTGCCGGACGTCTTCGCCGAGCTCGACATGGTCGAGGGGTTCGACGTCGCCATGGAGATGTCGGGCAACGCATCGGCCCTGCGCAACGCCATCGCTGCGATGGCCCATGGCGGCGGTGTCGCGATCCTGGGGATCCCGACCGAGGAGATCGCCATGGACGTCAACGCCATCGTGTTCAAGATGCTCACGCTGCGGGGGATCTACGGTCGGGAGATGTACGAGACCTGGTACAAGATGACGGTCATGCTCCAGTCGGGGTTGGACATCACGCCGGCGATCACCCACCGCTTCAAGTTCCGCGAGTTCGAGGGGGCGTTCGCGGCGGCACGGGCCGGGAACTCGGGCAAGGTCATCATGGACTGGCAGTCATGACCGCCGGGAAGACCACCGGCAAGGCGGGACCGGCCGGGCGGCCCGACCCACTCGCCTTCCTCGACGAGGAGGTCGCCGCGCTCCGCGAGCGCCACCTCTACCGACCGTTACGGGTCATGTCCTCGGGGCAGGGCCCGATCGTCTCCGTCGACGGCCAGCGCGTGATCAGCCTGTCCTCGAACGACTACCTGGGGCTGACCCACCATCCGCGCCTGCGGGAGGCGGCCCTCGCGGCCGTCCGCGACTTTGGCGTCGGCAGCGGCGCGGTCCGCACGATCGCCGGGACGATGACCATGCACGAGGCCCTCGAGGCGGAGCTCGCCGCCTTCAAGGGCACCCCCGCCGTCCTGACCTTCCAGTCGGGCTTCACCGCCAACACGGGCGTCATCCCGACGATCGCCGGCGAGACGGACCTGATCGTCTCGGACGCGCTCAATCACGCCTCGATCATCGACGGGATGCGCCTGTCGAAGGCCCCGCGGCAGATCTACTCGCACGGGGATGTCGCCGCGCTCCGCGAGATCCTGCGCGAGGCGCGGGAGACCGGCCGACCGGGCGGCGGCGCGTACCGGCTGATCCTCGTCGTGACCGACGGGGTCTTTTCGATGGACGGCGACATCGCGCCGCTCCCCGACGTGGTCGAGGCGGCCGAGGCGTTTGGGGCGGCCGTGATGGTCGACGATGCCCACGCGTCGGGCGTCCTCGGTCGGAACGGACGGGGCACGGTCGACCACTTCGGGTTGCACGGCCGGGTCGCCATCCAGGTCGGCACGCTCAGCAAGGCGGTCGGTGCGCTCGGCGGCTACGTCGCCGGGTCGACGGCCCTTCGCGAGATCCTGACCCAGCGGGCCCGGCCATTCCTCTTCTCGACCTCGCATCCGCCAGCCGTCGTGGCGGCGTGCCGTGAGGCGATCCGGGTCATGGAGGAGGAGCCCGAGCTGCAGGACCGGCTGTGGGCGAACACGCGGCGGTTCAAGGCGGAGCTGACCCGGCTCGGGTTCGACACGGGCCGCTCCCAGACCCCGATCACGCCGGTCATGATGGGCGACCCCGATGTCGCCGGACGCTTCAG
>JBBEBJ010000162.1:0-3928 GCA_040882425.1 Chloroflexota bacterium | reverse complement strand
AGACCCCGATCACGCCGGTCATGATGGGCGACCCCGATGTCGCCGGACGCTTCAGTGATCGATTGTTCGCGGAAGGCGTCTTCGCCCAACCCGTCGTGTTTCCCACCGTCGCGATCGACAAGGCGCGGCTCCGGACGATCGTCACGGCGGCTCACTCCGACGAGCAGCTCGACGCCGCATTGGCCGCGTTCGATCGGGTCGGACGCGAGCTCGGGCTGATCAGTGGCTGACGGCAGGCTGTCAGCCGAGTCGAGTCCAGGGTTGCCGTGCGGCGATCCGTTGACGTGCGGCGATCGGTTGACGCGCCGCGTGACGCCTCCCGTCGGCCCGGGTGCTGGGTCGGTGTTCTCCAGCGCAGAACAAACCGGGCGTCACAGCTCCCGTCCGCGTCGCTCGGCGCTCCAGGGACTGCACCGCGTCGCGATCCGCGGCTCACGGCGGTCGATGCACCGTCCACGCGCAGCGTCCCCGTGTTCAACGGGGCGGGCTGTCCTGGCTCGGCGGACCCGTTGAGGCCCCGTGTGAGGCGATCGGCGCGCCGCTCGAGCGGTTTGTCCTCCTGGACAGAACAGCGGCCATGATCGATCGTCAGCCACGAGATCTCCCTCTCGATTCGCACCTCCACACCACGCTCTCGCCGGACAGCGATGTGGTCATCGATGTCTACGCGGCCCAGGCCGTCGAGCGCGGGATCGCGGAGCTGGCGATCACGGATCATGTCGACTTCGAGCCCGGTGCGCCGGCATTCAGTTACGCGACCTTCGCCGACCGGGAGCGGATCGTCCGCCAGGCGGCGGAACGATGGGGTCCCCAGGGTGTCGCCATCCGGTTTGGCGTCGAGCTGACGTACGACCGGAGCTGGGAAGCGGATATCCGTGACCACCTGGCTCGGCACCGGTACGACTTCACGATCGGGTCCGTCCATGACCGGGTCGATTCGCCGTACGCCCCGGGGCGGGTCCGGCGCTGGGTGGAGGGCCGATCCCTCGCCGAGATCGTCGCGCCCGCCTTCGACGAGGCCGAGGCGGCGGCACGCTCGGGCCTGTTCGACGCGCTCGGCCACCTCGACGTCGTCAAGCGCTACCTTCATCCATTCGTGTCGAAGGAAGCCCTCGCCGCTGCGCCCGAGCTGTACGAGCCGATCCTGCGGGCACTTGTCGATTCCGGCACGGCGCTCGAGATCAACACGAGCGGCCTCCGTCACCCGGTCGGGGAGACGTATCCGTCGGCAGCGATGGTCCGCCGTTTCCGCGAGATGGGCGGCCGGGCGGTCACGGTTGGATCGGATGCCCATCGTGCGGAGCAGTTCGGCTGGGCGCTCGCCGACGGCTACCAGTACGCGACGGACGGCGGCTTCGAGGCACTGACGTTTCGTCGGGGTGGTACTTCTGTCCAGGTCGCTCTGCCAGCCGGCGTCGCGTGGCGGTCCTAACGGTCCGCCCGGAGATTCGTTGTGAGTCTTGACGATGCCGCGATCGAGCGGCTGGTGGACGAGGCCCGGTCGGCAGACGCCTGGGCCTTCGGACAGCTCTTTGATCATTTCCACCTGCCGATCTACCGCTACGTCGTCAGCCGCGTCCACAGCCCGGCGGACGCGGAGGACCTGACGCAGCTCGTCTTCGTCAAGGCCCTGGAAGCGCTTCCGCGATACGAATCGCGGGGCATTCCCTTCGGGGGCTGGCTCTTTCGGCTGGCCCGGAATGCGGTCGTAGATTTCACTCGGACTCGTCACGAACACGCCGACCTGGATGCGGTGACCTTCCAAGGCACCAACGAACCGGGACCCGAGGACGTGGCGATGATCCGGCAGGACCTCGATCGAGTCCACGCCGCGCTTGCGACGTTGACCGACGACCAACGAGAAGCCATCGCCCTGCGCTTCTTCGCCGGCCTTTCGGCCCGCGAAGCTGCCGAGGTGATGGGCCGACAGGAAGGAACGATCCGCGGACTCCAGTTCCGCGCCATCGCCGCTCTCCGTCGACAGCTCGGGATACAGGGCGGATCCCACGAAGGGTCCCATGACCAACAGGATGGATAAGGACTTCATGCAGCATCTCGACCCGAAAGACGACGAACTGGCGCGACGCCTCGAGGCGTACGCGGAGGCGCGCCTTTCGCCCGAGCCTTCGGCCACGATTCGGATGCGCGCCCGCGTCATGGCGGCCGCGCACCGGCAGGCCGCGCTCGCCCGGGCCGATGCCGATCGGGCCGCTGCTGCCGTTGCGATCGCCGCACAAGCGAAGGGCGGTCGGACACGACGGTCGGCCTGGCGACGCCCGATGACGGCCTTGCTGGCCGCGGGCCTGACGCTCGCGGTGGGCGTCGGATCCGTCGCCGCGGCCCAGGCCGGCGGCCCACTTTATGGCGTGCGGGTCTGGACGGAGACCCTGACGCTGCCGAGCGAGGCCGATGCACGCGCCCACGCAGAGCTGCAACGACTCCAGGACAGACTCTCGGAGGCGGCGGCCGCGACCGCGACCGGTGATACGAACGCGGCCAACGCGGCGCTCGAGGCGTATGGCGCGATCGTCAACGAGGCGACGGAGGACGCCGGGAACGATGTCTCGGCGGCGGCCACGCTGGAAGCCGGCGTCCGGAGCAACATCGACGTCCTAGAGGTCCTCGTCGACCGCGTACCAACGGATGCGGCTCGCGACGCCATCCAGCGAGCGATCGATCGAAGCGACTCGGCGATCGACAGGATCCATGGCAACCCGAACGCGACGCCGCCCGGCCTGGATCCAGCGGGGAACCCGAAGCCGGACAAGACGGCCAACCCGAACAAGCCGACAGCCGACCCCGCCGCTGCGACGGCGAAGCCACGTCCCACCCCAAAGGCGGACCCGACGACCAACGCGGCGTCGACGGCAAAGCCCGACCGGACGCCGCGTGGCGGCCCGCCGTCGGAGCCGCCCGGTGGTGGCGGTGGCGGCGCGCCGCAGAGCAGCAACGAGGGCAACTGACCGTCGCTCCAAGCGGCTACGCTGTCGCGCGTGATCCCAGACACTGCCGGCGCCCTGCGCCTCGACATCGTCGGCGCCGGTCCAGCCTTTACCGATCGCCCCGGCGCCACGGGCGCCGCCTACCTTGTGCGACACGGTTCAACGGCGATCCTGCTGGACCTTGGCCAGGGGTCGTTCCCGCGACTGGCCGGGCTCCTCGATCCAGGAACGCTGGACGCGGTCCTGATCAGTCATCTCCATCCCGATCACTTCATCGACCTCGTCGCCCTGCGTCACTTCCTGTGCTGGGGTCCCCGTGCGCCGCGCCGCGTCCGCGTGATCGGTCCCAAGGGTCTGGGTGATCGGATCGACGCGCTGCACGCGGAGCCGGGCTTCAGCGCGGCAGCGCTGGATGTCGATGCCCTCGAGCCAGGGTTGATTCGCATCGGCTCCATCACGGTCGAGGTGGCCCCGGTGACCCACGATGGGGCGAGCTTCGCGTTCCGCCTCTCGCCTCCCACCGGACGTGGACTGGTCTATACCGGCGATTGCGGCCGGACGGAGGACCTCGATCCGCTCATCCGCCCGGGTGACTTCCTCCTCTCCGAGGTCTCATTCGGCCCGGGCCCGGTGCCCGCCAACGCGGCTCATCTCGATGGTCCAGCGGTCGGGTCGCTCGCAAGCCGGACGCGTGCGGGCCGTGTCCTCCTGACCCACTTGTTGATGGGCTTCGACGAGAACGAGACCGTCGCATCCGCCCGGGCGGCCTACGGTGGGCCCGTGGCGCTCGTGCAGCCGGGCGAGACCTACCTGCTCGACTGACAAGCGAAGGACCGGACCCTTTCGGGCCCGGTCCTTCGTGCGTTCCGTCTCCTGGGGCCGGGGCGGTGGGCGCCCCGTTCTGACGTTGCGCTAGCGGTCCTTTCGCCTGGCCGGCGCCATGGCCGGGGTCAGCAGCAGGGTCGTTGCCAGGATCCCGGCCATCG
>JBBEBJ010000161.1:0-2693 GCA_040882425.1 Chloroflexota bacterium | reverse complement strand
AGCTCCGGTTGATCGGCAGCGCGCTCGTCGCGTGCTGGGCGGCGTCCGGCGGGCTCCTGCTGCTGACCTATCGGCCGGGCGGCCCGCTCGATCTCGTGGTCGGCTTGACCGCGCTCGGCCCGATCGCCATCGCCATCGCGGGCGTCGTCTGGCCCCCGGTCGCCAGGGGCGATCGAGCCTTCTCGTCGATCATGTGGCTCGGGATCGGCGGCCTGCTCTGCCTGGTCCCTTCGATCGTCGGGTTGGTGAATCAGTTGACGGCGTACGGGTCCCAGACCCTGCTCCCCTCGATCGAGGCGGTCTATCCCTGGTTGCTCGCCCTGGTGGCGACGAGCCTGTTCGCCGGGATCGGCGTGGCGCGCCGGGTCCACGGCGGGACGGCCCTGCGCCGCAGGCGACTGGTCGCGGGGATCGCGGTCGCGCTCCTGGCCACCGGCATCTCCGGCGGGATGTTCGGCGCTGTGGCGATCGCCAACGATGTCGCTCTGCGCGACAGGTCGGTCGCCAGCTCGCGCTTCGGGCCGACCGGGGGTCCCGATCAGCCACCGTTCTGCGACACGCCCCTCGCGACCGGCACCTCGGCCCGGCTCCGACTGGATCTGAGCGGGACGGTCGACTTTCGGCCGATCGGCTCGGTCGAGCTGTCCGGGCTGCGCGTCGAGTCGGACTTCCGCTGGCTTGCCTACGTCGCGACCATCCGCCAGCTCGGGCAGTACGGGTCGGCCCGGATCGGCGAGCGTGCCTGGGTCCGTACACCGTCGCTCGGGTGGCGGACCGTTGCAGCGGAGACGGTCGCCGCCGACTCGCTCGATGTCCAGGCCCTGTCTACGGCGCTCACGCCGGACTATCGGGCCACCGCCGAGGACCGCGGCGTGGAGGTGCTCGAAGGGGCTCGCGCCCGTCGATGCCGGATCGCCATCGACGGGCCGACCTTCGAAGCGACCTTTCCGCAGGTCCGCTGGCTTGTCGGATCGGCCGACCTCCGCCGCTGGCGGGGCCAGCTCGACTACTGGGTCTTCCTCGACGGCCAGGTAGGGCAGGTCGCTGGCAGCGTCAACGGCGAGGCCGTCGGGGTGGTGCCCGACGCGCTCCAGGCGACGGTCGAGCTGCGTCTCACCGCCACCGAGCGAGGCCGCAGCTTCGTCATCCATACTCCGACCAGATGATCGATGACGAGCGTGGGCGGTATGCGACCAAGCGCGACCGGCTCGCCAGGCTGACGCGTCTCGTCTCGATCCTGCAGGCCCATCCCGAGGGGATCCGGACGGCCGAGGTCGCCGAGCGGGTCGGGATGTCCGTCCGGACCGTCTACCGCGACCTGCGCGCGATCGACGAGGAAATCGGTGTCCCGGTCTGGGCCGACGGAGGACGCTGGGGGATCGACCAGGAGAAGGCCTTCCTCCCGCCCCTCAAGCTGACCCAGGGTGAGGCGATGGCGGTCGTGCTGTCGGCGCGCCTGATGGCGCGCTACGCGGACAAGTACGACCCGGATCTGGCGGCCGCCTTCGAGAAGCTCGAGCAGGGGCTTCCGCCCGCGCTCGCAGAGCACGTCGAGCGGACGCTGGACGTCCTCTCCAAGGCGCCACGTGACGAACATTTCAGCGGCAATGTCCGGCTGCTGACCAAGGCCTGGGCCGAACGGCGCGTCGTCACGATCGACTATGTGCCCGCCCAGTACGACCGTGGCGCCGCACCTCGGCGGGCGACGGTCCGGCCCTATCTGCTCGAGCCGTCGCTCCAGACCCACGCCCTCTACCTGATCGGGTTCGACGAGGGCCGAGAGGCGATCCGGACGTTCAAGGTGGAGCGGATCCGGACGGCCGCGCTGACACCGCGGACGTTCGAGCCGCCCGATCCCGTCGCCACGACCAGCTCCCTGCGCGCCGCCTGGGACATCATCGCTGACCAGCCACCGGTGGCGGTCGTGCTACGCTTCGCCCCACGCGTCGCGTCCAGGGTTCTCGAAGCTACCTGGCATCCCACGCAGACCGTGGCGGTCGATCCCGACGGCTCACTTCGATGGCGCGCCACGGTGTCAGGCACGATCGAGATCCGGCTCTGGATCCTGGCCTGGGGCGACGACGTGGAGGTCCTGGAGCCGGTGTCGCTCCGGGACGACGTCGCTGCCACGCTCCAACGCGCGCTGACCCGCTACGAGGACGTTCGCCGATGAAGCTGCTCCGACTCGTCATTGCCGTTTCGCTGCTCGCGGCGATCCCAGGAACGACAAGCGCAGCGACGGCAACCGCGCCGGAGCGCCAGATCATGGCCCACGTCAACGAGGCTCGGGCGGCCCGCGGACTCGCACCCCTGCGCTCCGACTGGCGGTTGTGGGTCCTGGCCGACGACCGGGCGGCGGCGATGGCGTCGGCCGACGTGCTCAGCCACGGCGTCGCGGGCTCGATCGAGGCGAGCCTGGATCGTCGCGGGATCCAGTGGTTCCGCCACGGCGAGGTGATCGCGTATTCGTCGGCCTCGGGCAGCGCGGGGGCCGCGCATCTCTTCGAACTCTGGGCCTCGAGCGCGCCCCACTGGGCGCTCCTGACAAGCGGCTCGTTCAACTACCTGGGGATCGGGCTGGCTACGTCGAGCTCGGGCCGGACGTACGGCTCGGTCGTCCTGACCGAAGCGAAGGACCGGACCGGTGCGCGCGCCCGGATGGTGTCCGCCACGGTGACCGGCGACGACGTTCG
>JBBEBJ010000160.1:0-2731 GCA_040882425.1 Chloroflexota bacterium | reverse complement strand
CCTGCCGAGGTCAGCCCGCGCCCTCGTCCGGGACCCAGGCCGCCGGCCGCTTCTCGCCGAACGCCGCAAGGCCCTCGCGCGCCTCCGTGGAGACTCGCTGGCGCGCGATCGTCCTTGCCGTGTGCCACTTGGCCGAGCCGTGGCCGAGGCCGCGGATCTCACGGATGATGGCCTTCGCCGCGCGCGCCGCGGTCGGTCCCGCCGCAAGGAGGTCGCGGATCGCGGCCTCGATCGCGGCGTCAAGGGCGGCCGGGCCTTCGACCACCTCATGCACCAGGCCGATCCGCTGTGCCCGGACGGCGTCAAAGCGCCGCCCTCCCGGAAAGAGCGCGCGAGCCTCAGATTCGCCGATCTTGGCGACAACGAACGGGCTGATCACCGCAGGCAGGATCCCGAGGCGAGTCTCCGTGAACCCGAACCGGGTTCCACTTTCGGCAATGACGAGGTCTGCGACCGCGCACAGTCCCACGCCGCCGCCGAGCGCCGCCCCGTGCACCCGGGCGATCACCGGTGCCGGACAGGTGTCCACGGCCTCGAACATGTCGGCCATGGCCATCGCGTCCTGCTCGTTGGCCTCGACGTCGAGCGCCGCCGCGGCGCGCATCCAGGCGACGTCCGCGCCGGCGCAGAAGGACGGCCCGGCACCGGCCAGGACGACCGCCCGGAGGTCCATCGGACCCTCGCGGGTCAGCCCGGAGAAGACGGCCCGGAGCTCCGCGATCAGGGTGGCATCGAACGCGTTGTGCGCGTCGGGTCGGTCGAGCGTCACCCATGCGATGGCACCACCAGGTCCGGTCCGGTCGACTCGTACTGCCTGCGGCATGTGGCCATCGTAGCGAGTGGGTAACCGGCTGCTACGCTGCATTCGATGGGTCCAGCGAATCCCTGGTCGCCCAACTGGCGTCCAGACCCGTCCGGCCGCAGGCTGGCGTCGATCCGGACAGCCCGCCGCGGCGGGCTCCTCGCGGCCGTCCTCTTCGCCCCGGTTGGTGCCGCCGGCATGGCGATGCTGCCGGCCATCGAACCGTTTCTCACGCCGCCCGCGTCGGCGCTGGCCGGCCTGGCGGGGCTCGCCGGCGTCGGCCTGCTCGGTGCCGGGCTTGCGCCGGCAGCACTCGGCTCACGGATCGATGGCGCCGTGGTCGGCCTGGCGATCGCCCTCGGCGTGCCGGTTGCGGCCGTGACCTCCGCGTTGATCGGCACGTGGCTCGTCGGTTCGGCGCTCTACGGGTTCGATGAAGGCGGGCGGCTCACAGGACAGGTGCTTCGCAGCGGGGTGAGCGGCGCGGTTCGGCTTGCGCCGCTGATCGCCCTGGCGTCCGCCGCCTGGGTTCTCGTGATCCGGCGCTGGGGCGTCGTCCGTCCGCCCGACCCGGGCCCGACGGCAGACGGCTGATCAGCTCCGCTGCGCCCGTCGCCTGGATGGACTCCGGCTCAGCGGCTACATCCGAAAGACGCCGAATCTCGTCTCCGGGATGGGCACATGTAGGGCGGCCTCGATGCCCAGCGTCAGGACCCGGCGCGTGTCGAGCGGATCGATGATCCCGTCGTCCCACAACCGCGCCGTCGCGAAGTACGGCGAACCCTCCCGCTCGTACGTCTCGAGGATCGGCGCCTCGAAGGCGTCGCGCTCGGCGTCGTCGGCGAAGTCGCCGCGGACCGTCGACAGGACGCGTGCCGCCTGGGCGCCGCCCATCACCGAGATCCGGCTGTTCGGCCAGGACCACAGGAAGCGCGGCTGGTACGCGCGGCCGGCCATCGCGTAGTTCCCGGCACCAAAGCTGCCCCCGATCAGGACCGTGAACTTTGGCACCTCGGCGCTGGCCACGGCGGTGACGAGCTTCGCCCCGTCCTTGGCGATGCCTGCCTCCTCGTACTCGCGGCCGACCATGAACCCGGTGATGTTCTGGAGAAAGACCAGCGGGATCCGACGCTGGCAGGCCAGTTCGATGAAGTGGGTGCCCTTGAGCGCCGACTGGCTGAACAGGATCCCGTCGTTGGCGAGGATGGCCACCGGGTAACCGGCCACGTGGGCGAACCCGCAGACCAGCGTCTCGCCGTAGAGCGGCTTGAACTCGTGCATGCGTGAGCCGTCGACCAGCCGGGCGATCACCTCGCGGACCGGGACCGGGCGGCGCGGGTCGAGGGACACCGCCGCATAGAGCGACGCGGTCCGGTCGTCGCCGTCGGGCGCGACGAGCGGCGGCTCCGACAACCGCCGCTCCCATGGCGGGTCGGGCGTCCGGCGGCTCAGGTGCCGAACGATGGAGCGGCCGAGCGCCAGGGCATGTTCGTCATCGAGCGCCTCGTGGTCCGCCACCCCGGATCGCCGGGTGTGCACCTCCGAGCCGCCGAGCTCCTCGGGCGTCACGTCCTCGCCCGTGGCGGCCTTCACGAGTGGCGGGCCGCCGAGGAAGATCGTCCCCGTACCACGAACGATGACGGTCTCGTCGCTCATCGCCGGGACATAGGCGCCGCCGGCGGTGCACGAGCCCATGACCAGCGCCACCTGCGGGATCCCGGCGGCCGACATCCGGGCCTGGTTGTAGAAGATCCGGCCGAAGTGGTCGCGGTCCGGAAACACCTCGGCCTGGAGTGGCAGGAAGGCGCCACCCGAGTCGACGAGATAGATGCACGGGAGCCGGTTCTCGAGCGCGATTTCCTGGGCACGCAGGTGCTTCTTGACCGTCAGCGGGTAGTAGGTGCCGCCCTTGACCGTGGCGTCGTTGGC
>JBBEBJ010000159.1:0-2732 GCA_040882425.1 Chloroflexota bacterium | reverse complement strand
TGTCGTTGTAGAAGGGCAACAACCCAGCGACGACGCGGGAGAGCCACCCGTCATGACCGCTTCGAGTGACGCGCCCATCGATCGTCCCGTGCTCGCCGCGTTCCTCGGCGTGGTGCTGTTCGGAGGGCTCAATGCCATCGCGGCGAAGGCGACGGTCGGCGAGCTGGCCCCGTTCTGGGGGGCCGCGGTCCGGTTCGTAGCGGCCGGGGCGATCATGGCCGGCGTCGTGATCCTTGGCCGGCGGGCGTTCCCGCGGGGGCGGAGCCTCACTGGCGGCATGCTCTACGGCGCCGTCGGATTCGCCGCGAGCTATGGGCTCATCTACACGGGCCTGCGCGACGCTCCGGCGGGGACGGCCATGGTCTTGATCGCCCTGACGCCGTTGTTCACGTTCGGCCTCGCGATCGCCCAGGGCCAGGAACGGTTCCGCGTCCAGGGACTCGTCGGGGCGCTCGTCGCGCTCGCCGGCGTCGCGCTCGTGTTCGCTGATCAGGTGAGCGCGAACGTCCCGGTCGGGTCGCTCGTGCTCGTCGTGCTCGGTACCGTGTGCATCGCCGAGACGGGCGTGATCATCAAGTGGATCCCCCGCAGCGACCCGTTCGGGACGAACGCCGTCGCGATGCTGACCGGCGGCGCCATCCTGCTCATCGCGTCGCTCGTCGCGGCCGAGCCATGGGCCGTGCCGGCTGAGACGGCGACCTGGGCGGCGGTCGGCTATCTCGTGCTCCTCGGCTCGGTCGCGATGTTCGCGCTGTACGTCTTCGCGCTGGCGCGCTGGACCGCCTCGGCTGTCTCGTACGTCACGTTGCTCATGCCGCTCGTGACGGTCGCGGTCGCGGCAGTCGTCACCGCCGAACGTGTCTCGACAGCACTCCTGGCCGGCGGTGCGATCGTCCTCGTCGGCGTCTACGTCGGCGCCTTTCTGAGGATCCCGAGGCGGACCTCGGCGTCAAGCCTGCCGGAGTGCCTGCCGATCGACGCGTGCGCCGAGGCGCTGCCCACGGCCGGGCTGCCGAGAACCGCGGACGGCGCCGCCGTTTAGCGCGGAGCTGCCGCGTCCGACCCCGGTGTCGTCGAGCGGTCGTCGGCCACGGCCCCCGCGACCGCGTTGCCGATGAGGAACCACGTCGGCGTCGGGCCCTTGCCCTTGACGTCGACGACCCCGCGCGGCTCGAACCGGAACCGACTGCGCAGGCGCTGCTCGATTGCGCCCGTCACCTGGATTCGGCCCGGGACGCCATGCGACTCCATCCGGCTGGCGAGGTTCACCGTATCGCCCCAGATGTCGTAGATGAATTTCTTCGTCCCGATGACGCCGGCGACGACCGGGCCGCAGTGCATGCCAATCCGGAACCGCACGCCGAGCCGCGCGGCAGCATCGATGCCGGCCACCCGCTCGGCGAGGTCTAGGGCCATCGAGGCGAGCCGCTCCGCGTGGTCGTCCGACCGCTCGGGCATCCCACCGACGACCATGTACGCGTCCCCGATCGTCTTCACCTTCTCGAGACCGTACTTCTCGACGAGTTGGTCGAAGACCGTGAACACCTCGTTGAGGACCGTCACCAACTCGTCGGCCGACATCCCGGCCGAGAGGCGGGTGAACTCGACGATGTCCGCAATCAGGAGCGTGACGTCGTCGAACCGGTCGGCGATCAGCGTCTCGCCATGCCGCAGGCGGTCGGCGATCGGCTCGGGCAGGATGTTGAGGAGGAGCCGCTCGTTCTCCCGGTGGGCCTCCTCGAGCTGGCGGACGGCCGTGATGTCGGTCCCGTACACGTTGATGAAGCCGAACGCGGCCACGTCGACCGGCAGGAGTGCGTACACGCGTCCGCCGGCGGCAACCTCCATCGCCCCGCGACCGGCATCGCCGGCGAGCTCGAGGAGCGGCCGGAGAAGCCCGTCCGGCAACGCGCTGCCGAGCCGACAGCCGAGCCCGTCGATCAGGCTCGTGCTTGCCGGATTCGCGTAAACGAGTGTCCCGTCCGGCTCGACGCGGAAGACCGGGTTCGGGTTCGCGTCCGGGAATCGCTGGATCGCTGTCCTGGCCGTCGTGTCCGTGCCGTAGACGTTGATCATCCCGAGCTCGGGGATGCGCACCGGCACGAGCGCGAACGTGTGGCCGTTGTCGCGCGTCTCTACGGCGCCGGTCGCCCGCCCTTCGAGGACGTCGAACAATGCCCGGCAGAGCTCGTCGGGCAGCGGATCGCCGACCGTGCATCCGAGGCTGGTGAGCAGGTCCCCGCTCGCTGGGTTCGCGTACCTGACGCGGCCGTCGTCGGTGATCCGGAGGACCGGGTTCGGGTTCGCGTCCGGGAACCGCTCGATGAGCTTCCACGCGGTCACGTCGGTGCCGTAAACGTTCGTGAACCCGAGGTCGGTCACGCTGATCGCGAGCAACGAGTACGTCCGATCGTCACACCGGATCTCCACGGACTTCCCCGTGTCGATGGCCGCCCCCAGGGCGTCGAGCCACTCGGACGGTAACGGGTCGCCCACGGACACGCCCCATGCCCGCGCGATCGGGCTGCTCGCAGGGTTCGCGTACAGGAGTCGCCCGTCCGCCGTATACCGAAGCACCGGATTCGGATTTTGGTCCGGGAACCGATTGATCGCCTGGATCTGCTCGCCGTTCAACGCAGCCGGCGCTGAGGCCGCTACTGACCGGCCGGGACGCGGCGTGGATCGCACGGCCGTATCGTAGGCGCAAGCTGGCGGGCAGTCGAGGCCGCCCG